>NZ_JAEINN010000003.1 GCF_016342405.1 Maridesulfovibrio ferrireducens | reverse complement strand
GGAGCGTTAGCAGTAGAGTACAAAGACCGATGTTACATCTTTGGTTCTTATTCCAATACAGCAGCAGGGGAAATCGGGAAATTTAATTATTCTGATAACTCCGTTTCAATCCTGACTACTGCGGCAATACCTAACGGTACAGTTGGTATGGCTGGTTGTTTGGGGAATGATGGAAAAATATATCTATTTGGCGGCAGGACTTCACTTGATGTAGTCACAGTACGTCAAGATATATTGAGATTTGACCCCGAGACTGAAACAATTGAAACAATAAAAACAGGTGTAGCCGATTTTAGGGATTATTCGTCGGCATGCACGCATAAGGCCACCGGAGATATATACATATTTGGTAAAGATAATAAACTGTTAAGATATATACTATCATCTAATACATTAACTACAGCAAGCGTCGTAACTGTTGGGGGGTACGGGCAACCTGTTTGTGTTGGTGACACTGTTTATTACTTTGACATGAATACTGTCACTAAAAAAGTTGTTCCAGACGGGGCAAGCGAAACAATAACACTTGTAGGGTTGGACTCTACTAAGGTTTCTTCGGCAGGTATCTCTGAGAAGGGCGATATCTATGTAGTAAACACAACAAAGGTATTTAAGTTTGATCCAAGTGCCGATACGGTTGAAGATACTGGACTTGTTTTTGGAATTGCTCCTCAGTACGGAAAATTATCATCGGGTAAAAGACTCTGCATGTTCGGTCATTACGGTGGGGATACTCTGGATGATATCTCATATATATCCAGTGGAAACAGCATCGTAGACATAACCGCTCTTAATCTTACCGAAGCTCCGCAAAATATCTCACGTAAGAATAATATTAGTCTTGTATTAGCGGCTGGGGCTGTAGATCAAGTTTTCACAGAGGTAGATTTTAACATATCTCCTACTGATTGCTCGTTCGTAACACCCGACGGCAAGTTGATATGTTCTGCGGCTAAAATAGATCTCGAAGAAGACGCAAATCTAAAGCAGCTCGCAATGGCTGTGCGCGGGCCGGAAGATATGCGCTTTATTGGCGGTAAAATTTATATTCAGGAGAAAACATCGTGAGTAATATTAAACATAAAGTTGAACAGCAACCGGGCGTGTCTGTGCATCGTGAAATTCCCGCTGCGCGGCCTGCTGATGAATTTGACGTTAGCAAAATGAGTGTTGAAACCCGTGCGGCATGGAAAAGGGTATGTGTTGACGGCAATGCAACTGCGGACGATTTTAAACATGTTTTTTCATCAATTATGAGTAGTCGCGTTGTTGATGATGTGTTGAAATAATACAATAATTTTATTTTACGGGGCACTTATTTAAGTGTCCCGTTTTTTTATGATAAAAACAGGGTTGCCATTCTACGCTATGAAATATATTTTTCTTTTCCCAGTTCGACTTTTTTGAAGAGAATCGACTTATTTCCTTACCCTGTCCGAGTGGTCGGAGTCCGGTTTTTTTATGACATCAAAATGGTTTTATCATCAAATTAAGACAGAGCTTGCAGAACTTGAAGAAGCTTCTCTCCTCAGACGGATTCCTGCTGTTGATAACGGGGCAGAGAAAGAACTCCTGTTTAAGGGACAAAAATTCTTAAATCTTGCCTCTAATGATTATCTTGGGCTTGCCTGCGACGAGCGGCTTAAACTCGCCTCGATTCAGGCTGTTCGGGATTACGGAACAGGTTCTGCTGCTTCACGTCTTGTAACTGGTAATTTCAAATTGTATGATACTTTGGAACAGGAGTTTGCAGCGTTCAAAGAGCAGGAAGATGCTATGCTCTTTTCATCCGGCTATGCCGCAAATCTTGCTATCATGGATTCTTTTGCTGACCGTCATTCCGTCATTTTTTCGGATAAGCTTAATCATGCCAGTATCATCGACGGTATTAAAATGTCAGGCGCTAAGCATGTCCGCTATCAGCATAATGATATTGAACATTTAAAAAAACGTCTGGAATCTTTCAAAAATATTTCTGCTAAGATTTTAATTACTGATACTATTTTCAGCATGGACGGTGATCTTGCTCATATTGAAGAGATTGCTCAGCTTTGTGAATTTTATGATGTTATGCTCGTGGTGGATGAAGCTCATGCGGAAGGAATTTTCGGCGGCGGGAAAGGACTTTGTTTTGAACGTAAGATTTCAAAACTTGTTGATTTGCATATGGGAGCCTTTTCAAAGGGGTTCGGTTCACTTGGTGGAATTGTTTCAGGAAGTTCGGATTTAATATCGTTTCTTAGAAATAAAGGGCGCTCGTTCGTTTTTTCAACAGCTTTGCCTCCTGCTGTCGTCGGGGCAAATCTGGCTTCACTCCGTTTGGTTTTATCTGATCCTTCTATAGGTGAAAAACTTCTCGATAAGAGTCTTGATTTAAAACGGTTTCTTGAAAGTGAAGGGTTTGACTGCGGCAACTCTGAAAGTCAGATTATTCCGGTTATTCTGGGTGAAAATAAGTTAGCGTTGCAGGCGCAGGCTTTTTTATTGGAAGCGGGGATTTATACGGCTGCAATTCGTCCTCCGACTGTTCCTATGAATACGGCCCGCCTTAGACTCTCTTTGCGTGCGGACCTGACGAGCGACGATATTGAAAAAATTAAGCATGCTTTTGCTTTGTTAAAAAAAGAGATTCTGTAGTGAGCTCTGTCTTCATTGGCGGATGGGCAACCGCAAAAGAGCAATATCCTGTCTTTGCTGAATCAGGGGACTTTTTAATACCTTTTATAGATTTCAGTCCTGCAGAATTGTCTGATTACCTTACGGGTGGAAAAATACTTGTGGGATGGTCTACAGGGGCGCATGTTTTATTGAAGGAATGCCGCCATTTATTTTCAAGGTATGATCAAGTTGTTTTAATCGCCCCTTTTTTGTCATTTACTGATTCTTTTCCTGAAAGAACGCTTAGACGTATGATTTCCGGGTTGCGTAAAAAACCAGCTATTGTAGTCACTTCTTTTCATAAAAATTGCGGTGAAAATATAGAAATCCCTTTTAATGCACTTCAGGTGGATGCGCTGGTGGAAGGATTGGAATATCTTATTGCTTCCCGTATCAGTTTTGAAGAAGATCTTTCTTTGGTGAATTTGACTTTGGTGCATGGGGATAACGATAAAATAGTTAGAGAATCCGCTTTTGAGTCCGTTGTGAAGTTAGTCCCGCGGGCGAATATTTTGCGATTAGAAAGTGGTCATAAAATTTCTGAAAATGAAATAATAAATTTGATTAAGGGGCTTTAAGAGCGTGAAAAAGAGGATTCGACAATGTTTCGGTAAAGCCGCGACCTGTTATAGTGATGCTGCATCTGTTCAAAAGAAGGTTGCTTTTCAATGCGCTCAGTATTGCCCGAAGGGACACTATAAAAAGGTGTTGGATGTCGGTTCGGGGGTAGGTTTTTTATTCAACGAACTGGAAAAACGAATTACATATGATAACTATGTTTCGCTGGATTTAGTTCACCCCATGCTGATGGAACAGAAAGAATTGTCCGTGCCATTATTGGTTGCGGCTGACGGTGAAAATATTCCTTTCAAAGAAGGGCAGTTTGATTTGCTTGTCAGTTCATCCGCAATGCAGTGGTATGCAAATCCTGAAGAATCTATTCCTGAAAGTTTTAAAATGTTGAAACGGGGAGGGAAGTTTACAATTGCGATTTTTGTTAAGGGAACGCTTTGTGAGCTTGCAGATGTCAGTTCAAGAACAGGGTTCGGGTCGGTTAAGGATTTGAAAGATTCTAAATTTTATATAGATGTTCTTTCGGGAATTTCAAATGTCCGGGTAAACTTCAATAACCAGCGGCACGAAGTCTATTTTCCTTCTGTCGCGGGTTTTTTAAAAAATCATAAAATGACTGGAGCAGTGGCTTCAAGCGGGAATATTTCCTGGGGGAAGGAAAAATATTTACGTTTTGTTAAAGAGTATGAAAATTTATATGGTGGAGATCAGGGAATAAGAGTTTCTTATGAAGTTTTATTTGCTTCGGGGGAAGTTTTATAATTCCGGAGTAATAAAGATTAAGAGCTGTTTTTTTTGACTTTTTAGTCGCTTAGGAAGAGTATTTATCAAGTTTGAGGGTAATGAATTTTTAGGAGTTACATATGCTAGTAGGGGATTGGATGACGGAAGAGGTTTTAACCCTCTTTCCTGGTGCGCCTATAAGTGACGCAGTTGAAATGATGCGAGAAGCCGGGATTAGGCAAATACCTGTAACTGAAGCTTCCGGTCTTGTTATCGGGATAGTTTCAGATAGAGATATCCGTGATGCTATGCCTTCAAAGTATCTGGCAGGAGACGGAGCTTCTGTTAAAAGTGTTGGTTTGAAGGGGCTTAAGATTAAAGACATAATGACTCATGATCCATTCATTGTTGCTCCTGATACATGTATGGAAATCGCAGCCGAAACTCTGCTTGAAAATAAAATCGGAGGACTGCCGGTTGTCGACGAGTTCGGGCTTGTCGGTATTATTACCGATGTTGATATTTATAGATTTTTGACAACTGTTACCGGGGTAAATCGCGGAAGTTCACAATTCGCATTTTTGTTGGAAGATTCAGCTCCCGCTCTGGAAGAATTGCTGAGTGACTTGTGGGCAAGAGGCGTTAGACTTTCAACCGTGTTTACATCTTATGAAGGAGTTGAGCACGGGCTTAGAAGAGTTTTTGTTTGGGTTCAACGGCTTGATGACGGGACAATTGATTCGTTAGTCACACACCTAAAAAAAAATTACGGGTTAAAGTATCATGTGCATAAAGGTGAAACCTTTAAAACTGAATTTTAATGTTTACGATTTAAGATGTTTAACAAAGCCGGCTTTTATAAAAGCCGGCTTTGTTTTTTTTGAGCAGAGAATAAGTACTGATTAAAAAGTTTTTGAGCCGGTTGAACAAATCAAGGCGGTGGGGTAAGTAAATTTTTATAATTAGATTAATTAACTTGTGAGGTTTGAGGTCTATGGATACTTCAGAGTTAATACGTATTATGCAGGGGTCGATTGCTCCGGTTATTTTGATTTCCGGTGTGGGTTTAATTTTATTGTCCATGACTAATCGTTTGGCTCGCCCATTGGATCAAATTAGAAAAATTCTTCTACTTTTAAATAGTCATTCTGATGTAGAGGTTGATTATCTTCATCGTGAACTTAAAATTCTTTATAAAAGGTGTAGAATATTACGAAGCGCAATTGCTATGTGCGTCATTAGTATATTTTTTGTCAGTCTTGTTATTTTGATGTTGTTTTCTACTTTTCTTTTCGAGCTTGGAATAGGTTTGGTAATTAAGATATGCTTTGCGCTCTGCATAGTCAGTCTCATCAGTTCTTTGATGTTATTTTTGTGGGATATCAGTTTGACTCTGCATGGAGTGAGAATTGAGATACGTGAACATTATTTAAGAGATCAAAGAAATTAAAGGCTGATAATTAAAAACGTCCGCATCAGGGTTATCTGATGCGGACGTTTTAATTGTGATTTATTAAGAAAAGTTAAGCTTTTAATTTTAGTTTTTTAGCTTCTTCATAAGTTTCTACACTTATTATGTTCAGAGTCAGCATTGCAGATAAAAGGTTCATGTTTTTTTCATCTGCAAATTGTGATGCTGTTGAATATTGGTTGGAATCTAAAGATTGTCTTTTTTCAAGCCAGTCTTTTAAATTTAATGATGTTGGTGTATTAGAAGGTTCTTTTTCATCTGATTTAACTTCTTTAGCACTTTTTTTCAATTCTGCCAGTTGTCTTTTGATATTTCGTCTTTTTTTTCTAAGTTCTTCTTGTTCAGAATATAATTTTTTTTCTTTTTCAACTAAAATTTCATTTCTTTTATCGAAATTAGCAGCAACAGTTTTACATAGAAATATTGTAACTATTGTAGCTAGAACAAGAAGTATTGCGGTTATAATCATCATGATGGGTACCGTGCTAAGACTTTTTGGGTGCAGACAACTTACTTAATGTCATCAAAAGATTCAGTTATTTGAAATTCTGTTTTTTTGATTTCATCTTCAATTAAAGATATCTCAGATCTTAAGCGATCCATTGATCTGTTCATGTGTGCTTCTTTAAGTTCAAAAGCTCTTTTTCTCTGAGAGTATTTTGCAGTACGTCCCGCATAAACAGAGTAGACAATGAAAGCGAAAATTATGAGAGCAATAAGAATTATTAGCATTTCCATTTGGTTCATCCTTCAGGGAGATTAACTTTTGGGACCTTAGTGGATATGGTTTGTATTTACAAGGTAAATCAGTTTGTACATATGAAATAGTCTGTGACGACAGGTAAAATTTTTAAATATTAAATCTTGTTATTTTTGCAACAAAATATTTAAATTTAGTGTGAAGTGAGTTATCTTATAAGAACGGTGGGAAAAAATGCAGTTGTTGTCTTATGAGGTTCAGGATGCAGGATACTGAGTTATTTGCTGATGACGAGCTTCTTTTTACGGGAGAAGAGGTTGAAGAACGTCCGGTCAAAAAGGCGAAGCCTTGGCGTGTCCTTGTTGTTGATGATGAGCCGGATATTCACACTATGACTCAAATGGTACTTGGGGATTATTCTTTCGAGGGGCGTAAGCTTGAATTTATTAGTGCTTTTACAGGGGAAGAGTCTTTAAATATTCTTAAAAAAGATCATGATATAGCTGTAGTCCTTTTAGATGTTGTAATGGAGACGAGTACTGCCGGTCTTGATGTTGCCAGACGCATAAGGACTTTTGTAAATAATCAGTTTGTAAGAATAATTTTAAGAACAGGACAGCCGGGAGTTGCGCCGGAGCATAAAGTTATTACTGAACTTGATATCAACGATTACTGGCAGAAAGCTGAACTTACATCACAACGGCTGACAACTTCTATTACGACTGCTTTGAGGTCCTATAGGGATTTACGCAAGATTGAGCAAAACCGCGTTAGTCTTGCCCAGCTCGCAATGTCTGTTGCGCATCAGATCAGAAATAGAACAATGACAATTACCGGTTTTGCCAATTTGGCAACGCGTAAACTTGATCAAGAGTCTGACATCGCAAAGTATCTGGAAACTATTTCTGAGGAATCCGGCAGACTGGAAGAAGTTGTCGGTAGTGTTTCCGATTATGCTTCCATTGATAATTGCGATCATCAAAATTCTGAAATTTTTCCGCTTCTGGAAGAAGTTGTTATTGAGATTAAAAAATTTGCAGCAAACCTTGATAAGAATGTCGAGTTTGATATCAGTCTGAAGCATGCTGTTATAGATGGAAGGCCAGACCTTTTTAAGAAGGCTATTGAAGAATTGATGAAGAATGCTGTTATATTCAGTGATGAGTCTTCACCTCGGGTCGAGCTTAGCGTTCAGGTTGATTCTGAATTGTGTCAGATAAAAGTTATCGATAACGGTTCAGGAATTGATGATGCGGATCTTCCATATATTTATGATCCTTTTTTTACCAAGAGACCTGAAGCGGTAGGTATGGGGTTAAGCATCGTCAGGAGAGTTATTGACGGTTATAACTGGATTTTGGATTATTCAAAGGAAGGTCGTAACGGGGCTGTTTTTACGTTGATAATTCCTATTTGATTTAGTCAGATAAGTCATAAGTGAGGTTGCAATGGTTGTTGGCAAAGGTTCTGTTGATAATGATGAACTTCTTTTTGCGGAAGAATCAGCTGAAGAACGTTGTGACCATTTTTGTGATCACGGTAGAAAGTGGAAAATACTTATTGTTGACGATGAAGAGGATGTGCACAGCACCACACGTCTTGTTCTTGATGATGTTACTTTTGAAGGTGGACAGCTTGAATTTATAAGTGCCTATACTGGTGATGAAGCTTTGCAAATAATGCGCGAGCAGTCCGATATCGCAGTTATTCTTCTCGATGTTGTGATGGAAACTACTCATGCGGGACTTGATGTTGCCCGGATAATCCGGGAAGAAATGAAAAATAAAATGGTCCGCATAATTCTTCGGACCGGACAACCGGGGCAAGCTCCTGAGCGTAAAGTTATTATCGAATATGATATTAATGACTATAAGCATAAAGGGGAACTTACAGCCCAGCGTCTTTTTACTTCTGTGCTCTCCGCCTTGCGTTCCTATAGAGATATACTTGTAATTGATCAGAATAGAAAAGGTTTGAAGTATATAATTGAAGCTTCAGGAAGTCTTTTTCAGCAGCAATCCATAAGCCGTCTTGCTCAGGGCGTGCTTACACAGGTTATTTCACTTCTGGGTCTTCGTGACTCTGTATATATGGAAGGAAGCGGTATGGCTGTTTCCAGTTCTGATTCGGAAAATATGCGTATAATAGCTTCAACCGGTCGATATGCGGAGTGTCATGATATTGTGGAAAATTGTCAGGAAATATCAGATGATACTAAGAAAAAATTTGATAAAATATGTTGTATCGGTCATGGCCGTTTTATCGGTGACGACTATGTCGGCTATCTTCCTACACGGCAGTATGGTTCACATTTGTTGTATGTTGAAGGTTGCGGTGTAAAGCACAGTGAGCAGGATGAAGATTTATTGCGAATTTATTCCGATAATGTCGGCGTAGCTTTCGATAATATTTATTTGAATCAGGAAATACTGGATACTCAGAAAGAGATTGTGCGTATGCTTGGAGAGGTTGTTGAAAACCGCTCAAAAGAGACAGCTTGTCACGTTGTACGCGTTTCAGAGATGACTAAAATTTTAGGAGCTGCCCTTGCACTTGATTCTGAATATGTAGATGAATTGTATTATGCTTCACCTATGCACGATGTCGGCAAAATCGGGATACCGGATTCTATTTTATTAAAACCCGGTAAACTTACACCTGAAGAATTTGAGATTGTGAAGACTCATACCGACATAGGGTATAAAATATTGGCCGCAAGCAACAGGAAGCTTTTAAAGACGGCAGCGATTATTGCGTATCAGCACCATGAATATTGGAACGGTTCCGGTTATCCCAGAGGGCTTAAAGCGGAAAATATTGATATTGCCGGAAGAATAACCTGCATAACCGATGTATTTGATGCTCTTTGTAGTCGCCGTACATATAAAGAACCATGGGATGTGGACAAGGCTCTCGAATTTATTAAAAAGAATCGGGAGATTATGTTTGATCCTGCTTTGGTTGATGTCTTTTTTGAAAAGTTGGAATTTGTTTTGGCTATTCAAGAAAAATATAAAGATTAATTTTATATTATTTTTTAAGTAAAAACAGCAAAGAAGAAGCCCGAAATCATTCGTCATCAATAGTGGATGATTTCGGGCTTTAAATTTTTAGTGACTTATCGACTTTTTTTGTCTGGAATAATTTCAGGTTATTTTTTCTTCCATGAATTTTCATCGCCTGTTGCAAGGCGCCGAATGTTTTCTCTATGTGTCCAGAACAGAATTATTGTTAAAACACATCCTAGAAGGACCGCTCCGAAGCTTCCGGTAAACAAAGCCAGAACAGGTAGAGCAACTGCAAGAGTCAATGATCCCATTGATACATATCCTGACAGCATAATTACAGCTACACAGAAAATTACAGCCCAGAGAGTTGCAGCAGGTGCAAGGACTAGAAAAGCTCCAATTGTTGTTGCAACCGCTTTGCCGCCGCGCATATCCAAAAAGATGGAAAATACATGACCGAGGACTGCGGAGAGTGCAACCAGAGATAAAAACATCCAGTTATGACTGTATTGAGAAGCCATGAGGACCGGGATAAATCCTTTAGCTATATCTAATAACAGAGCCGCGACTCCATATTTAAATCCACATAGTCGTGCAACATTTGTAGCACCTGTGTTTTTGCTTCCTTCTGTGCGTGGGTCAATTCCACAACCGATTTTAGCAATAAAAAGTCCGAAGGGGAGTGATCCCAGAAAATAGGCGAATACTAACCAGAAGATCCAAAGCATGGACAAACTCCTTTAAGTCTTATTTGTTAAAAAAAACTATTCTTCCAGGGCTTCGACAACTCTGATCTCGTTTGTAAGCGGATCAATTTTGTTGAATCTGATTTGAAATAATTGTCCGGGGTAAAGTTTATCACCAAGCATGGGGCGTGGAACTCTTACGTTAATCTGAATCTCAGGCATTGCAAGAGAAGTCAACGGGCCGTTGTCATCAACAACTGTCGCGGACTGCCATTGTTTTTTGTTTTGTGCGAGATAAAGAAGTTTCCAATATCTAGGCCGGAATCTCTGAATTTTAATTACCGCTTGCAGTCTGGTTTGAAGTGTTGCCGCCAGAGTAGTAAGCTCATCGCTGGTCCAGAGAGGTTGTTCTGTTTGTAAATAGTGGCAAAGCTGAGCCATATTTATGAAATCCGCATATCTTCTAAGCGGAGACGAAATAGGGCTGTACCCCTTAACCGCAAGAGTCGCGTGTTTTTTGGGAGTGGTCTCCATTTGCGGAGGAACCATCTGTCTGACCCTCTGAAAAATTTCATGAGGTTTGGTTACAATCCCGCTTGAATCAGAGGGCAGAGCTATATCCTGAGTTCTATAAAGAAGCGGGAATCCCTGTTCATCTGCGAATTTCCCCAGTCCTGAATTTGCGAGAATCATAAATTCACTTATAATCTGGTCAGCTCGTGTTGTATCATCTTTGGAACTGATACTTACTGAAACTTTTTCAGGCCATCCTGTCAGCGAAATTTCAGGTTCGGGTCTGCGGATTACTACCGCGCCGTTTTTTATTCTGCGGGTGATAAGTTTTTCCGACAGCTCGAAAGCTAAAGCCATCTCATCATCTGTGCCATCTTCAAGCATTTGTTCAACGGCTACATATGTGCTGTTATCGGTTAATTTTACCCATCCGGTTTTCGGAGAAATGGATATCAACTCACCGCAGGTATCGAGCTCAAAAGTGGTAATCAGCGCAGGTCTTAATTCTCCTGAAAATAAGCTGAAAGCACCGATACCGAGCTTTTCAGGAAGCATGTGGCTGGTTCCTTCGGGAAGATATATGCTGGTTCCTCTGTCAAGGACTGCGAGGTCAAGCTTGCCGCCGAAATTCCAGTCCATGCAGGGACGGGCAAGGGCTATCGTAAGAGTGTAGCCGCCATCGCTGTTTTTTTTCAGATTAAAAGCATCGTCAATGTCGCGGGTTGTTGCCGCGTCAATGCTTCGCATAGGCAGAGGGTATGGGGCTGTAGCTTTTGTTTCTACAGCAGTGACCAGTCTGTCTATTTCTTCTGTATGATCTGCGGTCCAGCTGTCGTCCGGTGAATAGTCGGCTTCATTAAACAGAAAATTGTGATGTGGATAAACAATTCCCCAGCCTTGAGCCAGCAGCAGGGCTAAATGAGGATGGTCAGGTAGTCCTTTTTTTAATGCAATCCACATTTTGTGAGATTTTTCATCGTTAACTCCTGCAATGCGATCAATCAGGAACGATTTTAAATAATCAGCTGTTTCATCGGACATGACCGGAATTTGGTCTGTATTAATTTTGCTGCCGGATTCCCGTGCAACCCAGATCTTTTTGAAAAGATCTTGACCGGCTGTCATTGCTTCTTCTTGCCGCTTCTCTTCCGATTGTTGATTCAGGCGCTGTTCAACTTTGTCTTCGGTGTAAATTATGAATTCAGGCGGCTGAAATTTGAAATGAGTTTTGGCCGCAAGCATAGCGCGTCCCATCGCAGATATCTGGTCAGCATCTGGAGCTTCCCATAACAATCCTGCAAACCATGTCAGGGGGGCTTTTTCCAGTTCTCCCTGCGCAAGGTCCCAGATGTCCATGACATTGAGTCCAGCTTGGATTTCACCGCGTTTTTCTTGATGACTGAGCATCAAATCAAGCATTTCCTGACGAGTTGACTCGGCAGAATATTGAGGCCCGACCCAAGGTAGAACTCGGACCGCAGGCATTTTAGTTTCTCTTTTATTGATGGTGTAGAGTTTTAGTTTACCAGCTTGTTCTTCCATTACAAATGCAAGCTGAGGCTGGTTTCCGTGCATAAACTCTACGATATTTCCGGGCGCGACATAACGCCCATCCTTGAATAGGGACATGTAATTCCTTATTTAATATGAAATCCCGGAACCCTCTGACAAGGGTTCCGGGATATTTTATAAAGTATATTCTAGTGCTTGAAGGAACGCTGTCCAGTGAAGACCATGGCAACCTGAGGGCTTGCTTCGTTTACAGCCTGAATGATTTCATTATCTCTAATGGAACCGCCGGGCTGAGCGATTGCTGTTATTCCTTGCGCCATGCAGAGGTCCACGCCGTCGCGGAACGGGAAGAAACCGTCGGAAACCAGTACGGAGCCAGTGAGTCCGCCTTTGTCTTCAGCCGCTTTCTTTTCGATTGCTGCAAGGTTTGCTGCTGCCTCTTCGTCTTTCAGAGCTTTCAACTTGAGCTCAAAAATAGACATCTTGAACTGGTCGAATGCCAGAAGATCTGCATATTTTGTGCGGGCTTTGGTCACAGCCAGCTCAACACAGCCAACGCGGTCCTGCTCGCCTGTTCCGATGGCGGTTGTTACACCGTCGCGTGCGAAAATGACAGAGTTTGAAGTTACGCCTGCTTCAACAGCCCATGCGAAGAGCAGATCGTCTGCTTCTTTTGTTGTGGGGGTACGAGCGGTGTAGCTTGATCCGTCTTTATCTGCCACAGCAGGAATGAAATCGTCCGCGCTGAGAATTCTGTTACGGAATGAGAACTGAACAACCATGCCGCCGTCCATCAGTGATTTGATATCAAGGAAGGGCTGGCCGATGAGTTTTTCAAGATCCATGATTCCAGGAATCTGGAGAATACGCAGATTTTTGCGTTTCTTGAGAATTTCGAGTGTGCCTTCTTCGAAAGCCGGAGCGGCAACAACTTCAAAATATGCGCTGTCGATTACTTCCACAGCTTCCATTGTCAAAGGGCGGTTAACAACGATAGCTCCACCGAAGGCGGCTATGCGGTCAGCTTGAAATGCGTTGCTGAGCGCGGTTCCTACACCTTCTTCGGACCATGATGCGCCGCATGGATTGTTATGTTTTAAAATAACAGCTGCGGGTTTTGCATAAAGATATTGCAGAATGTTCAGTGCATTATCAACATCAGTGAGATTTGTTTTTCCCGGATGTTTGCCTGCCTGTAACATATGTTCTTCGGTCAGAGCAGAAACAAGTCCTTGTCCTTCTCCACGAAATTTAACACCGTCGAATTCGAGTCCGCCGGAAACAAGTTCATATAGGGCTGCAGGCTGGTCGGGGTTTTCGCCGTAACGCAGTCCTTTAGTTTCGCCTTCGATTTCCCAGGTTCTTTTTTTGAAGGTTAATTCCTGTTCACCTAAACGAACAGTCATGTCTGCTGGAAAAGGGTCCTGCGAAAGGGTATTGTACATTTTTTTGAGATCGCTCATGGGTATTCTCCTGAATAATTGCCTTGTGGATGAACGCTAATAGCACAGCCTTACCCGACGGGCAATTTTGAATTGCGGTATTACCCCGGTTTTTGTTAGGCTTGCCTAGCCGCAAGAGATTAAAACTCTATATTTTTTTAATAACTTCGGTCACTACTTTAATCTGGAGAGAATATGTCTGAAGGTTATATGGAAAAAGCTCTGCTAAAACTTGCAAAGCAGCTTAACGCTTATGATGAAGCTTCTTTGACAGGGCTTTGGAACAAATATGAAGCCATTGTTGCTGAGTTCGAACCTACTCGAAAGTGGGAAGAAGCAGCAGTTGTTTTTGGCATGATACAGGCTATCCGGCTTAAAAATCAGCTTTTTAATTATCATTGGGCAGAATCTTGCGGGCCGGAATCTATGTCGCCGAGGCCGGATTTCATCCCCATGAAGCAAGAAGAAGATAAAGGTTTAAAGTCTGAATCAGGGGCCGACAGCGGGGGAGGCGACAGTAAAAGGCGCAAGGTACTCAGCTTCGAGCCCAGGAAGGATAGCTAGTCCTTTCATTGTATAATAATAGTAGCGGATGCTGTCTACGTAATCGACGCCTTCGTACCCGCGGGTGTATCCGTAGCGGGTTTGCGAGTGATATTTAGGCATGGTCAGTAATGGGAATATCTGTTTCAAAGACCGCCATGTCCCAGATGATTTGCCTAGGTAGCCGGATATTTCAATTGCATCATAAACGTGTCCTAATCCTTGATTATATGCCGCAAGAGTGAATAACCAACGGTTCCACCCATCAACATCGCGGCTGCTCAGTTTATCCCATAGAAATCTTAAATATTTGGCCCCGCCAGTAATTGACTGTTCGGGGTCAAGTCTGCTTGTAAGCCCCATAAGGTCCGCTGTATTTTCAGTTAACTGCATAAGACCTCTGACTCCTGTTTTACTTCGGGCAAGAGGGTCAAAACGCGATTCCTGATACATAACGGCAGCTAAAAGTAGTGGATCTATATTATACTTTTTTGCGGCTTTAAGTATATATTTACGATAGAAAGGGAGTTTTTCCCGGATATCTTTACGTAAAGAGTAAAGGTCATAGAAATCTGTTTCGTCGGGAAGGAACCCGAAATATATTTCCCGTTTATTTTCAAGAGTGCCGTTTGTTGAAATTAAGTGCCAGTAATCTTCAGTTACTTCGGTCAAACCTTGAATGTCATCTCGCCAATACCATCGGTATTCAAGATCGTCTCCGAAGTTGTCGGTGACCCTTAGTTTATGTAAAAAAGGCTGTAAGGGCTTGAATGCTCCGGCTTCAACCAGATGAAATCTGAAGTTTTTATCTTCATTTAATTCAAGTAGAGGGTCTAAGTGGTTTGAATCGTTGCTTGTAATAAGGGTTGGAGCACAGACTAAATAGTCTGAAAGGTCTTTGAAAGTTTTTATAAGTCCGGAATGTTTGGGTGCAAAAATAGTTTGATCACAAAGCTCGAAAGGAGTTCTAAGTTCGAATCTTCGTATATTATGTAATAACAGTGCTGGGCTTTGCTCGTAGACAGGGCCGGCTTTAATCGAAGTAAATTTTTTAAAATTTTCTGGATTATACCCGCTTGCAAGCATCAGGTCAGCTTTTCCTTTTTGGAGAGCCTCAAAAGCCTTGTTGTGTGTAGGGTAGGGTGTTATTAAAAGCTTTACATCTGTGTAATTACCGAATTCATCAAGGATTTCACGGTCAAAGCCCGGTCCCCACGGTGAAAGCTTGGGAAAATTACGCTCGATGTCGACCGCTGCAACGCGTATGATGTGCGGAAGCGGGATTTCATATTTAAATGAATATAAATTAATTATTGCGTAAAAGCATGCTAAGTATACAATAATATTGGATATATGTTGTGAAAAAAGTGTCAGAGTGCCCTTTTCTGGGCGATTTAATTTGCTTAAGTGTATTGACATTGTCCTAAAAGATTTTTTACGCAAAAAACCCGTCTGCCGTTCAAAATACTTTATTTTCCTTTTCAAGGGGAGAAATAAGATGACGGTAAAACGAATTGTTTTTATATCTATACGTCAGACGCAGTGTCACTATCAAGTCATCAAATTGCAGAAAAATTCTCACGGGCCGGATTTCCGTTTGAGAAAACTGCCCAAGGAGTACTTTAGGAATGTCGAATACGGTAATTGTTGGAACCCAATGGGGCGATGAAGGTAAGGGTAAAATCGTGGATATGCTCGCTCAAGAAGCTGGCGCGATTGTTCGTTTTCAGGGCGGAAACAACGCGGGTCATACTCTCGTGGTCGCTGGCGAACAATGTATCCTGCACCTTATTCCTTCCGGAGTTTTACATCCCGGAAAGAAATGCCTCATCGGGAACGGAGTCGTTTTAGACCCCGAAGTTTTCCTTAAGGAGATCGACGGCCTTAACGCAAAGGGCATTGATGTTTCTCCTGAACGCATGATGATCAGTAAAAAAACACAGATTATCATGTCTTACCACAGAATGATGGACAACTGTAGAGAATCTGTCAAATCTGATGAAAGTAAAATCGGAACAACCGGTCGCGGTATCGGTCCTTGTTATGAAGACAAGATGAACCGTATAGGTATTCGTGCCGCAGATTTAGCTGATCCTGAACTGCTTCGTGCCAAGATAGTTGAAGCTCTTATTGAAAAAAATGTTTTATTTGAAAAACTTTTCAATGTTGAAGCCCTTGATCCTGAAAAAGTATATCAGGACATTCTTCCTGTCGCTGAGAGAATTAAACCTTTTCTCGGAGATGTTTCTTCCGTTATTCAGGAAGTTAACAAAGAAGGCGGAATGGTCCTTTTTGAAGGTGCACAGGGTATTCATCTCGATATCGATCACGGAACATATCCTTTTGTTACTTCCTCCAACACTGTTGCAGGTAATGCTGCCGCCGGCGCAGGGTGCGGACCCCGCTGTCTTGAACGTATCATCGGTATCCTGAAAGCTTATACAACCAGAGTCGGTAGCGGTCCTTTTGCTACAGAACTGCTTGATGAAACCGGCGATACTTTGCAGGCAAACGGACATGAGTTCGGTGCAACTACCGGCAGAAAACGCCGTTGCGGATGGCTCGATCTGGTTATCATTCGTGAAACTGCACGTCTGTGTGACCTCACTGAATTTGCTCTTACTAAACTGGATGTTTTGTCCGGTCTCAAAGAACTCAAAATTTGTGTTTCTTATGAGTACCGCGGTGAAAAGATTTCTTATCCTCCGCAGGAGCAGAACGGTATGGCATTTGTCAAACCTGTTTATGAAACCATGCCCGGCTGGGATGAAGACATCACCGGCGCACGTACTTATGATGAGCTTCCTGAAGCTGCTAAAAATTATATTGCCCGTATTGAAGAATTATCCGGTGTTAAAGTCGGAATCGTTTCCGTCGGTCCTGACAGAGCTCAGACCATAGTACGATAATTATGTTTACAGGTATTCAAGAGACTGTTTCGCGGCAGAAAATAGTTCTGCCCAGATTTGCCAAGCTGGCTTTGCAGCCTCCTCAGTGCCTGTTGATTGAAGGCGGATCCGCCGAAGACAGACGCGATATGGCCCGTTATTGGGCTTGCCTGCTTAATTGTGAAAGCGGGGGAACTCCCTGCGGCACTTGCAAGCCATGTTTGCAGATTGCGGATAACGCTTTTAACGATTTCTTGATAATTGACCGTGTCGATGAAGACGGTGTCGAAAAACAGGATATTCCAGTAGATAATGTTCGCAAGTATTTCTCGGTCTGGGGCCAACCGCCCCATGGCCGGGGTACTCGCGTAACCGTTATTGAAGAAGCTCAGCACTTAAACGGTAATTCTGCGAATGCTCTCCTTAAGACTCTCGAAGAACCACGTCCCGGAAATGTCTTTGTTCTCACCGCTCCTCAGCGGGAGAGACTGCTCGGAACTTTAGTCTCGCGCAGTTGGGTTATCACTCTTGCGTGGCCTACGGAAACACAGAACAGTCCTGAAGTTGCCGACTGGGTAAGTGGCATGCTGGGTTTTTGGCGTTCTGGACAGGGCTGGTTTGCAAGAACTTCCGCAAAAGGTGCTCTTAATAAAGAGCAAGCCCTGAAAGTCGTTTTAGGCTGTCAGCGTGAACTTCGTAATACTCTCATGAATCCGCAACTGACTCCTGCTGCAAATGCTCTTTCTGGTCTTTTCGACCCCAAGGGGTTGCGCAGGCTTGATCTTGTTTTGAGCAAGGCTCAGGAATCTCTGAACTACAACGTAAATCCCGCATTAGTTCTCGACTGGGTTTGCACCGCCGCAATGCCTCGCAAAAGAAGATAATTCAGGCTTGATTGCCCTTCGGGCTTTTTAATAGAAATTTTGCCTTCGGCTGGACCAGAAGGCCGGCGGCCCTCTGGACTTCCGTTTATCCTCCAAGATTGTTGCAATTGATTCGTGGCTTGAATCTTTTATCAGATTTATGTCATGGTATTGCTATGTCCTTTTTATGGGGGCTAACGGTTGCAAATGAGCGGGGATAATCATGGATTTACTCAGTAAAGATTTTTGGAGCAAAACTTCTAATTCGGTTTTACATGACTTAAAAACTTGCACCGCCGGACTCAGTCAGGAAGAAGCTGAACTGAGGCTTAAGCAATTCGGGCCGAATACTCTAAAAAAAGAAGCTCATCATACCTCTTTTGCGTTATTTCTGGATCAGTTCAAGAGCCCGATTATAATTATACTTATTTGTGCCGCAATCCTTTCTATCGCTCTTGGTGACAGTTCCGATGCGATTATTATTATGGTGATTGTTTTTGTCAGTGGTTTCCTTGGGTTTTGGCAGGAAAAAGGGGCCGCAGGTGCTGTCGAGTCTTTGCTTGAAACCGTTGAAACAAAGGTTGATGTTTTGCGGGGCGGAAAGCAGGTTCAAATCCCTGTTGATGAAATCGTTCCCGGTGATATTATAACACTTCATGCTGGCAAGGGTATACCCGGAGACTGCCGCATCCTTGAATCACGAGACTTGTTTGTTAATGAAGCTGCTCTGACAGGTGAAACTTTCCCGGTTGAAAAAGATATTGAGTCTCATGCTGTTGATGCCCCCCTTGCCGCAAGGTCGAACAGCCTTTTTATGGGAACGCATGTTATGAGCGGCGAAGGGAAAGCTATTGTCGCTGCAACTGCTCTCAATACTGAATTCGGTAAAATTTCAAAACGGCTCAAACTGCGCCCGGCAGAAACTGAGTTTGAAAGGGGAATCAAAAAATTCGGTTATCTTCTGATGGAAGTCACATTGGTTCTGGTTGTTTTGATTTTTGCTTTTAACGTCTATTTTGCAAAGCCCATTCTGGATTCACTTCTTTTTTCATTAGCTCTCGCTGTTGGACTTACTCCACAACTTCTACCCGTTATTATCAGCGTGAACCTTGCCAATGGAGCCAAGCGCATGGCTCAGCATAAGGTGATTGTACGCAGACTCTCGTCTATTGAGAATTTCGGGAGCATGAATGTCTTATGTTCGGATAAGACAGGGACTCTCACTGATGGAACCGTAAGGCTCAAGGGAGCATATGATCTTTACGGTGAAGAAAGTGAAGAAGTCCTTCATCAGGCTTATATGAATTCTTATTTTGAAACAGGTTTTATCAGTCCGATTGATGAAGCTATTCGTGGGATGGAGTCTTTTGATGTCTCTGATTTTACTAAAACGGATGAAGTTCCTTATGATTTTATTCGTAAAAGGCTGAGTGTACTGGTCCGGCGCGAAAAAGAATCGCACGCAATGATGATCACTAAAGGAGCTTTGAGTAATATTCTGGATTCATGCACCAAGGCTGTTACTTCTGACGGTAGTATTGTGAATGTGGCGGATGTTGTAAATGATGTTCAGGCAAAATTTGAGGAATTCAGCGGGCAGGGATTTCGTGTTTTGGGTGTTTCAAAGCGGGAATTTCCAGTTGATGCTGAAATAAATAAAGATGATGAAGTTGATATGACCTTTATCGGATTTCTTGCTTTCTGGGATCCTCCGAAGGAAGGGATAGTAGAAAATATAGCTAAATTGAAGGCGCTGGGTGTGAGTCTAAAAGTTATCACCGGGGATAACAGACATATTGCCGCAAAAGTGGGGCATGAAATAGGGCTTACCGAGCCTGTGATCCTGACGGGGGCGGAAATTAATCAAATGCGGGATGAAGCCCTTGTTCAGCGAGTGCGAGGAGTAAATATTTTTGCTGAAATTGAGCCGAATCAGAAAGAAGATATCGTGCTTGCTTTAAAACAGGCTGGACAGGTTGTCGGATACATGGGCGACGGAATTAATGATGCGTCCGCACTCAGGGCCGCAGATGTGGGTATTTCCGTTGATAGTGCTGTTGATGTAGCCAAGGAAACCGCTGATATAGTGCTTCTTGAAAAAGATCTCGGTGTGCTTGAACACGGGGTGATAGAAGGGCGTAAAACTTTTGCCAATACGCTTAAATATGTATTCATGGCTACCAGCGCCAATTTCGGGAATATGTTTTCCATGGCCGGAGCAAGTTTGTTTTTACCATTTCTGCCTTTGCTGCCTAAGCAAGTCCTGCTTACCAATCTATTTACTGATTTACCGGAAATGACCATTGCCACCGATAATGTTGATCAGAGCAACATTGATAGACCTAAGCGTTGGGATATTAAATTTATCAAAAAATTTATGATTGTTTTCGGAATCGTTAGCTCTGTCTTTGATTTTATGACGTTCGGAGTGTTGCTTTATATTCTTGATGCGTCACCTGAGGAATTCAGAACAGGCTGGTTTTTGGAATCAATTGTTTCCGCAACAATGATTGTGCTGGTTATCCGCACGAGACTTCCGTTTTATAAAAGTAAGCCGGGCAAATATCTTGTCTTTGCGACTCTGGCTGTAATTGCGTTTGTTCATGTGCTTCCTTACAGTCCTATTGCTCTTATTTTAGGGTTTAAACCCCTTCCAATAAGTTTCTTGGTGGCAATGTGGATAATAGTGGCCTTGTATGTCGTGGGCGCAGAATATGCGAAGAAGCTGTTTTATAGAAATATAAGTGAGTAGAAGTGGAAGAATGGAAAAGTTAAACTTGCGCAAAATAAAACCCCGATCCGGCAAATGGGCCTGATCGGGGGTTAACAAAACGTTCTTTTTAAAGTTACTTAATTACGCGTTTTAAACTCTTAAATCGTTTTAAATCTGTTGTTTTCCGAGTTATTCAGAATCCGATTTTCAACCACTTAAACTGTTTAAATCTGTTGTTTTTCTAGTTATCCAGATACGCGCTATAACCGTTTTGAGGGGTTCCATTTCAATCGCTGTGCCGGATTGCCCGGCCGTTTCCAGTCTCTCCGTGGGCCCGAAGAGGAGATTCTAACAGAACTCTCGCAGTAAGGATTACCCCTCAGCTTGAGCCTCTAATAAAGGCTTGTTATGGGAATGTGATTTCAACGCTAGGTTCACTCCCGTTGGGGTTAAGTAGAAATGCCTTCTTTAAGGGCCTTTCCTACCGTTGATTAAAAAATACTCTTGTTGAGGGATGTCGTCAACAAATAATATGTTATTTGTTGATTATTTGTTGATTATTTTAGGTGGTAATTAAAAAAACATTTAATATAAGTATGTTAAGATTTTAATTGAAACTGTGATTAATAGCTGAAGTTGGTTTTTACCGTGCTAAAAAATCCAAAACAAAACCCCGACCGAAATATAAAATTTCGATCGGGGGTTTAAAATCTGTTTTTCCAAGTTGACTCAGAAGACGCGTTTTTTACCGTTTTTGAGGGGTTCCGTTTCAGCTAGGCCGGATACCCGGCAGTTTCCAATCTCTCCACGGGCCCACAAAAGGAGAGATTAACAGAACTCTCGCGCTTGGTTTTACCCCTCAAGTTGAGCCTCTACGTCAGGCTCGTTATGGGATTGTGATATCAACGCTAAGTTCACTCCCGTTGGGGGTTGGATAAAAAGCCATTTTTGATGGCTGCCTTTACCTTTGATTTAAATATACCCCTCTGAAAAGGTGGCGTCAATACATTCTGAATTTTTAATACAGTACTTTTTGTAATAATTTAAGTTAGATAATTGTTAATAATATAACGCTGATAAATTTACAGAATCAGCTCTTGCTGTGCCGGTAAGAACCATTGCCTGAGTGAATTCAGATTTCAGCTGATCAATATATTTTTCAGCTCCGTCTTGTAATCCGCCTATGGTGGCAATGGAGAACGGGCGTCCGATCATTACTGCGTCGGCACCGAGAGCCAGCATTTTAAGAACATCGATTCCGGTTCTGACTCCGCCGTCAACCATGATGGCGCATTGTCCTGCAACAGCTTTTGATATTTCGCGCAAAACTTCGGCAGTACCGGGGCAGGAGTCGAGAACGCGTCCTCCATGATTGGAAACGACAATTCCTTTTGCTCCGGCATCAATAGCCATTTTAGCTTCATCGGGGGTCATGATTCCTTTAAGGATGAAGTCCGCATTTACTGATTCAATTATGGAGCGCAGTTTGCTGATAGGTTTCGGTGTAACCGGGCGGCCCATTTTTTTCAGTGTAATGAGTCCTGCCGCGTCGATGTCCATGCCTATGATTTTAGCGCCTGTTTTTTCTGCTTTTTCAAGCTTCATATACAGTTCAGATTCTTCCCACGGTTTGATAAATGGAATTCCGTGTCCTTTAACTTCTTCAATGGCAGTAAATCCGCTTTGATGAATGAAGTCCGGCACGCCGTCTCCGGTGCAACCGATAATCCCTTTTGCGGCGCAAGCTTTAAGTTTAGCTGAAATGTAATCAATTTCTTCTATTTTTCCGCCCATATTGAATGAAACTCCGCCGATAGGTGCGGCTATTACTGGAATATCAAGCTTCATGCCCATGATGTTTAGGCTGGTATCGGGTTCGCAAAAATCGTGAATGGTGCGCATATTCAGTTTAATATCTGCCAGAGCTTTAAAGTTATTTTTAAAGCTTGATCCAGTGCCTAATCCGCCCATTCCCGGAACTTCACCTACACAACCGTTTCCGTTGCAGACAGGACAGACTTTGCAATATCCTTTCATTAATTCTCTGGCGTTGTCGCGAGTTGATTTCATGGTAATTACTCCTGAATTTGAGTGTAATAAATAGATTAAAGTAATTTAAAAAAGGCTGATCAGCATTTTTGTTGCGACTACTAGAAGAAGAATCGCAAAAATCATTTTCAGTTTTGCAACAGGCAGGCTGTGAGCGAGTTTTGCACCAAAAGGAGCTGTCAGCATGCTTGTTGAAACAATTCCGATAAGTGCGGGAAGATATATAAAACCTATAGTCCAGTCCGGTAGCCCTTGTACTCCGATTCCTGTCCAGATGAATCCGGCAGTTCCTGCCAATGCGATAGGAAGTCCTATGGCCGCAGCAGTGCCGATTGCGGTATGAATCGGGATGTTGCACATGGTCAGAAAAGGAACTGAAAGTGTTCCGCCGCCGATGCCAACAAGGCTGGACATTGCACCGATAGCATTGCCTGCTCCGAACATTCCCCATGTTCCCGGAACTTGACGCGAAGCTTTAGGTTTGAGTCCAAGCAGCATCTGTGAAGCAACATAGTAGAGAAAAATAACAAAGATGATTTTCAGGATGGTCGTGTTTAAATATGCTGCAAAGCATGATCCAAGAAACGTTCCTATTAATATACCGGGGGTGATAGTCTTAAATATGTCCCAGCGGATGGCTCCGCGTGAGTTGTGAGCACGCATGCTGGAGATGGACGTGAAGATAATAGTCGCCAGTGATGTTCCGAGAGCTACATGCATTAATTGAGCTTCAGTTATGCCGAGCTGGGGAAGTGCAAAATATAAAATTGGAACAATGACCAGTCCTCCGCCAATACCAAGGAGTCCGGCAAGTATTCCGGCAATAACCCCTAGAACTACAAAAATCAGCAATGTTGAAATCATGTTTAAATCCTCTTTTTAGGTCTTTTTATAGTGAATCAGATCCGGTTGCCGCAGATTCAATTTCTTCAATATGTTGTCTCATTATTTTCTGCGCCAAGGCCGAATCATGGTTTTCAAATGCTTTTAGAAGATCAAAGTGTGCTGTTATAGATTTTTGCTTTCGCGTTGTGTTTTGCAACGATTGCGAACGGCTTTCCTTTATAATTTTACTGAGAGCTTCCATCATATCCGGAAAGATGCTGTTACCGCTGGCTTTTGCAATTTCAAGATGAAACTCGGCATCAAGGTCACCAGTGTCTTTGCCTGACCTGATCCGTATCTCTTGATTACATACGATTATTTTCATGCGGTTTAAAGTTTCATCATCTATTGAAATTGCAGCTAACCCCGCAATTTGAGGTTCGATTACTTTTCTGAATTGAAAAATGTCACTCAGTCGTTTTTTTTGATCAGCGAAGGCTTCGGTGAATGCTTCAATAATGTCGGCATCGATGTGAGCACAGATGTAGGTTCCATCTCCTCGTTTACTTTCAACTAAATTTTTATGGATCAGTGCTTTGATGGCTTCCCGCACGGAACTGCGCGAAACTTTAAATTTTTCAGCTAAGTTACGCTCCGAAGGAAGCTTGTCACCTTGCTGTAATTCACCGGATTTAATCAATTCGGTGATCTGTTTTGCAACAGCTTCATAAACAGGATTTTGCGGCTTTTTTATATCCATAAGAGGTCCTACCAATTTTATTATTAAGCAATTGGTCAGACCAATATCATTGTTTCACTGATCAATCAATAAAAACCCCCCGCAGAATCAATATTCTACGGGGGGTCAAAAGCTAATTAGTTAGCTAGTATAGCGTGTGATGTTTTCTAGGGCTGGACTGTCAGCGTATATTTTTTGTTCCAGTCCAGATATTTGTTAATAAGGATTCTGACATCTGCCGCATTCATTTTTCCGGCTTTTTCAATGAGCTTGAGATCAAGGTCAGGTTCGAATCCTTTTACAATTAAGCTTGCAGATTCTCTGCTTCGTGAAAGTAGACTTTGATGTTCCTGATAGTACTCACCGTTCAGAATGTTTTTAGCTCTCTGGATTTCTTTTTCCGGTAGATCATCTTTTTGCAGCATGGCGACTGTTTTTTCAAATCCCGCCATTGCCTGTTCCACCTGTTCCGGCTTGGTGCCAATGTAGAAGGCCATGAATCCGGTTTTGGGAGCCTGCCATAGGAATGCGGTTACTGTGTAGCCGAGGCCCTGCTTATCGCGTAGATCGCGGAACAGAAGTCCGCTCTGTCCGGCAAGGGCGGCTCTGAGTAGAGACAGTCCTGCTGTCGCTTCTTCGTCTTCCATACCCGGGATAGGGAAAATGGCCATGAGATGCGCCTGATTCCGGTCGGGCAGGGTGAGTTTTAGCTTGTTTTCAGTTCCCCAGTCAGGGACGGGAATTTCGACAGGCTTGTCTTTGAGAACGAGTTTTGCGTCAAGTTCTTTGGCGAAATTCATGAGAGCTTCGCGGTCATAATCTCCGCACACTGCGATGACAAATGGACGGGATGATTGCTTGGCCCAGAAATCACGGATATTCTCTTCAGTGAAGTTCTCAACGTTTGCAGGCACACCGAGGTGGTAATATGAGTAGGTTCCGTTTTTAAACAGGAAGGGAAAGATGTTTCTGAAAGCTAAGCTTACAGGTCGATCTTCTTTGCGTTTAATGGACGAAATCTGATCTTGTTTAGCGCGGTCTATTTCTTCGGCTGCAAAGCGTGGAGCAGTCAGAATTTCTTTGATGAGCGGGAACATGTCGGCAGTGAAACGGGAAGGGAACTTGGACGTTATGGCGAAAACTTCGCGTCCGGCAGAGGCTCCTATGGAGGCGGCTCTGTCAGAAACATAATCTTCAAGTTCAGTTGCGTTCATGCTTGCGGTTCCGCGAGTCAAACTCTGGGAAACCAGCGCGGACAGCCCCTGATCTTCTACTGTCAAATCTGCATCACCGCCGGACCAGTACATGGACATTGCAGTGTAGGGCAGTGTCGTATCAGGAATGAAAACCAGTTTGCTACCGTTCGCAAGCTCAATGGTGGAAGCTTCACCGGGACCGGATACGCTGCTTTCATTGGCGGTCACTTTCTTTGCAGGCCAGTTGTCCGCTACAATTTTTTCAAGATCTTGTTCTGTCGTTTTGAACCCTTCGGGCGTGAGCATGCATGATGCAAGCTTTTCAGGCACAAAGTATTCATCATAAAGCTTTTGAAGCTGCTGACGGGTAATGTTTTTTACATCGTAAAGGTAGTTTTCTTCGGCCTGCTGTCCATTTTCAAAGAACTGAAAATAGCCGAGCTTTGAAGCGAGTCCCGAAAGGGTTTCCTTGGTCAGGAATAATGAATCTTCAAGATTCAGGGAAACTCGCTCCATTTCACGGTCGGTAAACTGATTGAAATCAATGGAAGACAATTCAATTATAAGTTCTTTCCAGAACTCTTCTACCTTGTCCGCATCAAGAGTTGCAAAGATATATAGCATGCCGGAGCGCTGAAGTGTCAGCGACGAAACGGAAATGCTGTCGACCATTCTTTTTTCATATTTAAATTTGCGGTAGAGTTTGGAAGTTTCTCCGCCGCCGAGCAATTCACATAGAGTCTCAAGCCCTGCAACTTTCGCTGAGGTGATACCGGGAATAGGGAAAGCTGCTCCGATGTAAACTTTGTTCCACTTACCGGGAATTATCTTAATAGTAGTTTTTCCGTTCTCAGGAGTAGCAAATTTTACGGGAGGCACTACCGGCTGGGTAGCTTCTAATGATCCGCAAAGTTTTTCAGCTTCAAGAGCAACCTGCTGCGGATCAATTTTACCGACAACGCTCAGCAGCATTGATTGAGGCTGATACAGCCTGTCTATGTATGCGTGGATGTCTTCGGAAGAAATTTTTTCGACAGTTTCGCGGTAGCCGATAATAGGCCACTGATAGCTGCTATCTTTCCAGACAATTGATTGCAGCGTTTTGAATATCCTGCTTCCGGGATTGTCTTCGCCTCTTTCAAGTTCGGAAAGCACAACATCGCGTTCAGATTTGAGTTCTTCGGGATCTATTTTGGCGTTGAAAGCCATATCCGTGACGATATCCATGCCGAGCTTCCACTCATTTTCAGGCACTTCAACGTAGTAGACTGTATAGTCAAAGCTTGTCGCGGCGTTCATGTCACCGCCGACAGATTCGATTTCAAGAGCTGTCTGCCCGGGAGCGCGTTTGTCGGTTCCTTTAAAAACCATATGCTCCAGAAGGTGACTTATACCTGCTTGATCAGGAGTTTCATATGATGAACCGGCATGAACAAACAGACGGACATTAACCAGAGGAAATCTGGTGTCTTCCTTAATAAGAAGATTCATTCCGTTTTTGAGTTTTATAATGTGCGGACCGTCACCTGAAGACAAGGCTTCTGAAATTTCTTTTTTCAGTTCCTTGATGGCGGAATCTTCAGCAGAGGTTTTCTGTGAAACTTTCAGTTTATCGCTTTGTTCTGTTCTCTCTATCTTGCATCCGGCAGTCATTAGGAGTGCTCCGAGAAGAAGGAGAATGATGGGTAGCTTTTCAATTCTGAATCCTTTTGCGGCTGATACCGCCGCGTTTTTTTGATGTGGGAACATGTCTTTAAAACTCCCGTGTGTCAATCCGTTTTGCATATAAGCTAAACCCAAAATGTAGGGCTAACCCCGTTTGTAATAATTGGTAAAAATGTAAGTAAGCACGAGAGAGAAATAGGTCAACGGAAGTTTAGCCGGGTGAATTTTTAAATTAGAATTTTAATTTTACTCAGGCGTTGATCTTACTGAGATTTAACATATTTTCAGTTTAATTAGAAAAAAAATAAAATGCAGTTATTGCTCAATGAGCAGTTGTTTTGCCTATTCAGAGGGTAAAACAAGGCTGATAAATGTGTAGTTTTACGAAATACGTAAAAAAGAAGCTTTGCAGGGAGAAAAAAAGCTAGAAAATTAATTAGTTGTCAATATTGATTGATTGACAAAACAGTTGATGAGAGACATTATCGCTCTCCCAAAATACCAGTTGCGAGGTATCTTTTTTTCTTTAATTAAACGGAGGTGCTGATGTCTTTCGATTCTAAAGTCACGACTGCCAAGTCGGGCAAAAGTGATGCAATTTTGGATTGGCTCCAGATGTGTTCCGGTGTGGCTCTTATCATTTTTGTATTTATGCATATGAGTCTTGTTTCAAGCGTAATTATCAATACGAGTATTATGGATACTATTGCGCACACGTATGAAAAAAACTACATGGCTCAGATCGGCGGGCCGATTCTTTTTCTGCTTTTTCTCTTCCATTTTTATCTTGCTGCACGCAAAATTCCATTCAGGTTTGAAGGTCAGAAAACAATCTGGGCACATGCTAAAATGATGCATCACAGGGACACCTGGCTTTGGATTGTTCAGGTTATTTCCGCAATGCTCATTCTTGTCATGGGTTCAATTCACATGTGGGCTGTCTTAAGTGATCTTCCTATCACAGCAGCTCGTTCAGCGGCCCGGGTTCAGTCCGGTCCATGGTTGTATTTCTATCTCGTACTTGCTCCGCTTGTTGTTCTGCATGTTGTTGCAGGGCTTTATCGTATTGCGGTTAAGTGGGGATTTATCAGAGATTATCAGCGCAGCAAACTTAACAGGTTTGCAACAGGTCTTGCAGTTGTTTTCATCTGTATAGGTCTGGCTACTCTTGTCCGTTTCATGACCCTGACTGCGTAAGGGGGATTGATGCAGACTATATATAAGGACGTACTGATTATCGGTGCCGGACTTGCGGGGGAACGTGCAGCTGCTGAAGCTGCGGGTGCTGGACTTTCTGCTGTCTGTTTAAGTATTGTTCCAGCCAGACGTTCTCACTCTGCTGCGGCAATGGGTGGAATGCAGGCGGCACTTGCCAATAGCATAATGGGCGAAGGTGACAGCACTGATGTTCACTTTTCAGATACCGTAAAAGGTTCTGACTGGGGATGTGATCAGGAAGTTGCACGCTTATTTGCAGACACTGCTCCTGTAGAAATGCGCCGTCTCTGTGATTGGGGAGTGCCATGGAACCGTGTTGTTCCCGGTAAGTCAAAATACTTCAAGGGCGGAAAACAGTTCGACAAAGAAGAAAAAGAAGAGAAGCGCGGTCTGATTACTGCCAGAAACTTCGGTGGTACAGCCAAATGGCGTACTTGTTATGTTTCTGATGGAACAGGTCATTCTGTTCTTTATACTATGGACAACCGCTGTGCTCAGCTTGGTGTGGAAGTTCATGATAAAGTTGAAGCAATTGCCCTGATTCAGGACGGCGAAACCTGTTATGGCGCAATTGCCCGTTCTTTGCGTACCGGTGAGCTTGTAGCCTATATTGCTAAAGCTACTATGGTTGCTTCCGGCGGTTTCGGTAAAATCTACAAAGCTTCCACAAACGCTGTCATCTGTGACGGCGGGGTGCATGGCGCTGTGCTTGATACCGGCGTTGTTCCTCTCGGAAACATGGAAGCTGTACAGTTTCATCCCACAGGGATCGTTCCTACCGATATCCTCGTAACTGAAGGATGTCGCGGTGACGGCGGAACTCTGCTTGATGTGAACGAAGAACGTTTCATGCATATTTATGAGCCTGAAAAAGCCGAACTTGCCTCCCGTGATGTTGTCGCCCGCTGGATGACTCATCATATGCGTGAAGGTAAGGGCGTTCCTTCTCCTTATGGTGAACATCTCTGGCTTGATATCCGTCACCTCGGCGAAAAGCACATAACTGGAAAACTTCGTGAAGTTTACGAAATCTGTACTTCATTCCTCGGAGTTGATCCGATTCACCAGTTGATTCCTGTTCGTCCTACACAGCATTACAGCATGGGTGGAGTCCGTACTAATAAAGACGGAGCTGCTTACGGACTTAAGGGACTTTTTTCAGCCGGAGAATCTGCTTGTTGGGATATGCATGGGTTTAACCGTCTTGGCGGTAACTCTCTTGCAGAAACCGTAGTAGCCGGCGGAATTGTCGGTCATAAGATTGTTGAGTTTCTCGAAAATTATGAATGTTCTATTCCGACTGCCGTTATATCACGCACTGCCGCTAAACAGCAGCAGCGCATTGATGATATTATCAGCGGAGCGAACGGTAAAGAGAATGTCTACAGAGTACGTGAAGCAATGCAGGACGCACTTGATAAAGGCGCGCATGTCTTCCGTACCGAAGAAGGATTGACCAAGTGTGTTGAAACACTTCAGGAAACCTTGCAGCGGGCCAGAAAAGTCGGTCTTCAGACTGATGGATATGGCGCAAGTCCTGAACTTTCAGCAGCACTTAAGATTGAAGGACAGGTTAAACTTGCCCTTTGTGTTGCCTACGGAGCATTGCAGCGTAAGGAATCTCGCGGAAGTCATAACCGTGAAGATTATCCTGCACGTAATGACCGTGACTGGCTCACCCGTACTCTTGCTTACTGGAAGAACCCTGATGATGATCTTCCTACTCTTGAATATGAAGATGCAACTCCTAGCTACGAGATTCCTCCGGGAGATCGCGGATATGGTAAAATGCAGATTATCAGCGCAGACAGCAAGGAGGAAAGCTAGCCGTGGCAAGACAGCTTAAATTTAATATATTCAGATTTAATCCTCAGAATCCTGAATCCATACCTCATATGGAATCATACATTCTGGAAGAAACTGACAGCATGACCCTTTTTATTGCTCTGAATCGTATCCGTGAAGAACAGGACGGTTCATTGCAGTTTGATTTCTGTTGCCGTGCAGGTATTTGCGGTTCCTGTGCAATGGTTATCAACGGTAGACCGGGACTTGCTTGTCATACCAAGACTAAAGACCTTCCTCTGGAAATAACTCTTACACCTCTTCCGGTTTTTAAATTGGTCGGAGATTTGTCAGTTGATACCGGAACCTGGTTCAGGTCTATGTATAATAAGGTTGAATCATGGATTCATACAGATAAAGTTTTTGATGCCAACGCAATTGAAGATCCTATGGAAAATGATATTGCGGAAGATGTTTATGAACTTGATCGTTGTATCGAATGCGGATGTTGTGTTGCTGCTTGCGGTACCGCCCGTCTGCGTGATGACTTTATGGGGGCGGCGGCTCTCAATCGTTTAGGACGTTTTGTTGTAGATCCCCGCGATAAGCGTACGGATAAACAATACTTTGATGTTATCGGTTCCGACGAAGGTATTTTCGGATGTATGGGGCTGCTTGCCTGTGAAGATGTCTGCCCGAAAAATCTGCCACTTATGAATCAGCTTAGCTATCTCCGTCGTAAGATGGGGATTGTAGCAATTAAGCAGATGTTTAAAAAATAGAAGTAAGCGCTACAATTTGAATGAAAAAACTCCCGGCAGGTTGCTCCTGTCGGGAGTTTTTTCATTTTTTAAAAAAAATAAATTTGCAAAAATCGGCTCTTGACCTGATCTGATAAGTCTATTAGGTGGTTCTCGAAATAGAAGTTTTTATAAGTAACTTTCAAGTTACGGGAGTTCATTATGGAAAATCTAGCTACGGCAGATATGCAGAAAAATAAAGATGAGAGCGACGGCACCGTGTACGTTCCTTATCCCGGTGCAGATACCAAATATAAAGATAATCACCGCGACTGGCGTATTTATAATCCAGACAAATACCTTGATCCTAACTGGTCACCGGACAAAGAATAGCAGTCTATAGTTTGATTTGGATATATAGGCCGTGGGAGTAACCTCATGCGGTCTTTTTTTTTAATGACTATTTTTGCCAGATGTAAAAATTATCTCTATGTTCTATCCAGTGTTGTAATCCGAATTCTTGTATTTTCTTGATATTGTTCTTTGGCATCTGACCGCATCGGGGTGCCAGAAAATCAAATTTATCACATCCTTCCACTTCAGGACAATTCCAGCATCCTTCGTATTTATTAGAAAAACAGCATTCCATTATTTTACACGGAACGCCGGAACATCCACCGCCTACTCGGCAAGCCCAATTGCATTCTGTGCCGGCAAGCGCATTCAAAACTTCTTCAAATTCATCATATTTTTGGAATTGTTCACCGAAGGGGCTTTTTATTTTTGCGTATTTATCGAAGTTAATCTCTATAAGGTGCTCTTTCAGCAGAAGGGCATATACGCTGTATTTGTTTTTGTAATGAATACAGTCAGGGCAGTATATCCCGCAGCAAGCAGTATTTTTTTTGGATTTCATTTTATATATTGAGCCTATTTAATGACGCATATTTTGTTGAATCTGTGATGTCTGCTTATGAACGTAATCATAAAATCGTGTTAGAGTAAAGAATGAGGCTCTTTCAGGGTAAATTAAATCCAAATATCTTCATCTTCGATTAAAAGCTCAGCAGTTCCGTTTGTTTCTTCAATGATAGTTTTTGCAAATTCTTCCACCCGGTTTGATGGCATAATTAAAGTAAAAGTAATGTCTGTTCCGAAGGTTTGTTCCTCTATTTTTGCTGTAAAGCCGTCAAGCATGCGGCGCAGCATTCCTTCCTGCGCATAACTTATTTCAAGTGTTACAATCCGCATGGGGACTTTCATCACAATTTCGAGTGATTCAAGTCCTTGTTGTACTGCTCCTGAATAAGCCCTGACCAGACCTCCTGTGCCCAGCAGGATTCCTCCGAAGTACCTTGTCACAACAGTGGCAATATCTCCGATTCCGCTGCCTTGCAGAACTTGCAGCATCGGTTTTCCTGCTGTTCCCTGCGGTTCTCCGTCATCGCTCATACCCATGTCTCCGGTTTGCGAGGGGCCGGCGATAAAAGCGGAGCAGTGATGTCTGGCATCCGGGAATTCTTTTTTTACGGCAGCAATGAACGCTTTTGCTTCATCTTTATTTTGTACGCGGCAGATATCGCAAATGAATTTACTCTTCTTAATTATACTTTCAGTTCTTTGTGCCTCTTTAGGTACGGGGTAAGCTTTATTTTTCATAATTTGAGATAAGTCTGGTTTATTCATTAATTATAAGTGGTAAACACAATATTTATACTGTTTCCCAGCTGTTACTTTAAGAAAGCTTTAAACTAAAGTTCTTTTTATTCTTGACTTACTAATAGTAATTGTTACTATTTAATCAAGGTTGATGGAAAAAGAGCTAACAGTTTAATAAGGAGACGGTTATGGGAAGCCTAAGAGAATACAGAAATTGGGACATTGATTGGGACATGACTCCGGAAGATGCCGTGATGTTATATTTGGAGTGGGGTAACCACCCATGGGATAGCAAGTTTCCTCCGGTAACTTCAAAGAACGATTACACAAATTATTTCACAGTTTATATGTGGGATGACAAGCCGAGAGTGCTTTTTGTCCGCAGAAATTCGGAAGAAGCACGCGAGTTGCTTAGTATTGATCTGCCTAAGGATATCGCAGAACGATTCAGAAAGTCAGTGGGCGGACTAAAGGGAAATTATCCCGTAAATGAAGAAGTCAGAGAATGGATTGAAACTCAAATGGATAATTAGCTCCCATCTCCTTATTACTCAGCCTTTGAAAGGGAGGGCGGTTCTGCCGCTCTCCCTTTCCTTTTGTAATATTACTATTTTTATAATGCTAAAGTTTTTTCTTCCGGGGATTGCCTGTGGTTATAATAAGCCTGTCTAATTATCATAAATGCTTGACTTTTCAGACTGCTTAGTTTTCAACACTGTCATATTATAAAAATAAAAATCATTAACAATAAAGTAATTTATGTCAGACACTGTTGATCCCCTAATTAATAAGCCTTATTACCACCTAATTACAGCCGTATTAAGTTTTCAGCATGTGATTGTTCTTTTTGTTGGAATTATAATCGCGCCTGCGATGGTAGCCCAGCTTTATGGGCTAGATTCTGGTGAAACACACTATCTCATATTCATGACAACAATCGGGGCTGGAATTTCGACACTTCTTCAGCCTTATAAATTCAAATATTTCGGACTTGGAATGCCCATGTTCATGGGGACATCCGGTGTGTTCATGTCATGCTCCGGCGCTGCTATAGGCTTGGGTGGGTTATCACTTTTTTCGTCATTGGCTCTTATGTCTGTTCCGTTTCAGATTCTGTTCAGTTATGGGATAAGATTCATGCGTCATATCCTTACTCCTACTGTCGGTGGTGTAATAATCATGCTCGCTATGGCCGGGTTGTTGAAAGATTCAGTGATGATATGGATAGGTTCAGGCATGGCAGAAGGAGAGACTGGCCTTTTGAGTATTATGGTAGGTGTGATGATCATAGTAATAATGATTTTTGTTGAGTGGTTCGGCAAAGACAAACTAAGGCCTTGGGGACTGTTTATGGGCCTTTCGGCAGGCATTCTTGTTGAAGTTTTAATAGACGGTATTGATTTTTCACAGGTTCAGGCTGTCCCTTGGATTGGTTTTCCTCCTATGCATTGGCCTAAATTCAGTTTTGATATTTCCAATCTAGGACATTGGGCTACATACTTTACTTTTATAGTTTCAGTGCAGGTTGCAAGTATCAAGTATGTGGGGGATGCTATGGCACTCCAAAGAGTGATTGATCAAAGACAGAGAAGAACTAATTTTAATGCCATTCAAGGTGGTCTATATTCACATAGCTTAGGTATAACTTTAACTTCTATTCTTGGCGGCATGCCATCCTCATCACATTCTTCTAATATACCGCTTATGGAAATTACCGGAATTGCCAGCAGAAAAGTTGCAACAGTATCAGCACTGATGCTTATAACCTTAATTCTATCGCCTAAAACCGCATACCTTTTTAATTCAATTCCCGGCGAAGTTATGGGGCCGGTAGGTGTTGTATTGGTGGCTCATCTTTTTTCAACAGGTATACGCATACTTGCTACAGATCTTGATTACCGAAATGGTGTAATAGCCGGACTGTCACTCTGCTTTGGTCTCATAGCCGAAAATGATTTGTTTTATCCTGAGGCTTTTCCGATATTTTTACGTCCTCTGACTACAAATGGTTTTGCTGTAGGTGGGTTGACTGCAATTGGATTAACAATACTTACACTCTTTAGTGTAAAACATTTTATCGTTTTTTTTGTAAAACCATCCTTTGAAGAAGTTGTGACCATGCGTAATAAAATTACATCATTTTCTGCGCGTGTCGGAATGAGTATTAAGCGTTCAAATTACCTTGAAATTGCCTGTGAAGAAATATTTGTCTATGCTCTTTCAGAGCTGGAACAGCTAGAAAATCAAGGTCTGATCAGATATAGAGTCCGTAACTTAAATACGAAAATAAGCGTAGAAATCTCTTTTGGAACTCGACTAGATGTTAATCTAGGACAACCGCAAAAAGCTACTTGCAACATTTATAAGATGAATGAAGAAGAACTTAAAAGTCTTGGCCTTATACTGCTCAGCAAAGTCGTAAATAATATAACTCATCAAAATATGGGTAATTATACATATATATGTTTTGACATACCAATAAAGTAGTTTGTTTTTACAAGCACAAAAGTGGGTACTTGTTGATATATATAAACCCTTAAAAAGGGAGAGCGGATATACCGCTCTCCCTTTTTTTTATGTAAGAGAGTGTCTTTTTTTATTATGGGTAGCCGTATGTGTTGTATTTGGGTTATAACCCTTGAGTCGGTTGTTATATCGCTGAAATTTCCCTCTATTTAAAGGAGAAGTATTATGCCTCGTGATAAAAGCTGGTATTGTAGCAGATTAGTTTTAATCGCTGTTATGTTTTGTTTTTTATTTGTAGCAGGTTGTTCAAAAAATGAAGTAACGATTCAAGATTCGATCTCAGTTGCGGAAGTTGAAAATGCGCAAAAGCAATGGGCGGATATGCTGATAAATGTCGGAGCGGTTCACTCTGATGGCGGAGATTATAAAAAAGCTGCGCAAAATCTGATTAATCAACTTTATGCGTATAATTATGAAGATGGAGTGGTGCTATTTAAGCCGACTAAGGCCAAAAAAAATCCATTTCGTAATTCAAAGGAAAGTGCTCTTTCCTATTTTGTAGGTGATAATTCAGAATATCTGGAAGATAAGGGATTTGCCTTGGCACCTTGGGTTGATATTAAATTTCATAATGATGAAATGTATATGCACGGTGATATGGCTATTGCCATGGGGGAATATATTTTTACTGACACAAAAGGGAATAGCGCAAAGGTTGAGTATACTTTTGGATATGTAAGGGATGAATCCGGGGTCTTAAAGATTGTTTTACATCACTCATCACTTCCGTATCAGGGCTGATTTTTTTTTAATAAGCTGATTATAAGTCGTATTTGAAGCTTGTAACTATTTATTATCATGGGTTAATAAGAAAAATGCACCTGTATTCTATATATAGGTGCATTTTGTTGCTTGTGTTCCCTAAAAAAATAAGTAGGATGTTCTTTCTTTTGATTGTTAAATCGAAATGTCCCTTTAAATGCACCAACTTGCTGACAATTCTTTCGGGAACAGTTTCTGAAAGGCATGAACTGGATTTCTGGAATACATGCTTTAGATTGTGGCGTTATGGTTTTCAAGGAGGCTCGGATGCCTGTTAAGTTTGCCGATCGGATGTCTACTGTCCACAGATCTTTCATTCGTGAAATACTCAAAGTCACTGAAGATACATCTATTATTTCTTTTGCTGGCGGTTTACCTAATCCGGAATTATTTCCTGTTGCTGATCTTGAAGCTGCCGCAGTTGGTGTTTTTCAAGATTCAGGACCACAGTCTCTACAGTACTCAACGACTGAAGGTTATCTTCCGCTGCGTGAATATATCGCTGCTCGCTATAAAGAAAAGAAGGGAATTGATGTCAGCCCTGATGAAATTCTCATTACTTCCGGTTCACAGCAGTGTCTAGATTTGCTTGGTAAAGTTCTTCTTAATGCCGGAGACAAGGTCATTATTGAGCGTCCCGGTTATCTTGGAGCAATTCAGTCTTTTTCAATGTTTCAGGCAGATTTTATTACTGTCAGCCTTGAAGAGGACGGCCCTGATCTTGCGGAACTGGAAGCTGCTTTAGATCAAGATAAGGTTAAAATGTTTTATGCTGTAACAAATTTCCAGAATCCTTCGGGATTGACCTATAGCGCCGAGAAAAGAGCAGGCGTCGCTAAGCTTATGAAAGGACGCGATACTCTGTTTATTGAAGATGATCCATACGGTGAACTCCGATTCAGGGGAGAATCTCATCCTCCTGTTGTTAGAGGGTACCTTGACGAAGGTGGAGTTTTACTTGGATCTTTCTCTAAGGTCGCGGCCCCCGGATTCAGGCTCGGCTGGATGGTTTGCGGCGGCGAAATGCGTGATAAACTGATTATTGCCAAGCAGGCTTCGGACTTGCACACCAGCACCTTTGCTCAGCGTGTAATGCATCGCTATCTTACTGATAATGTTTTGGATGATCATATAGAAAAGATCAAAGAACGTTATGGTAAACAGAGAGATGTTATGGTTGATAGTATCAAAAAATACTTTCCTGCCGAGGTTAAAATAACCGAGCCTGAAGGCGGAATGTTTTTGTGGGCGACTCTACCGGAATCTCTGTCTGCTATGGACTTTTTTGATGAGGCCATAAAAAATAAAGTTGCTTTTGTTCCCGGTCGTCCTTTCTATGTTGATGACAGCGGTGAAAATACTCTACGTCTTAATTTTTCAAATTCAGATGAAGAACGAATAGTTGAAGGAATTAAACGTTTAGGCGCAGGTTTAAAGGATTTTATTGCCAGAGCCTAATATGATGCTTAGTTTATTGGGGTAGTTATTAATGAGGTACAGGTTTTATAGTCTGTACCTCTTTTTTCAAGCAAGAAATAAAGTGATTACCCCCTTATTTTGAAAGTAATACCATTCTTCTAATTCTTTTTAGAAGTTAATTGCAAATCAGAGGTACGATCATGTCAGAACATGTAGTTGTCATAGGTGCTGTAGCCCTTGGGCCTAAAGCGGCTTGCCGTTTTAAACGACTCAGACAGGATGCCAAAGTAACACTCATCGATAGAGATGATGTTTTTTCTTACGGCGGTTGCGGAATTCCTTACTTTGTCTCAGGTGATGTTTCGGAAGCAAGTGCTCTCCGTGCCACTGCCTTTCATATGGTGAGGGATGAACCATTTTTCAGAGATATCAAAGGTGTTGATGTTCTTTCCAGCACGGAAGCCACCAAAATTGATCGCGATAAAAAGCAGGTTCATATCACGAACTTGAAAACGGGCGATAAGAGTGTGCTTGATTATGATCAATTAGTAATCGGTACCGGAGCTACTCCCCGTAAATTAAATCTTCCGGGTGAAAATCTGGAAAATGTATATTACGTCGGTAATATGCACGATGCCGAAATGATTAAACAAGGCATCACTCAGGGCAAGTTCGGTAAAGCCGTTGTTGTCGGTGCTGGATTTATCGGCCTTGAGATGGCGGATGCTTTTTCTGATATGTGGGGAATTGAAACAACCGTTGTTGAAATTTTCGATCAAATTCTACCCCGCATGGTCAGTCCTGTGCTTGCTAAGATGGGTCAGAATCATATGCAGGAGCAGGGCGTTGAATTTAAACTCGGACAGACAGTAACCCGTATTGAGGGTGACGGCAAAGTTGAGCGGGTTGTAACTTCTGACGGTACGATAGAAGCTGATATAGTAATTATTTCAGCCGGCGTTCTTCCTAATGACAAACTTGCACGCGAGTGTGGACTTGATTGCAGCGAGCGCGGTGGAATTCTTGTTGATGAAACTATGCGCACTTCCGATCCTGATATTTTTTCAGGCGGTGACTGTGTTATAATTAAAAATGCTGTTGATGATTCTCCTTTCTATCTGCCCATGGGGTCCATGGCTAACAGACAGGGACGTGTTATCGGTGGTAATCTTGCGGGACGCAATGAAGCTTTTCCTGCCGCTGCCGGATCGTTTGTTGTTAAACTTTTCGAAAAATCTATCGCGGGTACCGGTTTAAGTCTTGCTTCTGCTAAACAGGCTGGCTTTGATGCTGTCAGTGTAATGCTGATCATGGCTGACAGAGCTCATTTTTATCCTGTTAAGGATATGATGATTCTGGAAATGACAGTTGATAAATCCACTCGCCGGGTACTTGGATTGCAAGGTTATGCCTCCAGCGGAGATGCAATGGTCGGACGTATCAATGCTGTGGCCGGTATGATGAAATTTAAGCCTACCATCGAAGATGTAAGCAATCTTGAAGTAGCTTATTCTCCGCCTTTCGCTTCAGCAATGGACGTGCTTAACGCCATCGCAAATATGGCGGATAACGCTCTTGCCGGCATGAATTACGGACATGGCCCTGATGTTTTTGCTAAGTACTGGGCTGAACGAGAATGCAGTGATTACTGTTTCCTTGATGTTCGCGAACACGCAGACGCGGAACCGTTTCTCGAGAAGTATCCCGAGTATTGGCACAATATCCCTCAGGGTGAAATTCCTGCCCGCTTCAAAGAACTTCCAAAAGATAAGAAGATTGTTCTTGTCTGTAATACGGGTGGTCGCTCATACGAAGCTCAAGTTATGCTTCATGGGCTGGGTTTTGATGAAGTTCTGAATACTCAGGGCGGCATGGCTGTAATTAAAGCTTGGGGTGTCGATATCTAGTTGTCTTCTTGAATTAAATTCTATCAAAAAAAAATTAATTCGTTATTAATCAGGTTCAAGGCTTAAGTGTCACTATTTGACGCTTCTGTCTTGAACCTTTTTTATATTAAAAATTAAAATCGCTCAATTAATGAGTGCCTTGAAAAGTATTGTACAGTTGTTTGTTTAGGATTCATTATTGCTATACAAATCTATTTGCTATAATATAAGAAAAATTTAAGTGATTTTTGGTATTTTTTATAAATTAATTCAAAAACGGGAACGGTTGAAGCGAGGGGTTATGAGGTTTCTTATTATTGATGACGATGAAACCGTCCATATGTATCTGACGCAACTTTTGTCACCATATGCTCGTTGTGAAGCTGTGTTTAACGGAACAGAAGCTCTGGATATCTTTAAGAAAGCTGTTGAGGATAATGATCCGTTTGATACGGTTTTTATGGATATCCTGATGCCGGAAATGGATGGACACGCTGCGACAAAAAAACTTCGCGATTTTGAGGTCCAACTGGGGATTGAAGGGCCTGATGAATTCAAACTTGTTATGATTACTTGTCTTAACGATACTAAAAATGTGAGTCAGGCCTTTTTTAAGGGTTACGCAAGCTGTTATATAGTGAAGCCTTTCAGCAAGGTTAGAGTTTTAAATGAACTACGCGAAAATAATATTTTATAATTTAAAATGTATTTAATATATAAGTGCGGTCGGTATTTTTGATCGTATTTTTTTTGTGTTGATTATAGTTGTTTTTGTTAAGCCTTCGGCACATTGTCTATCTGCGGATGACTGGAACAATGTCGTAATACATATTTGTTCTTAAGTTGATTGTAATAAAAAATATGAATTCAAAATTAGGAGATTAATAATGATTGCAAAGAAGATCACCACATTTTTTCTGTGTACCTTGATGGCCTTGTCTCTTTCAGGTTGCGGCGCGGTTTTACTCGGCGGAGCAGCAGCAGGTGGAACTTACGCCTATGTAGCAGGTCAGGCAAAACGCCAATATAATGCCAATTTAAGCTCTACTTATCAGGCGACATTGAAAGCTTGTCAGGGACTCGGTTTAAAAATTGAGAGTAATGAAAAGAGGATAAGTGACGCATCTATTAAAGCTATTGATGTTGACACTACAATATACATTGACATGAAGAGCATTTCTTCCAGAGTTACTGAAGTTTCAGTCAGGTATGGTATGTTAGGTGATGAGCAGGCTTCATCAAGAATTCTTTCAAGGATTAAGAGTAATTTGTAGGTTTATTTATTTTTTGTAATAATTAAAGCACACTTGAGTACATCAAGTGTGCTTTTTTTTATGTAGATCGAATAATATTGGCAAAAGAAATCCCCCTTCTTGATCAGCAAATTCAAAAGGGGGGACTTTTTATCAGCTCTAATAGCTTAATGTTTTTTTGTTGTCGATTTTTTTTCATGCTGATTTAGTGTTCCTTGCAGATTCCATCTGATGAAAATCAGCATTCATAATATTTGCCCTGTCATCCTGATGAACATTCCAGTTTTCATTTGTGAGTACGAATATTTCACATTTTTTCTGAATTGTTTTGACCTTTGGGTCAACCTTGGTGCTAATCTTTTTCTGTGGAGTTGGGATTAGTGTTGTTTTTTTCATAAGTCCTCCCTTTGCTGAATGGTTATATCTTTATATTTAGAATATAACTCTTCTGAGGTTGCAAGACAATGCCTATTTAAAATAAAATAGCATGAAAGCAAAATCTATCTGTAATACTTAGCAATATAATAATTTAGTTAATGTGCTAAAATAATGTGATAAATTTAAAAACAGATAATAAAGATTAGTAATTACAACGAGTTTTAATTGTCATTTTTAGCATTATCTTTACTAATGGCTGCATAGGACTTGTTATTTGTTTTTCGGATTTTTTTAAGCTGTTGGGGTACTCTAAGGTATTAGGATGGCTATTGCGGTATAGTTTTTGTATGGTAGTAAAAGTTGAAATTAATTTTCAGCTGCTTCTAATATTTAAATAAACCGGAGAGCAATACAAGTGAGATATTTAGTCACTGCATTTGCACTATTTATACTGATTTTTTCAGCGACGTTATCCATAGCGGAAAGTGAGAAAAGAAATGTTCTTTTTCTCAATTCTTATCAGAATGGCTACGCATGGTCAGATGATATTCTGGATGGTGTCAGAGAAGTTTTAAATGATAGCAATCTGAATATTGATCTGCATATTGAATATATGGATACAAAGCGGTTTAAGGGTGAAGAATTTATGGAAATTCTGCATTCTTATTATGCTTTCAAGTATAAAGGTTACAATTTGTCGGCGATTATTGTTTCGGATAATGCGGCGTTGAATTTTATGCTTAAATATCAGGATACTTTTTTTTCTGATGTTCCGGTTCTTTTTTGCGGTATTAATGATTTTAAACCCGATCTTATCAAAGGAAAGAATAACTATGGCGGAGTTCTCGAAAATCCGGATATTGAAGCCAATGTAAACCTTGCTCTGACGTTTAATCATGACATTAAGAAAGTTACAGTTGTCGGAGATAATTCCGTAACATCACGGGCAATAGTTCATCAGATAGAAACAGCTGCACCGCTGTTCGCCGGCCGGTTAACCTTTGAATATTGGAATGATCTCACCTTGGCTGAACTGCTCAAAAGGTCTCGTGGCATGGATCGCAATGAGATTCTTCTTTTTACTCCTTTTTATAAAGGAGCTCACGGTGAATTATACACAGCGGAAGAAGTCCTTCAAATTATATCAGATAACTCTCCGGTTATGGTTTTCAGCGTATGGGAGTTTCTTCTTGGACATGGCATAGTGGGGGGGAAACTTCTTTCGGGGCAGGATCAAGGACGGCAGGCCGCTAAAATGGCTGTCGAGGTCTTGCAGACAGGTCAGATGCCTGGACAGAAAGTTGTTTTGGGTACGAATGAATATTATATGTTCGATTATAATGTCCTGAAAAAGTTCAATATAGATCAAAAACTTTTGCCCGAAGACAGCATTATTATTAATGGGCCAGACTATTTCTATAAGCTGAACAAACAGGTGTTCTGGACAATTATAGTTTCCTTGTTTGTGCTCAGTATTATTTTAATTTTTCTGGTTATTTCTATTTTACAGCGCAGAAGGGTTGAAAAAAGAATTAAGGCACAGTTGTCTTTTCAGGAAATTCTTATGGATACCATACCTCTACAAATTTGCTGGAAAGATAAAAGTCAGCGGTATCTCGGGGCAAACAGCTCCTTTACTGATTTCTTTGAAATGGGTTCTCCCTCGGCAATCATCGGTTTGGATGATTCCGTACTCAAGCCTGACAAAGAGTTTGCAGAGGAAGCCGCGAAATGGGATAAGCAAGTTATTGAAACAGGGAAACAGCGTTTACGCATCAGCTGGGCAATGATGCGTGAAGGTGGTGATGCTGTTTGGTTGGATATTAATAAGGTTCCACTTTATAATGAAAAAGGGGATGTTGTAGGAACTCTTTCAACGGCTCAGGATGTTACGCGCAGAGTTAATCTTGAAAAGCAACTTCTTCAATCGCAAAAGATGGAAGCAATCGGGACTCTTGCCGGTGGTATTGCTCATGATTTCAATAACATCCTTACCTCCATCATAAATTCGGTTGAACTTGCGATGAATGACGTGAAAGAAGGCACCATCACTTGGAAAGATTTAGATCGAGCTGTAAAAGCCGCTCAGCGCGGAAGCCGTGTTGTTAAGCAGATTTTGACGTTCAGCCGTCCTTCACAGGAAGGCTTTAAACCTACAGATATTAGCGATGTAGTTCGCGAAACTGTCGATTTTATTAAAGCTTCCCTGCCAAGAAATATTCGTGTCACCGCGAATGTTTCTGAGGATGTCCCGTTAATCATGGCTGATCCTACTCAGATTCATCAGGTAATAATGAATCTGTGTACCAATTCCTTTCAGTCTATCAGGGATAGTGGGGGGCAAATTGAGGTTTCTCTTAAAACTGTAGATGTTGATGATGAACAGGGACAGTTTATGCGAGTTAAATCAGGTAAATATCTTAAACTCGCAATTTCAGATAATGGTCCGGGAATTCCTGTGGAAATACTGGATAAGATTTTTGATCCATTTTTTACGACCAAAGGTAAAGCTGAGGGAACCGGGCTTGGACTCGCAGTTGTTCACGGGTTAATAAAGGGACATGGTGGCGGTACAAGTGTACACAGTTCTCCTAATGTTAAAACAAGTTTCGAAATATATCTGCCTGTTACAAGTCAAATTAGAAATTTGGATAATAAAAGTTATGGCCCTTTGCACTTAGGGCAGGAAAGTATACTTTTTGTTGAAGATGATGAAGATCAGCTCGAAACGACACCTAGGATATTGGAAAGTCTCGGATATACCGTTAAAGCTCTATCTTCACCTGCTGAGGCGTTCAAACTAATCAGTGCTGATCCTCATAAATTTGATTTGGTCATAACTGATTATGATATGCCGGAAACTAACGGTTTGGAGCTTGCCAAAGATATTCAGAATGTTGCACCGTTTGTTCCGGTTCTCATTGTCTCAGGGAGAAGGAACTTCTTAAACTTCGCGTCTGAAGTAAAAAATGTCAGGAAAGTTCTAATGAAACCATACAGTAAGAACATAATTGCGGATGCTATTAGAGAAGTTCTATTGTCCACGGAGAAAAATGATGGGTAGAATTCTTATAATAGATGACGATGTGCAGGTTTGCGAAACAATTGAAAGTCTTATTGTCCGATCGGGTCACGAAGGAAATTATGCTCATACTTTGTCCAGCGGTATGGATAAAGTTGAGAGAGTTGCCTTTGATCTCGTTTTTTTAGATATTTCTTTACCGGATGGAAACGGGCTGGATTTTCTGCCGCGCATAAAGGGCTCATCAGGTTCTCCGGAAGTTATTATTCTTACCGGAAAGGGTGATGATGACGGTGCGGAACTCGCTATACAGGGCGGGGCATGGGATTTCCTTGTTAAACCCTCATCAATTAAGCAGATATCTCTTTCCATGAGCAGGGCTTTGGCTTTTCACAACGAGAAGAAAAATAAAGCTCAACGGGTCGCCCTTAATTTAGACAATATTGTCGGTAAAAGTCCCGAAATAAAAAGTTGTTATGACCTTGTAGCCCATGCGGCAGGCTCTGATGCAAACGTGCTGGTAACGGGTGAAACCGGTACAGGTAAAGAGCTTTTCGCCCGTACAATTCATGATAACTCCAGACGCGCACAAAATAATTTTATTGTTGTGGATTGTGCTTCGCTTACCGAAAATCTTGTTGAAAGCACTTTGTTTGGACATAAGCGGGGATCGTTCACAGGAGCGCAGGCAGACCGTAAAGGGCTAGTTCCTTTAGCAGATAAAGGCACTCTGGTTCTTGACGAAGTAGGGGAGATGTCTCTTTCCGTGCAGAAATCTTTTTTGAGGGTTTTGCAGGAAAGAACGTATCGTCCAGTCGGAGAAAATAGAGAATTTAAAAGTGATTTCAGGTTGATAGCTGCTACCAATAGAGATCTTGAGGCGATGGTTGCCAAGGGCGAATTTCGTCAGGATCTTTTATACCGCATCCAGACTATTCATATCACTTTGCCGCCGTTAAGGGATAGAAGCGGTGACATACTGGAACTTACTGATTTTCATTTGAGAAGGCTCCGCACTCAGTATGGAGTCCCTCCCAAAGTTGCCAATTCTGATTTTTATGATGTTTTAGAAAATTATGATTGGCCCGGTAACGTCCGCCAATTGTTCAATGTGGTAGAGCAGGCTTTTATTGCATGTGGTAGTGGGAATACTATTTATGCCATGCATTTATCAGATAATTTACGAATTAAAATGGCAAAATCTAATCTGAAAAAAATTGAATCCGTTGTAACTAGTGATCAAGGACGACTGGATTACGAAACAATGGAAGAGTCTGAAAAAGTGGACAAGTCAATTGATTCTGCTGTTTCAGCGACGGTTTCAGATCTTTTTTTGAGTGAATTGCCATCTTTAAAAGTTTTTAAGGGACTTGCGGAGAAAAGGTATCTTGAAGAACTATTAACTAGATATAGTGGAGAAACGTCTGTTATATTGGGTGTTTCTGGTCTTTCTCGTTCGCATTTTTATGCTTTGCTTAAAAAATATGAGATTAGTTATTAGTTAATAAAATATAATGTGAGCATTGGTCCGTTTTTTAGGACAAGCCCTGTCTGGTTTTTAAGACAGGGCTTTTTTTGTTTCTTTATAGGTGGTTACAGATTTATTAGGTAGATAGATGTGATTATATGGCAGTTTATAAATGTTTTTTTTCGTTATTAATCATTTTCTTGTCTTGTTTTTAGGACTGAGAACGGGTGGCTATTCTCGGTATAAGCTAATTTGTATTTTAACTATCTGTTTATATTGACTTTTGTTGAATATTTCATATTTGGCATAAAATTTGAGTAGGGGTTAGTTGAGTATTCAATCTTATGCCTGCATTCAGGCTCAAAACAAAGTCTAAACTCGATGAGGTTGTTTCATCAAATCTCTAAGGAGCGAAATTAATGGCTAAAATTATGAAGACAATGGATGGAAACACTGCAACTGCACACGTAGCATATGCTATGAGTGATACCGCAGCCATCTATCCCATTACCCCATCATCCACCATGGGTGAAGTTGCTGAAGAATGGGCAGCACAGGGCCGCAAAAACATTTTCGGTCAGGTTTTAAATGTAAAGCAGCTTCAGTCTGAAGCAGGTGCCGCCGGAGCTGTTCATGGCGCTCTTGCTGCAGGGGCTCTTACATCAACTTACACAGCGTCGCAGGGTCTCCTGCTGATGATTCCTAACATGTACAAGATTTCCGGTGAGCTTCTCCCCGGTGTTTTTCATGTTTCTGCCCGTGCTCTTGCAGCGCAGGCCCTTTCTATTTTCGGGGATCATCAAGACGTAATGGCTTGTCGTCAGACAGGTTTTGCAATGTTGGCATCAAGTTCTGTACAGGAATGTATGGACATTGCACTTATTTCTCATCTTGCTTCAATTGAGTCCAGTGTACCTTTCATGCATTTCTTTGACGGATTCCGTACTTCTCATGAAATCCAGAAGGTTGAAGTCATTGATTATGAAGATATGGCAGCACTCATGGACTGGGAAGCTGTTGCGAATTTCCGCGCCAGAGGTATGAGTCCTGAGAATCCGTCTATTCGCGGAACAGCTCAGAACCCGGATATTTATTACCAGACACGTGAAGCTTGTAATCCTTACTACGAGCAGGTTCCTTCAGTAGTCGTTAAGTGCATGAAGAGAGTCGGTGATCTCACCGGTCGTTACTACAAGCCTTTCGATTATGTAGGACATCCTGAAGCTGAAAGAGTTATTGTTGCAATGGGTTCCGGTTGTGAAGCAATCGAAGAAGTCATCAACCACCTGATTGCTCAGGGCGAAAGAATCGGACTTGTTAAAGTTCGCATGTATCGTCCTTTCATTTCTGAATACTTCATGCAGGTTCTTCCTGCTACTACCACAAATATCACTGTTCTTGATCGTACAAAAGAGCCTGGCGCTCTTGGTGATCCTTTGTATCAGGATATTTGTACTGCTTTCATGGAACGCGGTGAAGCTCCTGTTATTACTGCCGGTCGTTACGGTCTCGGTTCTAAGGAATTCACTCCTAGCATGGTCAAGGCTGTTTTCGACAACATGAAAGCAACCGGTCCTAAGAACCACTTCAACGTTGGAATCGAAGATGACGTAGCTCACACATCACTTGATATGGGTGCTTCTCTCGATACAACTCCTGAAGGAACTGTACAGTGTAAGTTCTGGGGACTCGGAGCTGACGGAACTGTCGGTGCTAATAAGCAGGCTATTAAAATCATCGGTGACAACACTGATATGTACGCACAGGGATACTTCGCTTACGACTCTAAGAAGTCCGGCGGTATCACCATGTCTCACTTGCGTTTCGGTGACAAACCGATTCAGTCCACCTACTTGGTAACAAGCGCGGACTTCATTGCTTGTCATAACTCAAGCTATGTTCACCTTTATGACCTTCTTGAAGGCATTAAAGATGGCGGAACTTTCCTTATCAACTCACCTTGGTCCGCAGAAGATATGGAAAAAGAACTTCCAGCTTCCATGCGCCGCACCATTGCTGAAAAGAACCTTAAGTTCTTCACAATAGACGCTGTTAAAATCGCTGCGGCTGCAGGTCTTGGTGGTCGTATTAATATGATCATGCAGACTGCATTCTTCAAGCTTTCCAGCGTAATTCCTTTTGAGCAGGCTGTTGCTTTGCTTAAGGAATCCATCAAAAAAGCTTACGGTAAGAAAGGCGACAAGATTGTTAATATGAACAATGCCGCAGTCGATCAGGCTGTCGCAAACCTTGTCGAAGTTACCTATCCTGATTCTTGGAAAGACCTCACTGATACAGAAGAGACCGTCACAGATGAACCAGACTTCATTACTGATGTTGTTCGTCCTATATTGGGCCAAAAAGGGGATAACCTGCCTGTTTCCGCTTTTGAGCCAGACGGTCTCTTCCCTCTTTCCACTTCTCAGTTTGAAAAACGCGGCGTAGCAGTTAATGTTCCGCAGTGGCTTCCTGAAAACTGTATTCAGTGTAACCAGTGTGCATTTGTTTGTCCGCACGCTGCAATCCGTCCTGTTCTTGCTGCTGAGGAAGAGCTGGAAGGAGCACCTGAAAGTTTTGTAACTATTGCTGCCAAAGGTAAAGAACTCAGCGGCCTTAAGTATCGCATGCAGATTTATTCTCAGGATTGTCTGGGTTGCGGTAACTGTGTTGATATCTGTCCTGCAAAGGAAACAGCATTGGTTATGAAACCTCTTGCAACTCAGACTCCGACTGAAATTCCTAACCTTACTTTTGCTCAGACTATTCCTGAAAAAGATGACCTGGTCAGCAGATCTTCCGTTAAAGGAAGTCAGTTCCAGCGTCCTCTTATGGAATTCTCCGGTGCATGCGCCGGTTGTGGTGAGACTCCCTACGTTAAAGCTCTCACCCAGCTGTTCGGCGAACGTATGATCATTGCAAACGCAACAGGTTGTTCTTCAATCTGGGGTGCATCTGCTCCGACTACTCCTTACTGCACAAACAAGAACGGTCATGGTCCTGCATGGGGCAACTCACTGTTTGAAGATGCTGCAGAGTTCGGTTTCGGTATCGAAATGGGTATTTCGCATCGCCGCGAAAAACTTGCAGACCTCGTAACTGAAGCTATCAGCGAAGGAGTTCCTGCCGAGCTGGAAGAAGCAATGCAGGGATGGTTGGACAACCGCAAGAACGCTGCTCTCTCAGAAGAGTTCGGTAAAAAGGTTCTTCAAAATCTTTTCGCTGCTCCTCAGACAGATCTTCTATTCGAAATTGCTGACATGGAAGAATTGTTCACTAAGAAGTCCTTCTGGGTCTTCGGTGGTGACGGTTGGGCATATGACATCGGTTTCGGCGGCGTGGATCACGTCCTTGCATCCGGTGAAGATATCAATATCTTCGTAATGGATACCGAAGTTTACTCAAACACCGGTGGTCAGGCTTCTAAAGCAACACCGCTCGGATCCATCGCTAAGTTTGCCGCTTCCGGTAAAAGCACAGGTAAAAAAGACCTTGGTCGCATCGCGATGACCTACGGTTATGTATATGTTGCCTGCGTTTCCATGGGAGCTAACAAACAGCAGTTCCTGAAAGCTGTTCAGGAAGCTGAAGCATACCCTGGTCCTTCTTTGATCATCGCGTACGCGCCTTGTATCAACCAGGGAATCAGAAAGGGTATGGGTAAAACTCAGCTTGAAATGAAGTTGGCTGTAGATAGCGGTTACTGGCCTCTATATCGCTACAATCCGCTTCTTGCTGATGAAGGTAAGAATCCTTTTATACTTGAATCTAAAGCTCCTGACGGAACAATGCAGGAATTCATGGCTGGTGAAAACCGTTACGGATTGTTGGAACGTACCAACCCAGAAGCATCAAAAGAATATCGTGCGAAAATTGAGAAAGATTACAACGAACGCTACGGTATTTTAAAATATATGGCTGACGCTGGTTCCAGCGAAAGCAAATAAAAACCCTACCGTTTGCAGGCGGGCAACTCTTAGTCCGCCTGCAAACACCCCTTTTTCTGAGTCATTGAAGGTGTTTCGTAGAAGGTTGGGGGGAGTCATTTAAAAGACTTTAAAAAAATGAGATTTTATTATGCATATGTGGTACGATGAAGCTGTTTCATCAAAGCATAGTAACAAACTTCGATTTTTTCTGCTTAAGGAGGAAACATGACTGTAGGAATTCTAGCTCTTGTAGCACTCGTTCCGATTGCTCTTGCCTTGGTTTTAATGGTTGGTATGCGTTGGCCTGCAACTAAAGCAATGCCGGTTGCATGGTTATCCTGTGCTGTTGGCGCAATCGCTGTCTGGAATCTTCCAGCTGCTTATGTTGCTGCGCTTACTTTGCAAGGTTTTGTAACTGCAACTGGTATTTTGATCATTGTTTTCGGTGCTATTATCATTCTGTATACGCTGAAATATAGTGGTGGTATGGAAACCATTCAGTATGGTTTTCAGGGAATCACTCGTGACCCGCGTATTCAGGTTTTGATTATCGGTTACATGTTTGCCGCATTTATTGAAGGCGCAGCAGGGTTCGGTACTCCGGCAGCTCTCGCCGCACCGCTCCTTTTAAGTCTCGGCTTCCCGCCACTCGCAGCTGTTGTTATGTGTCTGGTTTTCAACTCCTTCCCGGTAACGTTCGGAGCTGTTGGAACACCTGTTATCATTGGTTTCAAGTACCTCACCGGACTTGTAGACACAGCAGTCGCTACCGGCGCTCCCGGTGTTAATTTCAGCTCAATGGAAATGTTTGATAAGTTGGTCAGTCAGTGGGCAACTTTGATGCATCTTCCTATGATCTACATCCTGCCTATCTTTATGCTCGGTTTTATGACCAGATACTTCGGTAAGAATCGTTGCTGGAGTGAAGGTTTCGGAGCATGGAAATTCTGTTTGTTCTCTTCAACTGCATTCTCAGTTCCCTACCTTTTGACTGCATGGCTTGTAGGACCAGAATTCCCATCTCTCATCGGTGGTCTTGTCGGTCTTGGTGTTATCATTGTCGGAGCTAAAAACGGTTTCTGTATGCCTTCCACTTCATGGTCTTTCGGACCGATGTCTGAGTGGGATGCTGAATGGACCGGTTCTGTTTCTGCTGAAAACGGCGGAGAATTCAAAGCTCACATGAGCCAGTTCCGTGCATGGATTCCGTATGTTCTTATCGGTTTGATCCTTGTTGTTACCCGTATTCCTGAACTCGGTCTTAAGGGCATGCTTGCCGGTGTATCTATTCCTTTCAAAAACATTCTTGGTTTTGAAAGTGTAAATGCTTCTATTAAATATCTATATCTCCCAGGTACTATTCCTTTTGCTCTTGTAGCTATCCTTACTATCTTCATTCACAGAATTCCCGGTGATAAAGCTGCTCTTGCTTGGAAAGAAGCTATCGCTAAGATGAAGAGCCCTACAATTGCATTGTTCTTCGCTGTCTCAATCGTTTCCATCTTTAAGGGTTCCGGTATTGTTGATGCGGCTCTTAATCCTAACAACTACTTGTCCATGCCTCTTGCATTGGCAGAAACTGTTTCCGGTCTTGCCGGTCAGACATGGCCTATGTTTGCATCCTTTGTTGGTGGACTCGGTTCTTTCATCACAGGTTCAAACACTGTTTCCGATCTTCTGTTTGCAGAATTCCAGTGGGGCGTAGCTTCAACTCTGAATCTGCCTCATCAGATTATCGTTGCAGCACAGGGCGTCGGTGGAGCAATGGGTAACATGATTTGTATCCATAACATCGTTGCCGGTTGTGCGGTTGTCGGATTGTCCGGCATGGAAGGCGCTATTCTTAGACGTACTGTATGGCCTTTCCTGCTTTACGGTCTTGTTGTCGGCATCGTTGCATGTCTCATGTCCTTCGTGTTTTTACCTCACCTGTTCTAGTTTGATTTAATATCCCGGCCGGAGCCATCGCCGGCCGGGATATTAAAAAAGTGTAGAAGGGTGTTAAATATATATTCATAATGAGTTCATTTTTAAGACAGGAGTAAATATAATGTCCAATGCAAAACTGGCAAAAGAATTTGAAAAAATAGTCGGAGCTGAAGGTGTTCTGCATACAGAAGCAGACCTGCATTCATACTCCTACGATTCAGCTGTTCTTGATCCTGCTGTTCCATCTCTTGTGATTAAGCCTACTACCACTGCACAGCTTGGACCGATTACAAAGCTTTGTAATGAAAACGGTCTTCCTTTAACTGTTCGCGGTGCTGGGACCAATCTTTCCGGTGGAACTATTCCTCATCCCGGTGGAATTGTAGTTTTGACCAACGGCCTTAATAAAATTTTAGAAATCAACGAAGAAGATCTTTATGCAGTAGTTGAGCCGGGTGTTGTTACAGCTCAATTTGCAGCAGAAGTCGCAAAACGCGGCCTTTTTTATCCTCCAGATCCAGGCAGTCAGGCTGTTTCCACACTCGGTGGTAACGTTGCTGAAAATGCTGGCGGTCTTCGCGGCCTTAAATACGGCGTTACTAAAGATTACGTTATGGGAATTGATTTCTTTGACGTTAACGGTGACCTCATCAAGGCCGGTTCACGCACAGTTAAATGTGTAACAGGTTACAACCTTGGCGGACTCATGGTTGCTTCTGAAGGCACTCTCGGTGTTTTCAGTAATATTATTTTCAAGCTTGTTCCTCCTCCTAAAGCTTCGAAAGCTATGATGGCTGTCTTTGACAATATTGATAAAGCCTCTGAAACAGTTTCTGCTATTATCGCAAATCATATCGTTCCCTGTACTCTCGAATTGCTTGATCATGTTACCATTAAATATGTTGAAGCTTTCACTAAAGCGGGTCTTCCAACCGAAGCTCAAGCTATTCTTTTGATCGAAGTTGATGGTCATCCTGCTGAAGTTGCTGATGATGCTCAAAAAATTGTTGATATTTGTAATAAAATAGGTGCTACCTCTGTTCGCGCGGCTGAAACAGCAGCAGAACGTGAAAGCCTCTGGTTTGCTCGTCGTAACGCACTTCCTGCTCTTGCACGCGCACGGCCTACAACAGTTCTTGAAGATGCAACTGTTCCCCGCAGTCAGATTCCTGCAATGATTCGCGGAGTTAATAAGATTGCTGAGAAGTATAACATTTCTATCGGAACTTTCGGACATGCCGGTGACGGTAATCTTCATCCGACAATTCTTTGTGATAAAAGAGATGAAGCTGAGTTCCATCGCGTAGAAGAAGCAGTTAATGAGATCTTTGATGTGGCGCTTTCTCTTAAAGGAACACTCTCCGGTGAACACGGAATCGGAATGGCCAAATCCAAATGGATGATAAAGGAAACTAATCAGGCAACTCTTGATTATTCTCTCCGTATGAAGAAAGCCATTGACCCTAAGGGTATTCTTAATCCCGGCAAAATCATTGAGGCTAGCTAAATGTCTGACGTCAAAAAATTAGCTCAACAACTTATGGAGCTGGACGACCAGATGGTCGCCTGTATGAAGTGCGGTATGTGTCAGGCTGTTTGTCCTGTCTTTGCCGAAACTATGCAGGAAGCTGATGTTACTCGCGGTAAGATTGCTCTTCTTGAGAAGCTTGCTCATGAATTAGTTAAAGATCCTGATCAGGTTAACGAGAAGCTTAATAGATGTCTGCTTTGCGGGTCATGCGCTGCGAACTGTCCAAGTGGTGTTAATATCATGGACATCTTCATTAAGGCTCGTGTTATTGTAACAACCTATAAGGGGTTGTCTTCTGCTAAAAAGTTTATTTTTAAGGGACTTCTGACTCGTCCGAAATTGTTTAACTTTCTGACTGACATGAGCGCCAAGTTTCAGGGGCCTTTTGAGAAAGTCGCTGATGAAGCCGCCGGAACAGCAAGCTGTGCTCTTTTGAATCCGTTGCTTGGTGAGCGTCATTTTATGCCGCTTGCAAAGCGTCCGTTCAGAAAAGATTATCCCAGCGCTGATACTCCTCGCGGCACAAGCGGCCTTAAAGTTGCTTTTTTCCCGGGATGTGTCGTTGATAAAATGTATCCTCATGTAGGACATGCCGCAATGGATGTTCTAAAGTATCATGGTGTGGGTGTTTTTCTGCCTAAGGGACAGGCATGTTGCGGAATCCCGACTCTGGCTTCCGGAGATCAGGAATCATTCATCACGCTCATGAAACAGAATATAAAAGCTTTTGAAGAAGGCAACTTTGATTATCTTGTTACTCCATGTGCAACTTGTACTTCAACTATTAAAGAAACATGGATTAAGATGATCGAGGATGAGAATCTTGTCTTTATAGAAAAAGTTAAAGATCTAGCTGACAAGACTATGGATATCACTGAATTTTTAGTTGATGTTGTGGGAGTGACCTTACCTGCAGAACCTAAGAAAAGTGACAGGATTGTGACGTATCACGATCCTTGTCATCTTGCAAAATCTCTTGGAGTTACTGAGCAGCCCCGTGCATTGCTTAAAAAAAGTGATAAATATGAGTTTAAAGAGATGAATGAAGCCAACCGTTGCTGTGGTTGCGGTGGTAGTTTCAATCTATTCCATTACGATTTATCGAAAAGTATAGGTCAGCGTAAAGCTGATAATGTAAGAGCCGTCGGTGCAGAAGTTGTTGCCACCTCATGTCCTGCATGTATGATGCAACTTGGTGACATGCTTTCGCAGTCCGGTGGTGGAATTGAAGTACGGCATGTGTTAGAAATTTATGCCGATGCAATAAAAAAATAGTGTAAAATGGTCCAGATCGTAATTACGGTCTGGACTACTTTACGAAAAACCGCTTTTATGTAAGCGGTTGGTTTTTTAGCGGGTAGTAGGAAAGTAAAGTTACTTCCGGCCCGTTTGGTTATCAATTTGAACAGCGTGGGATTTGTCTGATCCGGAAACCAGATATCCAACCTCCCCGCACGTCAAACAGGAGTTTTTTAGTGTCTATAAATTTGTATATTACAGCCACCGAAGAGAAAAGCGGAAAATCTGCAATCGCTTTGGGCGTAATGCAATTGTTACTTAGAGACATACAGAATGTCGCTATTTTCAGGCCTATTATTAATGATAATCAGACAGGTTCCCGCGACCATGATATCAATCTTTTAATGAATTATTTTAATCTTGATATCAGTTATGAAGATACTTACGCTTACACTCTTAAAGAGGCTAGAGAGCTTATCAACAACGGCAAGCACTCACTGTTACTCGAAAATATTCTGAATAAATACAGTAAGCTTGAAGAAAAATTTGATTTTGTTCTCTGTGAAGGAACCGATTTTCAGGGTAAAGACCAGAATTTTGAATTTGATATCAATGCGGAGATCGCCGCCAACCTCAGTTGTCCTGTTTTGCTTGTTGCAAACGGCAGAGGAAAAACAACAGAAGATATCATTGCTTCGACTCAGCTCGTAATTGATGCTTTGGAAGACAAGGGTGTAGACACCGTGGCTGCTGTAATCAATAGAATTACAGCTCCGCCTTCTGAAATGGCTGAAATTCTTTCCAGCATCAAATGTAAAACAAGATGTGCACAAGAGTTGCTCGTTTACGGTATTGCAGAAGATGAAAGTCTCGGTAACCCCAGCATGAATGATGTGCGCAAATGGCTCGACGCTTCTGTTCTTTATGGACACGGAAGACTTGATACTCTCGTAGACGACTATGTAATCGCCGCAATGCGCATTGGTAACTTCCTTGAGTATATTGAAGCCGGAAGCTTGATTATCACTCCCGGTGACCGTTCAGATATCATTTTGAGCAGTCTTGCATCCAGATTATCCACTTCTTTCCCTGATATTTCCGGGATTCTTCTTACCGGTGGGTTGCAGCCAAGTGCCAGCGTGCACAGGTTGATTGAAGGGTGGACCGGTGTACCGATTCCTATTCTGTCGGTAGATACCAATACTTATCGTACTACTCAGGTTCTTAGCGAACTCTACGGACGCATTGACCCTGAAGATCAGCGTAAAACTGCTTCCGCTCTGGGAACTTTTGAATCGCATGTTAATATTGATGAACTCAGACAGCGTCTTGTTTCTACAAAATCTGACAAAGTTACTCCTAAGATGTTTGAGTATAAGCTGGTTCAGAAGGCAAAAGCTAATAAGCAAATTATTGTCCTTCCTGAAGGAACAGCTGAAAGAGTTCTTCGTGCCGCTGATATGCTTACCCGTCGCGGTGTAGCTGATATCGTTCTGCTTGGTAAAGCTGATGAAGTCGGTTCCAAGATTTCTGCACTCGGTCTTGATATGCACAATGTCAGAATACTTGATCCTGAATCTTCTCCGCAGTTTGAAAGCTATTGCGAAATTTATTTTAAGCTTCGCGAACACAAAGGTATCCGCATGTCGGATGCCAGAGACAGAATGCTGGACCCAACTTACTTCGGTTCCATGATGGTCTATACGGGTGATGCAGATGGAATGGTTTCAGGCTCTGTTACTACAACTGCGCAGACAATTCGTCCCGCATTTGAGTTTATCAAGACAAAGCCCGGAGCTTCTATTGTATCCAGTGTTTTCCTGATGTGCCTGAAGGACCGCGTTCTTGTATTCGGAGACTGCGCGGTTAACCCTAATCCTAATGCAGAACAGCTTGCAGAAATTGCTCTCAGTTCCGCTCAGACCGCTCGTATTTTCGGTGTAGAGCCGAGAATTGCGTTACTTTCATACTCAACAGGACAGTCTGGTAAAGGTGCTGATGTTGAAAAAGTTAAGGAAGCCGTCCGTATTGCAAAAGAGCGTGCTCCTGACCTGCTGATTGAAGGGCCTTTGCAGTATGATGCTGCAATTGATCCTTCGGTAGCTAAAACAAAACTTCCGGACAGTCAGGTGGCAGGACGAGCAACAGTGTTCATCTTCCCTGATCTAAATACCGGAAATAATACTTATAAAGCAGTGCAGCGTTCAGCTGAACAGTCCGTTGCAATCGGACCTATTCTGCAGGGACTTAACAAACCGGTAAACGACCTTTCCAGAGGTTGTACGGTTCCCGATATTGTAAACACCGTAGCGATAACCGCAATTCAAGCACAGGCAGAAAAGGGACTTATTTAATGAAAATATTAGTAATCAACGCTGGAAGCTCATCAATTAAATATCAACTTCTTGATATGACTTCAGGCAATCCTCTTGCTTCCGGCATTGTCGAACGTATCGGCGAAGAGATGGGCAGTCTTACTCACAAAGCATTTCTTGGAACTCCTAAAGAGTTTAAAGAAGCTATTGAATGTGCATTTCCTACACATAAAGAAGGAATGCATGAGGTAGTTCGCCTTTTAACCGACCCTGAAAAAGGTGTTATTAAAGATAGTTCAGAAATAGCCGGTATCGGTCATAGAATCGTGCACGGCGGAGAACTTTTTTCTAAGCCTGTTGAAGTCGATGCAGATGTACTTCAGGGAATCAGAGACGTTATTCCTTTGGCTCCTTTGCACAATCCAGGACATGTTATCGGGATTGAAGTTGCAACGGAATTGTTCCCCGGAGTAAGACAGGTTGTAGTGTTTGACACTGCTTTCCATCAGACAATGGAACCTAAAGCATTCATGTACGGTATCCCTTACGAATATTACGAAGAGTTTGGTCTTCGTCGTTACGGAGCACATGGAACTTCACATAAATATGTAGCTCGCGAAGCTGCTAAAGTTCTCGGTAAACCTCTTGAAGAGTGCAATCTTGTTACTGTTCATTTGGGTAACGGAGCTTCTCTTTCCGCTGTTAAAAACGGAAAATGTATCGATACTTCAATGGGACTGACACCTCTTGGCGGGATCATAATGGGAACCCGTTGTGGAGATCTTGATCCAGCTATTGTCGGTTTTATTTCTGAGAAAAAGGGCATGAGTGCAGCTGAAGTTGTAACAATGTTTACCAATGAAAGCGGCTTGAAGGGTATTTGCGGTTCCAATGATCTTCGCGATATCCATTCCCGTATTGAAAAGGGTGATGAGCGTGCAGAATTGGCTCTTGAAATGGCAACTCTTAGAGTACGTCAGTTTATAGGTTCTTATTTCTTCGAACTTGGCAAAGTTGATGCTATCGTCTTCACTGCCGGAATCGGTGAGAATGATCCTGAATACAGAGCTAGAACCTGTTCAGATCTCGAAAATTTCGGAATTATCATGGATTCTGACAAAAACTGGAACTGGGATAGAACTCCATCAGCAATCAGTGCCGATGATAGTCCTGTAAAAGTTTTTGTTATAGCGACAAATGAAGAGCTTGAAATTGCTAACGACACTGTTGCAGTTCTTGGATTGTAGCAGATAGTTACTAGGATAAATTCGGTTCGGGGAGTGGAAGTTTCCGTGCCGGAATAAAAGGATGGTTTGGGTCGTTCCTGTTATGGAACGACCCGAAGAAATGTACCCAGATCAGACTGTGTAAGGGCTGAAGTAACTGTATTCGAGTGGAAGTCGAAGCGGTATTACACTGGGAATTACCAACGAATATTGCATTAAAGAGTTTACCCCTTTGACCGTGGAGAAAAAATGGCAGTCAATAGCGAAAATGTCAAACTTTTCACTGAAAAGGCCGGATTAGTGTCGGCCATAGTTTCAGAAGTGTCTTCTTTAGACGAAGCTTTCCAGTACACAATAGACCTTTGCGGCAAAAAAGAAGCTTGTAAATTACTTGTTTCCGGTTGTGAAGAAGGTCTTTCCGCTAAAGCCGGTGCTCTTTGTGAGACCAAGACCGGAAAAACTATAGCCGCGCCCGCCCTCAATAAAAAACAGTTTTCATCATTAGGCAAATTCTGTTCTGAGAATGGTTTTGACCTTTTGAAAGATGGTCTTCGTAATTATCTAGGTGGAATTGATATCGGTTTTACCGTTGTCGACCATGGAATTGCGGAAACCGGAACTCTTGTACTTAAGTCCCGCAGTGAAGAATTAAGAATTGCTACAATGATCAGTGAAGTTCATGTCGCTGTACTTCCAAAGTCTAAGATCGTCGGTACTTCTTATGAACTGGAATCATTCTTGGAAGAGTGTATGCGCGCTGCTGATTATACAGCGTTTATCACTGGTGCCAGCCGAACTGCTGATATTGAGCGAGTGCTTGCTATTGGAGTGCACGGCCCACTCGAACTTCATATTCTTCTTCTGGAGGACAAATAATGCAGGATGCCAAAAATTTTAAAGAGTACAAAGGCCAAGTTAGAGAAGCTTTAGGTAATGATTTCCTGCGGACTGCTATGGATAATTTCGCCATTGCTTACCGCACAAGCAGAGCGAATGCTTTTAAAGAAATTGATGATAAAGCTTTGATAAAAGATATTGCAAAAGCGAAAGCTTGTTCTACTGCAAATATAGACGAACTTTTTGTTAAGTTTAAAGAAGAAGCTGAAAAAAATGGTGCAGTTGTTCATTTGGCTGCAACAGCTAAAGAAGCGAATGAAATTATCGGTCGTATTGCTCAGGAAGAAAAATGTACAAAGATTGTTAAGTCTAAATCCATGACGGCTGAGGAAACACTTCTCAATCATCATTTGGAAGATCTCAATCTGGATGTTGTTGAAACTGACCTCGGTGAGTGGATTATTCAGTTGCGTCATGAAGGCCCGAGTCACATGGTTATGCCTGCGATTCATCTTTCCCGCCATCAGGTCAGCGAGACTTTTACTGAAGCTACTGGCAAAAAGCAGGATGATGATATTCAGAAGCTTGTTAAAGTTGCCCGCCGAGAACTTCGCCAGAAATTTACTGAAGCTGATATGGGTATTTCCGGTTGTAACTTTGCAATTGCAGAGACTGGAACCATTGGTATTGTAACCAATGAAGGTAACGCCAGATTGGTTACCACTTTACCTAGAGTTCATGTTGCTCTGATGGGGCTTGATAAGCTTACACCTAATTTACATGACGCATTACGCGTTCTCAGAGCTTTGCCTCGGAATGCTACAGGGCAGGCGATCACTTCTTATGTTACCTGGATCACCGGGTCTAACGAGTGTGCCGTGGCTGAGGATGACAGGAAGAAAGTGCACTTCGTGTTTTTGGACAATGGAAGACGCGCTCTCGCTAAAGACCCGGTGTTCGCTGAAGTTCTTCAATGCGTTCGTTGCGGAGCATGTGCCAATGTCTGTCCTGTTTATCGCATGGTCGGCGGCCACAAGATGGGCCATATTTATATAGGGGCTATCGGCCTCATTCTCACTTACTTCTTCCACGGAACGGATAAAGCTAAAAACCTTGTTCAGAACTGTATCAACTGTGGTGCATGTAAGGAAATCTGTGCAGGCGGTATTGATCTTCCTGCTCTGATTAAAGAAATTCATGCCCGAATTCAGGACGAAGAAGGGCATCCGCTTACTTCTGCTCTGCTGGGCAAGATGATGAAAAACCGTAAACTGTTTCACAAATTTCTGCGTATAGCAAAATATGCTCAGAAACCTGTGGCAGGCAATGACGGTTTCCTTCGCCATCTGCCTATGATTTTTGCTCCTGATCATGACTTCAGATCATTACCGGTGGTTGCTGAAGTTCCTTTCCGCGATATGTGGTCTAAAGTTAAGCCTGCGAAGATTGCAAATCCAAAACACAAAGTCGCGATTTTCTCCGGCTGTGTTCAAGATTTCGTTTACCCTGAGCAGTCTGTAGCCACCGTGGAAAGTATGCGCGGTAAGGATATTGCTCTTGAATTCCCTATGGATCAGTCTTGTTGCGGTCTTCCATTGCAGATGATGGGAGAAAAACAAGCGTGCAGAGACGTAGCAATTCAGAATATGGAAGCTTTTGAAAATTCAGATTGTGAATATATTCTGACCATGTGTGCTTCTTGTGCGTCACATCTCAAACATAATTATCCGAAAATGCTTGGCCATGATCCTAAATATGCAATTCGTGTTCAAGAATTTGCAGACAAGGTTATCGATTACAGTTCCTTTATGAACGATGTGGTCGGAATTAAAGAAGAAGACTTCCTTGATTCAAAGGGTAAAAAAGTTACTTATCATGCTCCTTGTCACCTTTGCAGAGGATTGGACGTAAAAGCCGCTCCTCGTGAGTTGATGGTTAAAGCAGGACTCGACTACGTAGAATGTGCTGAAGAAGAAGTATGTTGCGGATTCGGAGGAACTTACTCAGTTAAGTTCCCTAAAATATCTGAACAGTTGCTTTCTAAGAAAATGCACAACGTAGAAGAAACTGGTGCAGCTGTTCTGCTTACCGATTGCCCCGGTTGTGTTATGCAGCTTCGCGGCGGTGCTAAGAAGAAAGGCCTTGATATAGAAGTCCGTCATGTTGCGGAACTTTTATCCGAGCGCAGAAAATAGTTAAATGGTAGAATCAGCTGTCTCGCATAAGGCGTGACAGCTGATTCTGTTTAAATATTTATCGTCGCGGCATGTAAACAGCATTGCCTCCATGTCCGGTACCTTCACCTCGCAACTGAAAATATATCGGTTACTTGCCGCACAATCCAGGCTTTTCCATTCGCTCGCCCGGTGGAAAAGCCTTTTTTTGAATCTAATTTTTTAGAATGATTGTCTATATAGTTTAATTCTTGCTTGTGAAAGGAGAGTGCTATGTTTAAAAATTTATCGATTGGCGGCAGATTTTTTGTACTGTTGCTGGTGATGTTTTTGTTTCTAATTCTTAGTGGAACGATGTTTATGATGCAAAATCAGGAACTTGCTGACTACGGAATGAGTGAGATTCAAAAAGTCATGTTCCAAGAGGAGAAAGGCAAAATTGAGGTTGCGACTAAAACGATTGCACTTTCTCTCGGAGAAGAACTGAAAGACGTTCATGATCAGGATGATAAAGTTGAATTTATAAGAAAAGCAGTTGATAAAATCAGGTTCGAAAAAGACAAGTCAGGATATTTCTTTGTATACAGGGGTACTGTTAACGTTGCACTGCCTACGAAAAAAGCTGTTCAGGGTAAAGATTTAAAGAACGCCAAGGATAAAAATGGTGTATATTTTGTTCAGGATCTTGCACGTGCAGCTCTAAGTGGCGGCGGATTTGTTTCTTACGTTTTTGATAAGCCTGGTAAAGGGATTCAGCCTAAACTCGGCTACGCAGAAATGATACCCGGCACGGATATGTGGATTGGAACAGGGGTTTACATTGATAATATCGATGAAGTTAAAGCCCGGATCAATGGTGAGATGATAAGCAATGCTAAGTCCGGTACTATTAAGATTGGGATAATAGTCGGGGCTGTTTTAATTTTTTTAGTTTTACCACTTTGTCTGTATATGATCCGGACGATTGTTCGTCCTTTGCATGAATCGACTGAAGCTGCCAGTAAAGTTGCTTCAGGTGATCTTGATGTAAAGCTTAATCCGCAGGGACGAAATGAAATTTCTACTTTGCAAAGTGCTTTAAATTCAATGGTTGTCACTTTGTCGTCTAATCTTGAAAATATAAAAGCGAAAAGTGCGGAGGCTGAAGAGCAGACCCGTGTTGCCAAGTTGGCCGCTAAGCAAGCAGATGAAGCGCTTCGTCAGGCCGAAGGGGCTAAGAAAGAAGGTATGCAGACTGCTGCGGATAAACTTGAGTCTGTTTTAAAAAATATAGTTGATATTTCTAAAAATGTTGAACAGAGCACTGAAGAAATAATGACCGGAAGTGATTTTCAGAAACAGCGCATAGCAGAAACTGCCACAGCAATGGAAGAGATGACAGCGACTGTTCTTGAAGTTGCTCAGAATGCTTCTGAAACGAACAAAGACACGGAACAAACAAGAAATAAAGCTACCGAAGGACATCAAGTTGTTCAAAGGACCATTGAGTCGATGCTGGGTATTCAAAAGCAGACTAATGATCTTGAAGAACTTATGGATAAGCTTAATACTCAATCAACTGATATCGGAAAGGTTATCGGCGTAATTAATGACATTGCCGATCAGACAAATCTATTGGCTCTTAATGCTGCAATTGAAGCTGCCAGAGCAGGGGAAGCCGGTCGAGGTTTTGCGGTTGTTGCTGATGAAGTCCGCAAGCTCGCAGAAAAAACAATCGGTGCAACAGATGAAGTTGAAAAGAGCATTGCTTTGATTCAGAGCCTCGCAAAACAGAATATATCGGGTATGCAGAGCGCTGTTAAAGCGATTAGCGGTGCTACCGAGTATTCAAGGACGTCTGGTGATGTTCTTGCTGAAATTGTTGAGCTTGCAGGAAATGCTGCGGGGCAGGTTCAGTCCATTGCCACAGCCGCAGAGGAGCAGTCGGCAACATCGGAAGAGATTAATCGCAGTATCGCCGAAATAGATTCTATGACTGAAGATAATGCGAAAAACAGTATGCGTGCTGCAGAGGGCGCAAAAGATCTCTCCGGTGAGGTTGATGCGCTTGTTGCTCTGGTTGAAGAACTACGTAGATAATAAATTTATTAATGATTGTGTGTTATTGGGGTTTTATGCCGATTTAACCGGCATTACAAATAATTAGGCAAAGGAGAAAGTAATGATTAAGCATATCGTTATGTGGACGTTGAAGGATGAAGCTGAAGGTGGAACTGCTGTTCAAAATGGGCTGAAAATTAAAGAAATTCTTGAAAATCTGGCTGGAAAGATCGAAACCCTTAAACATATTGAAGTAAGTGTAGACGTTTTCGAAGCATCTCCGGCCTGCAATGTTGTACTTTATTCCGAATTTGATACAAAAGAAGATCTTGATGGTTATCAGATTCATCCTTTGCATCAGGAATGTGTTGCTTTTGTCAAACAGGTCGCATCATCCCGAAGTGTTATTGATTACGTGATATAGTAACTCCATAATTATTATTTTTAGAGAGCTGGAAGTTTAACTACTTCCAGCTCTTTTTTTTGTTTCAACTTTTTTTACAAAATACTTTTATTAAAATTATATGTCGTGTATATTGGGATTAGGTTTTAGTAACTGGTTCAGGAATTGTCTTCTGAATTGATGCGTTCAATGTGTGTAATATCTTATAGGGGAGGATCCTATGTTTAAAAATTTATCAATCGGATCCAGATTTTTCTTTTTGTTAGCTCTGATGGTTCTATTTTTGATTGTAACCGGAGTGCTTTTTTTAGGAGCTATCCGCGATATTACGGCATATGGCGTAAGCGAGACTGAAAAGGTCATGCTTGCAGATCAGAAAGATAAGATACATGTAGCTACTAAGAGCATGGCCCTTTCTATTGGTGAAGAGTTAAAGGCTATTACGGGTGAAGACGCGAAGCTAAAGTTTATACGTAATGCTTTGGACCCGATCAGATATGAAAAGGACAATTCCGGGTACTTTTTTGTATATAAGGGTACTGTAAATATGGTTATGCCTACCAAGAAGTCCTTACAAGGACAGGATCTTGGCGGGCTCAAGGATGATAAGGGTCTTTTGTTTGTTCAGGAACTAGATAATGTTGCACACGATGGTGGTGGTTTTGTTACCTATGATTTTGATAAACCTGGAGCTGGGATTCAGCCGAAGGTTAGTTATGCACAGATGATTCCCGGAACTGATATGTGGATAGGAACCGGTGTTTATATTGATAATATTGATCGTGAAAAGGCTCGTATCAGTGGTGCTATGAATGAAAGTGCAGATTCTATTACTATGAAGATTCTGCTCGGAGCCGGCGGAGTTTTTCTCATTTTCATATTACCTTTAAGTCTCTATCTTATAAGAACAATTGTAACACCTTTACGTGAATCAACCGAAGCTGCAACATCTGTAGCTGAAGGTAACCTTGATGTAAGTCTTGATCCGCAGGGTAGAAATGAAATTTCCACGCTGCAACAAGCTTTGAATTCAATGGTTTCTACTTTGTCTCAGAATATTGAGAGTATTAAGCTAAAGGAAGCAGAAGCTCAGGAAGCAACTAAGATTGCTCAGAAGGCTGCAGCTGAAGCTCAGGAAGCAACTAAGCGTGCGGAAGGGGCAAAGAAGGAAGGTATGCTGGCTGCTGCTGAAAAGTTGCAGGCCGTTATTGATCGTGTTTCTACAATTACTGATGAAGTTACCGCCAGCGCTGAAGAAATTCTGAGGGGAAGTGAATTCCAGAAGCAGAGAGTGGCCGAGACTGCAACAGCAATGGAAGAAATGAATGTTACTGTTCTTGAAGTTGCCCGAAATGCTTCCGAAACAAGTGAAAGCTCTGAGATGTCTATGGAAAAGGCCGGTGAAGGCGCTGAAATGGTTCAAGATACTATTGTTGCTATGACGGACATTCAGGATAGAACAGCTAATCTCAAGGAAACAATGGAACAACTCGGCAGGCAGTCTGTTGAAATCGGAAATGTACTTGGTGTCATTAATGATATTGCCGATCAGACAAACCTTCTTGCTCTGAATGCTGCTATCGAAGCAGCAAGGGCCGGAGATGCCGGAAGGGGATTCGCAGTTGTCGCCGATGAAGTACGTAAGCTTGCAGAAAAGACAATTGGTGCAACAGAAGAAGTTGAAAGCAGCATCAATTCTATTCAGCAGTTGGCGCGCGAAAATGTTAAGGGCATGGATGCAACAGTCAGTGCTGTTGAAAAGGCCACTGACCTTTCTCGCACTTCAGGAAATATGCTTACTGAAATTGTTGAATTGGCTAGGAATTCAGCGGATCAGGTTCGCTCTATTGCAACAGCCGCGGAGGAGCAGTCTGCAACTTCTGAAGAGATTAATCGTAGCGTCGGAGAAATTGATTCCATGACTGAAGAAAATTCCAGAAACAGTCAAAAGGCATCTGATGGAACCCGTAATTTGTCGGAAGAAGTTCGAGAATTGCTTGATCTGGTTGAAGAATTAAGGCGTGGCGACTAATACGTTTTTGCTGAAAGCATTATTTAATCAGCTTCTACAAAAAAAATCAAGGCCGGGACCGTAAAAGGCTCGGCCCTTTTTTATTATTTACAGGCCATTTGGGCGGAGGTTTTTGTGAGTTACAAACAATTGTCAATTGCTCGAGAGTTTCTGTCAAAAGAATTGAATTTACATCCTGATAAATTGGATGAATTTATAAAAGAAGTAGCTGATTCTTTGCGTTTGCAACTGGATAAACTGGATGAATCAATTGATAATGGCGATTTCGAGTCAATAATTATCCATGCGGATACGCTTAAAGAAAGTCTTGGCAAATTAGGGCTGGTAGATATGAGTTTGGTTGCTGATAATATCGGAAAAGACGCTAAAAGTACTACGCCTCTATATTTAGGATGTTCTTTTATGCGGCTTAAAAAAGAGTTGTCATGTCTATTTTAATTATAAAATTTAATCGTAAAAATAAGGCCCGGCAGAAATATCTGTCGGGCCTTATTTTTTTATGTGTTTAAAAACCTTACAGCTCGGCTTTCCGACCAGAGCTGTTTTTCTTGCGGTAAGTCTGTGAAACCGACATGCCCGCCATATTGGGGTATTTGAAGGGAAAGGTAACTGTTGTTCTGAGCTTCTTCAATGGGGTAGCATTCAGGCGCTAAAAAAGGATCATCTTGCGCGTTTATAATAAGCGTAGGGATTTTAATCCGATGTAAAAACTGTTTGCATGATGCTTTGCTGTAGTAATCGGAAGCGTCTTTAAAGTCATTAAGCGGTGCGGTATATTTGTTGTCGAAATCTATAAGATTTTTAACGGATGACAGTGCTTCAAGCGGAAAGAGAGTCGGAAATAGTCTGTTTTTGGTGATGACCTTTTTTTTGAGCGATCGTAAAAAATACTGGCTGTAAATGAAGTTTGATTTTTTACAAAGTTGTTGTGCTGCTGAAGTAAGATCGCATGGAACGGATATTCCTATTGCCCGTGTAACATTTTCAGGAACTTGTTCGGGATTTTCACCTAAGTACTTTAGAACCTGATTTCCACCCATACTGAATCCGATAAGAGCCGCGTCATCATAGATGCCGTGGTTTAATCCGTATTGCAGAACTGTGTTGATGTCTTGGGTGTCGCCGCTGTGGTACATTTGCGGCCTTCTGTTCATTTCTTTGCTGCATCCTCGAAAATTGTAGGTGATGCAATCCCATCCGGAAAGAACCATGGCTCGTGCCATTCCAAGCACATAGTGTCGTCTTGAATTGCCTTCAAGCCCGTGCGCAATTACAGCCAGTCTTGTGCTGCCGGCCAGATGCCAGTCGATGTCCAGAAAATCTCCGTCAGGAGTGTTGATTCTTCTTCTTATAACAGGAGGGAGATTAACTTTTCGGAAAAGTCTCGGGAAAATTGTTTGAAGATGGCCGGACTGGAGAGGAAATTTAGGTTTATAGGGTGGGGGCTGCAATAAGGGCATTTGGTAAAAATATCCGTCCTTGGCTTACGTTTGCAAACCGGATTTTGATGTTTGTTAAATAATAAACGACACTATTCAAATCAGAGTATACCTTGGATTGTTTACTGTCAAAACTAGAAATGAGGATTTCGTGATTATTTATGCTTAATTTTTTTTATTGAAGCAAAAGCTTAAGCCCGATGAGGATCAGAATAATGCCGCCAACCAGTTCTGCGATATGACTGTAGCGCGAAGCTTTGGAGAATTTTTTGCCAATTTGCATCCCTATTGCTGTTAATACAAAGGCTGTAATACCAATTAAAACAGATGGCATGGCAATGGGATAGTTCATAATCGAAAAGGACAACCCGACAGCAAGAGCATCAAGGCTTGTAGCAATTGACAGGAAAATAAGTGAAAATCCTTTCGTCGGGTCTTTTTTTGTGTCGCACGATTCGTCCTGCTGAAACGAGTCATAAATCATTTTCCCGCCCACAAATGAGAGCAGAACAAATGAAATCCAGGGAGCGTATGTCTCCACCATGGCTTTTACAGTAAGACCTGCAGCCCAGCCTATCACCGGCATGAGGGCTTGAAAAAGGCCAAAATGAAACGCGAGTCTGAAAGTATGGCGTTTTGTAACTTCAGGCATGCAGAGACCGCATGCAACCGCTATGGTAAAGGCATCCATGGCAAGAGCTATGGATATGATTATTATTTCATATAAGGTCATAAGTCTTTTTTGTTTTTAAGATTCGAGTTTATGATTGTCACTTCTGAAAAGGTCTACATAGGAAGGCTTGATTTGTTAAGTAAATATTAAACGATTTTGTGGCGGATATGGATTAATTTTGATTTATAAAAATGATATTTTATTTAAAATATTGAGGATATATTATTAGTAGGTTATTAAAAAATAATAATTTTAAGATTCTGTTAGCCAACTTTTGTGTTGTGTATTTATTATATAGTAGGCTATTGAAGTGCCCTTCGTTATTATAAAATATTTTTTTTATGGGGGAAAATAAATGTCTGACTGGATGAAATATATTACAGATAGAGATCATTGCAAGAAACGTTTGTACGAACGGTTTGGAAATTATTTAAGTTATTTAAAAAAGCCTACTAGTTTATATTATAGATATATTGCTGGGGAAAAATCTGTAGAGTTGTGCAAAACTCCGGAAATTAAAAGAATTGCAGAAACCGTTAGTAGTTATTCTGGTGATTATGAAAAGTATAAAGACTTCAATAGATATTTCAAAATAAATTTACGACGAATTTATTCATTGGGTCTGCATAAGGGAGAAAAATTAGAGATATTAGATATAGGCTCCGGGGCGGGTTTTTTTTCTTATTTAGCTAAATCTTTCGGGCATAATCCGCAGGGATTAGACCTTGATTCTGTTGGTATTTTTAATATTTTGATTAAGGAATTTAATATTCCCCGATGGATATATAGAATTGAGCCTCAAACTCATATTCCTTATGAAACAAAGAAATTTGATTTAATCGTTTGTTATGCAATTTGTTTTCATAATGCTGGAACATACAATTGGTCGTCAGAAGATTGGAATTTCTTTTTAAACGATATCAAAAAATATTATGCAAAGCCCGGTGCCCGGATGCATTTATGGTTTAATAATTATCCACACGGAGATTATGAGGATATCAAACAAAAGGTTGCACAAACAGATTTTAAGATGAAGTTAGGACACAAAACGATTGATATCTTTTTTTAATATAAGTTAATTTTGTAGGATTTTTATGAATATCCGTAACTCTCAAGGTAAGAGACTTACGGATATTCTTTTGTGTTTTAATAAATTTTAAATTCCAGGAACCGGAAAATTTGAGCAGAAAGATTCAATCTCGTGTTTAGTATGTCTCGCCAGTTCTAATTTATCTGGATTTTTCAGAGTCTTTATCATCCAGCCTGCAAGTTGAACCATATCCTTTTCTTTCATACCGCGAGTTGTGGCGGCGGGGGTTCCGATTCTGATCCCACTCGGTTTCAGCGGAGGATTTGGGTCGTCTGGGATAATTTGTTTATTGGTTGTGATAGACACCGAATCAAGAAGTTCTTCTGCTACTTTACCGTTTATACCAAAGCTTTTTTCCGTATCAATAACCATCATGTGGTTATCAGTGCCACCCGTGACAAGGCTTACTCCGGATTTTGTGAGTTCTGTTGCAAGTGTTTTTGCATTATTAAGGATTTGCAATCCATATTTATGAAAATCAAGTTCTGCTGCTTTTTTCAAAGTGATAGCTATTCCGGCAATAGTGTTCATATGCGGGCCACCTTGTAAACCGGGGAAAACTGCTTTATCGATTTTCGACGCAAACTCTTTTTTACACAAAATGATTCCGCCGCGCGGCCCCCTGAGCGACTTGTGGGAAGTGGTTGTAACTATGTCGAAGCCGAAATCAAAAGGGTTCAGCATGACATCAGCTGCAACCAGTCCTCCATAATGTGAGGCGTCGGTCATCGTTATGGCACCGACTTCATCCGCGATTTTTTTGAATGAAGCATAATCAAGATCTCGTGGATATGAAGTATAACCGCATAAAATCATTTTAGGTTTATGCTTTAGAGCTGTCTTGCGGAGTTCTTCGAAATCAATGCTTCCATCGACAGGATCGGTTTTATAGCGGATAAAATTGAACAATTTACCCATAAAGGAAACAGGCGCACCGTGAGTCAGGTGCCCACCGTGGGAAAGGTCCATTGCCAGAATGGTATCGCCGGGTTCGAGAAGGCCGAGGTATACAGCCTGATTCATGGGCGAACCGGAGAGCGGCTGTACATTGGCGTGTTCACATCTGAAAACTTCTTTGGCTCTTTCGCGGGCAATATTCTCGATTTTATCGGTAAATTCTTGACCGCCGTAGTAGCGTTTACTTGGATAACCCTCAGAATATTTGTTGGTAAAAACACTACCTAATGCACAAAGAACTTCGGGATAAGTATAGTTTTCGGAAGGAATAAGTTCGATGCCGACTCGTTGTCTGCGTTCTTCACCCTCGAGGGCGGAAAAAATGTCGGGGTCGGAATTTTTGAGAAGGTCACGGTAATAATTCATGGGCAACTCCTTTGTTTGTTCCCTTGTTAAGGGGAAAGGATGCACGTCGTGTGACGTGGCCCAGGCGAGCGGCAGAAAGCAGATTCCGTGTTTCCTCGTGGTTTATTCCACTTAAGATCGCCAGTTGCACGGAATGATATAATTAAACAGCAGGCTTAAAAACTATCAACAGAATTTTATCCTGTAAACAATTTTTAAGCCTGCAATTTATTATGCTTCGCCTAATTTGTATCTGATGCGTAAAACGCCATCGTCAAAACTGTGTGAAACCATCTTGAATTCGCCAATTTCGCTGGTGTTATCAACATGTTCACCAATACAAGGGCAGGTGTCAAAGTCTCCGATTTTAATGACTCTTACGCTGTCCACTCCGTCAGGGAGTCTTTCCAGATTATATTTTTCTTCAGCTTCTTCAAGGGTGATCAGGTCGTCGGTGACAGGAAGTTTAGCAGAAATTGCTGCATTAACAGTCATTTCAATTTCTCTGGCTTCTTCGTCAGTCATGCCGCGTTTGTATTTATAATCACATTTAGATTTTTTTTTATTAATATGTGCGCTGAAACAACGACCGCAGTTGAATTTGCGATCCATTGCTGAATTCAGCATATGTTCCGCAGAGTGCATTCTTGGCTGATAATCTTTTGCCATGATAAAATCCTTCTACTAACTAGCTGTTAGTTTGTACTTTTTATGTGATGAGTAAATATTCATTAATGATGGAGAGATAAAGCAAGTGTGATTTTTTTGCTTTCACCGGATATTCAACAGGTCAAGATACTATTTAAAATAGGGTGGTATTACAAGTTGAATTATTTTTATTTTTTAAATTAGATTCGCGTGGGATCAGAAGGCTGGGCAAAGAGAAATCGGAGGCGCTGACAGCGTGTGCGCCTCCGTATTCTCTTTTACAGGGAGGAAGAAAACAGATCTTCTGCAATGTTTATGGGCATTGCAGAGGGAGGTAGAACCCGTCTCTTCATGTTCATTTAAGGGGATGCCCTTTTAGAAATATAAAATCTTATTAAAATGACTGAGTTTGTTCGAAAGAAGGAATCTGTATGTTCGAACTAAGAAGATGTGTATACGAATTTAAAAAAAGTGTCAAAAAAAAGATAATAATAAAATTAAGATGTACTCTTGAAGTGGTCAACAAGCGCCTTGCTAAGCCCATTCAGCAAAGGAGTATCCACACTCCAGGACTGCCAATACATTGGAACTAATACACGTACGTCGGGAAGCAGATCTATAAGCTTTCCGGATTTTAGGTCGTCGTAAACCTGAGCCTCGGCAACCATGCCGTATGCAAATTCGCGGCGGATGGCTTCCACAAACGGTTCTGATGAGGGTACATAAAAAATGGGATGGGTGACGGTTGTTTTAGGGAAAACGATATTCAGTAGCCGGCCATGTGCCTCATCTTTGCGATTGAATATGGCAGCCGGAGCTTTGGAAGCATTCTTCAAAGTAAATCCGTCCTTAAACCACTTGTCCCGGAATGAAGGAGTGCAAACGCATAAATATTCTAAGGTTGCGAGGTATTCTTTCTTACAGCTTTTCAGTGTCTTAGAACCGGTACCGATACATCCGACTACTTCCCCTCGTTTAAGTAATTCATGAGTCTGGTTTTCGTCGTCAATATAGATATCAAGAAGCACCCGATTTTCATGTAAAAAATCATCCAGCGCGTCAAATAGCCATGTTGCCAGACTGTCCGCATTCACACCAAGCGGTATTATAATAAAATCATCGGGATGATTAAGTCCTGTTTCATCCGCCAATTCATGTTCCATAAGCCGTACTTGCCGCAAATGTTTTATCAGTTTGCGTCCTGCTTCCGTGGGTTCCGGTGGAACTGAGCGAACTATCAGCACTTGGCCTGATTGTTCTTCAAGGTTTCTTATGCGCTGAGATACCGCCGATTGAGTAAGGTTCAGCTTGGCGGATGCTTTATCGAATCCGCCTTCCTCTATTACCGCAGTGAGAGCTTCCAGAAATTTATAATCGAGCATGTCATCAATATAAGCAAAATTAATAACAAATGAAAATATTTAATTTTACTAATTCAGATTGAATGTTTAAGATCGCTTCAACTTAAACAACGGAGATAATAAATGTCTATGATTCTACCATATATGCAGGGATTCGGGACCGGGGCAGGGCTGATTGTTGCTATTGGTGCTCAGAATGCCTTTGTACTGACTCAGAGCATCAAAAAGAATCATCATCTCAAAGTTTGTTTGGTGTGTGCGCTGTGCGACGCGGTGTTGATTACACTTGGTGTGCTTGGAACAGGGGATATTGTCGCTTCTCATCCTATGCTGCTTAAACCGGCCGCGTGGGGCGGGGCTGCATTTCTTGTGTGGTACGGCTTTGGATCTTTCCGGTCAGCAATAAAGGGCGGCAAACTTGAAAGTGAGGAGGAGACTGTCTCGGGAGTCCGCCCAATTATTATGCTGACTCTTGCGATAACCTTACTCAACCCGCATGTATACTTGGATACGGTCGTCATGCTTGGTTCCATCAGCGGCCAGTATTCAGGCGAAGCTCGATATTTCTTCGGTTTTGGAGCAGTGACAGCATCATTTATCTGGTTTTACACCCTTGGATTTGGAGGCCGCGCATTAGCTCCTCTATTTAAAAAGCCTGTGACTTGGCGCATACTGGATAGTGTTGTAGGTGTGACTATGTGGGCGATAGCGTTTAGTCTCGGTGCAAAAGCGATGAGTGTGTAGGGACAATAAACAATTATAAGATAATTCATTTCCACATTCCGTAAAATGAGCTAAAACAAAAAGAATATTCATAGTGCGGATGCTCCGTCATGAACATTAGTGATGACTAACAAAAAGGAGTTCATATGAAAAAACTTTTGTTTAAAATCGGCATTTTTGCAGTTTTTCTAGCAACTTTGTTTATTTTTTCGGCGCAGCCTTCTTTTGCTGATGTGTCGAAAAAGACAGCTCCTTACCGGGTGGGCAAGTGGCTGCCTTCTGATCAGCAAATATTGAATGACTGGCGGGCTGATATTATCAGTCAGACGGATGGTTCGGGCAAAGTTGCTTTGCTTCCTGTTATTCAGGAATTTAAAGATTTGATTGAGAGCGACCCGGAACTTTTCATGCTCTTTACTGAAATGTTCAAGCAGGTTCCCCTTAAGCCGCCTTATGACAAAGATCCTACCGGCAAACCGCAGGTCAGAGATTATAACCATATGCTGCAACTTATAAACGCCATTATGACGCGTGCTCCTGAATTTAACAAAACAGGGCTGGTTGGATTCCCGATCAATGCTATTTTAGACTGGCCTATGGGAACTTCTGCCGGGACTGCTGCTTTTTTGAATGATAAGGTCAACCGGCAGCTTAAGAAAATTTTGACTCAGTGGGCTGTATTTCTTGGTTCACCGGATTCACGTTACGTTTTGAGTGCTGATTCTAAAAATGGCTGGTTCGGACGTGATGCAAAAAAAGCTATGCCGACTTTTGTAAAGGACTTTATTTGCGATCCGAAGAAACCGTATTACGGTTTTACTTCATGGGATGATTTTTTTACACGTGTTTTTCGTGAAGGCCGCCGTCCAGTGGCAGACCCTGACGATGATAATGTCATAAGTAATTCCTGTGAATCCGCACCGTATAGACTTGTTGAAAATGTGAAGTTGCGCGATAATTTCTGGATTAAAGCGCAGCCTTATTCCCTTACACATATGATGGGGGATGAGGAACTTGCCAAGCAGTTTGCCGGAGGAACAGTCTATCAGGCTTTTTTGAGTGCTCTCAGCTACCACCGCTGGCATAGCCCTGTGAGTGGTAAAATCGTGAAAGTTCAGAATATAGACGGTTCATATTACGCAGAAGCTCAGAGTCTGGGTTTTGATCCTTCCGGTCCTAATGAATCTCAAGGATATATTACGCAGGTTGCTGCCAGAGCTTTGCTCCTGATAGAAGCTGACAATCCGGATATCGGCTTGATGGGAGTAATGTTTGTCGGCATGGCAGAGGTCTCATCTAATGAAGTTACTGTCTATGAAGGGCAGCATGTGAAAAAGGGTGATGAGCTGGGTATGTTCCATTTTGGAGGTTCAACTCATACTCTTATTTTCAGGCCGGGTGTGAAACTTGATTTTGATTTGCACGGTCAGAAACCGGGACTGCATTCTAGTAATATTCCTGTAAGATCAAAAATTGCGACGGTTAAGAAGACGAAGAAGTAATACATAATAAAAAAGGGTTTACATCGTACTTGATGTAAACCCTTTTTTTTTAGTGGTGTTCTTTGAATTCTTGGATTCTTTATCTTCTAATAGTTTCCGACACGTCGAGCAGTCGCTCTCTGACTGTGAACATATAGCGAGCCATCTTGCCCCGGTGGTCAGCGAACATAGAATCTTCTTTGCCGCGCAAGACAACCGCAGGGTTGAATGTGCAGATCTTGTTCATGGCTGCCATAGCTTCCTCAAGGTTCTGAGTTCCGCCCTTGTCCACATTGGTAATCTTTTCAGGATACAGTTCTTGCAGCACGGTGATTACATCACGAAGAACCAACGTCATGCCTTGCGCGAAGTACACACGGTCATCCAGTTCAGACCCCGTCAGAGAATCTCCAGGTGCAGAGAGCCAGCCCAGTGGAACATCAATAAAGTTTTTGGAAAGGATGAAGGTCAACATTTCATAAATCTCGCTGGCCTTGATGTTGACGATAGCACGGGTATCTTTCTTTTGCTTGCCGGCCACTTTCATACCAATCAGCTTATCGGCGTATTTGTGGACGTTAGCCACACCGTCATCATATGCGGAAGAGGAAGACCTCTCGAAGAATCCCCACGTCCGGGGACCGTAGGTGAAGTCACGCTCACGAGCTTCTTGCATCCATGGATTTTCAGGGTCCATGGAACCGTACTTTGCCATGGTGGTGGAGAAAAATTTCTGCAAAAGAGTTGTAGCTGTGAGAACTCCAAGCTTACGATTGACCGCATTATCGAAATGAGATTTGGGATTCACAAACAAATACTGGGGGGTCCACCCATCAGCCAGTTCGGCTTCCAATCGGGAAACAATTGCTAGAACAAGAACCCGGCCTTTCAAATTCTCAAGCTCTTCTTTGCTCGAATCAGAGGCATCCGGGTTGTTGAAGGCAGGATGAGCCTTAACCTCTACGATCTCCGTACGGACAGGGGAGGATATTTCAGGCCACTCAGTAGTGGAGAACATATATCCCATTCCAGAATATGCCCACCAAAGTCCCCACAGGACCAAGGGAATAAAGAAGGCCAACACTTTGCCACTAGTCGGGACCATTTTATGTAATTTTTTTATAATGCTCATAATAATACCTATTTTTTTTGTTATTCATACGTTCATCTTTTCTTTAATCATTCTAACTATCTTGAATTCAAATCGCAAGTGTAACTGAAACAAACTTTGCATATAAGATAAGCGGCGTTACCTAGAGCTTCTCCCAGCAGTTAAGTTAGAGGAGTATAAATGAGTTATTATACAATGCATACTGGAGAAGAAAGATATCAGAATTATGCATTAAAGACAGCAGATCATGTTTAAGTAAAAAACCTTAAATTACTGATGCTTATAAAACACTGTAAAGTTAGCAAGAAGTTGTATGTTTGTTTTGTAGATAGAGATAATGGTTGGTTACTTAAACAAGAAAAGGCTTAATCTTACGATTAAGCCTTTTCTATTAAACTATATGGTTGCGGGGGCAGGATTTGAACCTACGACCTTCGGGTTATGAGCCCGACGAGCTACCAAACTGCTCCACCCCGCGTCACTGAGAATGCTTCTACACATTCTGGTATTTGCTGTCAACTGAAATTTTGACATTTGCAAATTATTTCAAATATTATCAGGTCCTTAAATAATAACGTCCATGTTAGAAGTGGACTTAACCCTGAAAAAAAAGAACCCGTCATAAGATCAGGTTCATCTCAGAATATATGTGGTTGCGGGGGCAGGATTTGAACCTACGACCTTCGGGTTATGAGCCCGACGAGCTACCAAACTGCTCCACCCCGCGTCACTGTGAAAAGGGAACTACATGCTCAGGTATAAGGTGTCAACTAAAAGAATGACGGTCTTAAATGATTTCTTATAACATATGTCTGCCTATGGCGACAACAAGTACACCTGCCAGCATCGCAATAAAAACATTTTTGGTTTTGAATGCGACTGCAATGGTTATCAAACCGCCCGTAAACCCTACAATTCCTTCTGAAAAAAAACCGGGAGCAGCAAGAGATATGAGTATAGTTCCGGGGAGGGCGGTTAAGGCTCTTCCTGTGCGTCCTCCGGTGGGTAGATACCCGGCAAGAAGCAATCCTCCGGCGCGCATTAAATATGTTGCCAGCGAGGCGAGTCCTATTGCGAGAAAAGCATTTTCAGAGGTTAAAGAGATCAAGCTTTCTCCCTTTGTGGAGCTGTGAAAGCAGCACATGCTGCTCCTGATATGCCGCCCACCAGTATGTACCATTTGCCGGGCACGAAGTGTTCGGTGAGAACTGAGGCTGTTATGGCAACTATCCATGGGAGTACATCCTGTCTACCTTGCCAGAGGGAAACAGCCAGAGCGGTGAATACTGCTGTGAATGCGAAATCCAGAGCAAGTACTTGCGGGTCGGGTATAATTCCTCCCAGAGACATGCCCGCCATGGTTCCGCAGCTCCAGACCAGCATCAGAAACATTCCGCCTCCGAGGAGGTGGAAAATGTCAGCTTGGCCTTTGCGCGCTGCAACCATGGTCATAGCCCAGTTTTCGTCGGCCACAAAATGCATGATGCTCATCCGGCGCAGCAATCCTTGTCCGGCAAATAAATCTTTAAGCGAGGCTGCAATGAGTATGTAGCGCATGTTTACAATTGTTGCTGCGATAGCCATTTCCGTTAGGGGGAGCGGGTCCGCCCACATGTCCACCATTACGAATTGGGCAGATCCAGCAAACATGAAAACATTAAGTGCCATTATATAGGTCCAGGCAATGGATTTTTGTGCAGCTAGAACGCCGAGTACACAGCTGTATGCAATAACGCTGGGTGTAAGAGGTATATTCGCTCGGACTCCCTTAATAAAGCCGTTCATTCTTATCTCCCTTTTTCGAAAAAAAATTGATCGGCTGGGGCAAGGTGGTGCTTATCTCACATTTATGATGAGTTCAAATTTTGTGGTGTGTCGTTTTTATCAGAAAGAAGTATAATGATTTGTCTGTCAGAGTCAGGTCTTTTTTTATTAGGCAAAAAAATAACCCATTTAAAAAAAATGGGTTATTTAAATAATCTATGTGGTTGCGGGGGCAGGATTTGAACCTACGACCTTCGGGTTATGAGCCCGACGAGCTACCAAACTGCTCCACCCCGCGTCACTGAGAGCATGTCTACAGTTGGACCCTTTCATTGTCAACAGCTATTTACAAAATTATTAATTTTTCTTATCTCATCTCTCGATATGACAAAAAACTATGACCTATCCCTCGTAATCCCCGTTTATAACGAACAGGATAACTTACGAAAACTAATGCAGGAAATTGATTCGGCCCTAGAGCCGCTTAATATTCCATATGAAGTTGTGTTTGTGGATGACGGCAGTAAAGACGCAAGTCTCTCTGTTTTGAATGAAATTTCCAAGACCTATCAAGCTGCCAGATATATTTCATTTGAAGAAAACAGAGGGCAGTCAGCTGCATTTTGTGCAGGTTTTGATGAAGCTCTTGCACCGCGCGTCGCCACTATGGACGCTGACCTTCAAAATGATCCCGCAGATCTTCCGGCCATGTTAGCCCTTTATAACGAAGGATATGACATGGTTATCGGTTGGCGCATGAAGCGTAAGGATGTGTGGATTAAAAGAGTCGGCTCTAAAATTGCTAACGCTATAAGAAATAAACTGACCAAGGAATCGGTCAAAGATACCGGATGTTCCTTAAAAATTATGCGTACCGAAATGGTTCGTTCAATTCCCCGTTTTAACGGAATGCACCGTTTTCTGCCTACACTTATGAAGATGCGGGGCGCGAGTGTTTCTGAAATTAAAGTGAATCATCGTCCGCGTCATCAAGGTGAATCCAAGTATGGAACTTTGGATCGTGCCATGGCCGGAGGTTATGATCTTTTAGGTGTGCGTTGGTTGCAAAGCCGCCATTTTTCTTATTCTGTTAAAGAACGCAGCGGCGAAAAAGATAATTTATGACATCTCCTCGAAGTGATTCAAAAGTAAAAGCCAAAGCCCTGATTAAAGGGCTTGCAATGCTCGGTGTGCTTGCTTTAGCTGTTTATTTAGTCAGATATGCAGGGCTTTCTGAAGCGTTGGATACTAAGTGGATAGATGAGCATGTCAGCTCGCGCGGAATGACTGGCGTAATTTTATATGTCGGTATAGCTGCATTCTTTTCTGCTATCGGGTTTCCGCGTCAGTTAATTTGTTTCATGGGTGGATACGCTTACGGATTTGCGTTTGGAGCCTTGCTCGGGACTATCGGAACAGGGCTTGGGTGCGCTTGTGCATTTATTTATGCACGGCTTGTGGCCCGTTCATTTATTCAAAATAAATTTGGAGCCCGCATTCAAAAAGTGGATAATTTCTTAAGTCGCAGTCCGTTTAATATGGCTCTGACAATTCGCTTTTTCCCGTTGGGGAGCAATGTTATTACAAACCTCCTTGCCGGAGTAACCGGGATTCCCGCGATTCCTTTTATTCTCGGTTCCACAATTGGTTATCTGCCGCAGAATATAGTTTTCGCACTTTTTGGTAGCGGAGTGAATGTTTCTTCTACCACTCAAATGGCTATGGCGGTAATTTTGTTTATTGTTTCAACTTTATTAGGTTTTAAACTTTATAAAAAATATCGTAATCAGGCCGAAGCTATGGTTGAATAAAAATAAACCCCGTCGATTTTATCTGACGGGGTTTATTTTTTTATAATTATTTATTTTAATTTTAAATTAGATTCTTAATTTGTCGGGAATTTTATTTTTGATAAAATTACTCCAGATCAGCCAGACTGAAATTGCGACACATATTCCGACAATCCACCCGGCTAACACATCGGTCGGGAAGTGTTTTCCCAGATATAAACGTGAATAGCCCACTGCAAGCGGCAGCAAGATCATCCAAGGTCTCAGCTTACGGAAAAAGAACATACACATCAGCGCAAAGGCCATAGAATTGGCGGCATGTGCTGAAGGGTAGGAGTTGCCTTTTTCTTTGAGCGGTTTAAAATCAAGCGGTCTGCGTTGCCACTGTCCGTCTTCTCTAAAATAAGTGAGAGGGAGTGAATTTACAGGGCGAACTCTGCCGATGGTTTTTTTTATCAGTCCTGTGGAGAAATCGGCGATTCCCATAGAGGCAATGATGACAAGCATTACAATTAGAATTTTCGGCCCTTTTTTATAAATGCCGTATGCTGTAGCAGCGAGAATAATCACCCATAAAAGAGCTGCGGATGAAATCAGCGGCATTATTTGATCCAGCCAGCTTTTTCTGAAAATCTGGTTGGCAAAAATAAATAATTTCATATCTAAAGGCTGTGTTGCGAAAAACACGTATTTCTCCTGATTGACCGTTTATCTTGGCAAATGAGCTGTTTCCGACTAACATCTTCGCGCGGTAGTTTGTACGTATCGCTTCAGTTGGCAGGTATCAATTAAAACGACAGCCCGCAAGGGTACAGTTTTATTGCTGATTGAACATGATATTAACGTTTTTATGTTTACTTGTTATATTCCTTAAGGTTATAGATTAAAAATATGATTAAAATTGCAATAATGCTACCGCGTTTCAGTCGATACGGGGGAGTAGAGCGCTTTGGATATAATCTCAGTAAGGGGTTGGCTGAGCAAGGGTACAGTGTCGATTTTATCTGTTCCCGGGCTGAGGAAAAACCTCCGCAGGATGTAACTGTTATTGGTGTAGGGCGATATGGTTTGTGCCGCGCCGGAAAGTTGTTGTGGTTTATCCTTGCTGCCGAAAAGGTGCGTAAAGATGGAGACTATGATCTTTGTATAAGTCTCGGCAAATCTCTCAATCAGGATATATTGCGCGTTGGTGGCGGTCCTCTTGAATCATTCTGGAAACTTTCACGTCGGGCATGGCCTGCGGGATTCGCTCGTTTATTTAAGATGTTTCGCAGGCGTACCGCACTCGTAAATATACTTATTAAATATATTGAGAAGCGTCAGGTTCGTTCAGGTTGCCGCATGGTCTGTGTTTCACACCGTGTTAAGGAATGGATGATTGAATCGCATCCTGCCATGAGTGAACGCGAAATAGACGTGGTTTACAACAAGCCGGACTTATCTCTTTTCTTTAAACCAACCGAAGATGATAGAATTAAGAGTCGCGCTGAATTTTATTTGACTGATAATGATGTCGTAATATCAACCGCCACTACGAATTTTGCCTTAAAAGGTGTTTCAAGTCTGATTAAGGTCTTGGCAGAATTACCGGATAATTATTATCTGCACGTAGCGGGGGGCCGTAACCCTGCAAAATATCAGGCGCTGGCAGAAAAACTCGGTGTAGCAAAGCGTGTCCGGTTCTTAGGTAAGGTCACAGATATGCCTGATTTTTACGGAAGATCAGATATTTTTGTTCTTCCTTCATACTATGATGCGTGTTCAAATTCAGTGCTTGAAGCTCTGGCTTGCGGCTTACCTGTATTAAGTTCCCGCGATAATGGAAGCAGTTATTTTCTGCCATCCGATAGAGTTTTTGATGATCCGTCAGATTTTATGAAGATTAAAGAGATGATTGTGACGGCATTAGAAGAGCGTGATGAGACTCCATTTGAATGGCCTGAAAAAATTTCATGCGGAATTGAACCATATTTGAAAATGGTAAAGGAAATGGTTTTACAAAAATAAAGAAAGGCCCTCAAAATAAATTTTGAGGGCCTTTCTAATTAACAAATATCAGCTATAAATCTGCTACCAAGTGGAGCGGGTTTTAACCCCTTTTGAAGCCATGTGCTCTTTCAGCTGAGGAATAGTATACTCACCGTAATGAACGATGGAAGCTATAAGAGCTGCGGTTGCGCGGCCTTCAGTAACGGCATCAACCATGTGCTGAGGGTGTCCTGCTCCGCCTGATGCGATGACAGGAACGGTTACGCTTTCAGCTATCAGTTTGGTCAGTTCAAGGTCGTATCCGTCTTTTGTTCCGTCTGCGTCAATTGAGTTGAGGCAGATTTCACCGGCTCCGAGAGCTTCACAGGTTTTGGCCCAGTCGAGAGCATCGATGCCCATGAACTTGCGTCCGCCGTTGATGACTATTTCAAAACCCGAAGGGATTTGTTCAGATTTAGGTACTCTTTTAACGTCCATTCCTAAAACAATGCACTGTGATCCGAAAGCTGCCGCGCCCTGACTGATAATGTCGGGATTTTTAACAGCGCCGGAGTTCACGGATACTTTTTCTGCACCAGCCATAAGTACTGCGCGCATATCTTCGACAGAGTTTATTCCTCCGCCGACAGAGAAGGGAATGAATATTTCAGAAGCAACACGTTCTACAACATCCAGAAAAATTCCGCGTCCTTCAGACGAAGCTGTGATGTCGTAAAATACGATTTCATCAGCACCTTGTTCGTAATACATCTTTGCTGTTGCAACGGGGTCACCGATATCAACGTTGTCTTTAAATTTAACACCCTTAGTAAGGATTCCGTTGCGCACGTCCAGACAGGGTATGACTCGTTTGCTAAGCATCGGAAGCCTCCTTGCAGTATTCGTAGAAATTGGAAAGCATTTTCAGGCCGGGGTTACCGCTTTTTTCCGGATGGAATTGAACGGCCCAGAGTCCTTCGCGTCCGTGAAGGGAGCAGAAAGGGCGGCCATAAATTGTTTCGCCGATAATAAATTTTTCTTCGGGAGCTGGATAATAGCTGTGGACAAAATAAAAGTATGCTTCAGGATCAATATCTTTAAAAAGAATACAGTCCTGTTTCAGCTCAATCTGGTTCCAGCCCATATGAGGCACGCGGATAGGAACTCCTTCATAATCTACCCATGAAGGATTGAAGAGTCTGCATTCTCCGGGGATAACTGAAAGAGCTTTGGTGTCATTTTCTTCGCTGTAGTCCAGTAGAATCTGACAACCTACGCAAATGCCGAGCAGAGGCTTTTTCTGCGAAACTAAGTCTTTTAATAGTGCGTCAAGACCGCCGGCTATAAGCTCGTCCATAGCCTGACCCGCAGCTCCGACGCCTGGAAAAATTATGCCGGTTGCTTTGGATAGCACGTCCGGATCAGATGTGATTACGTTTGGAATGTCTAATTTGTTCAGAGCGCGCTGAACACTGGTTTGATTCCCAGCCTTGTAGTCAAGAATGGCCAGCATGAGTTGAACTCCCTTATTTTTTTATGTATCTTTTGGTCCGCTTGAAAGTCACAGTCAATATATCTGAGCGTGAAAACATCCTAAAAGGGATAAAACGGTTCTTCCTTATCTTAGGGGCTAGTAAAAAAAGCGAAGGAAAACAAGAAAAAAGATGAATAGAATATATATTTTTAAAATTCTATTTAGCAAGAATTCGTAAATAAAGGTCACCTTTCAGCGGGCCGAGTTTTCTGCCTTGGCCTTTAAGACGTATCGGTCTGCCGATGATAAAATCTCGCGGTAGCGTAATATCGAGAATTTTTGAACTTTTTTTGAAACCTTGCTGGATGGTTATGCGAATGTTTCGACCGGGGATAAGTGTTGAAGCAGGAAAGAAGACGGTCTGTTCATCGTCCATCTGTCCGCTCACCCACGACTTAATTCCTCCGAAAATTCCACGCGAAACATCAACTGATACGGATTTATCACCCCAGTTCATGTTTATTTTACGCTCTTTAGCCGAGCCGGAAGTCGTATAAGGTTTATCTTTGCTTATCTGGCGGTAAATATCTTCGAATACCTGTTTTGCAAACGGATCATTAAGAATATCTTTGAGGACATCTTCCTCTTTTTGATAAAAAGATCTGCTTTGCTGGGCAGAAGCTGAACGGTTATTGTTCTGGGCATCCGTTCGTGCGGTTTTTTGTTGTTGCTGGTAAGCTTTTGCACCTTGAGATGCTGTTTTCTGATCGGCTCGAGAAGTGAATGTTGCTTTTCTTTTGGTATACGAGGCTCTTCCGGCTGAGGTCGGTTTTTCAGAATCGTTACGCATTTCGTTTCTAAGAAAAACGTACGCTTCATTCACTTCTCTGAATTTACGGGCAGCATCAGGGCTGGGATTAAGGTCAGGGTGCATGGTAAAGGCCAGTTTACGAAATGCCTTTTTCACATCTGCAATTTTTGCATCTGAATCTATCTTTAATATTCGCCGTGCGTCCTGAAAATTCATATAACTAGTCGTCTTCGGTAATGAGTGCGTTGGGACCCACTTCAGGATCGTGCTGACGCAATCCTTCCGCGCGAATGTATTCTTTGCCTTGAATTACAAATTGTTCATGTCCGGCTTCGTTGTTAATACCCGGACAGTAATCCTGAACCATTTCCCAGCTCAGTTTGTCAACGAGATTTCCTCTGAAAAATGGCCATGCTCTGCAAACGTCAGGTCTGCCGGGGTGAACTCCGCAGCCTTCGTTGAAAAATACGCAGTATCCGTCTTCTCTGCTTTGGAGACGGATTTTACCGTTTACAGTCTCGCTGTATTTTAAAATCATTTCTTCTTCTGGCAAGCCGAGATGTTCAGCCAGTCTTTTTCTATCTTTTTTGGTCATTATGATGCCGCCTTCGCCTTGACAGCAGTGGCCGCATCTTTGACATTCAAAAGCTTTAATCATAATTTTTTGCCTACGAGTCTTTTATGGTCAACCATTATACATCGGTCTTCAATGACAGTAATTTTTTTTACGCTTAGAATTTCCCGGGATTCAGGGCTGTATATGCCTTGCTGCATCCAGAAAACTTTTGGAATTGTATTCAGTTTTAAACATTCTTCAGCATGGTCCGGGCAAAATCCCGGTGCTCTGAAAACATCTACAAGGTCAATATGTTCAGGGATATCAAGAATGGACTTATAGGTTTTCAGTCCCCATACATCCTGTCTTTTAGGATGAACAGGAATAACTTTAAATCCGGCTTCAATCAGATAGCGGCCCACCATATCAACGGGTCTGCCCGGTTTATCGACAGCACCGATTACGGCTATGACCTTGACCTCATTCAGAAGTGCGGCTAACTTTTTTTCATCAAGCAACAACATATTACTTTTCTCCTCGTGGTGCACAAACTCGTGCATGCTACAGTAAAGCACTATGACTTGCAAAGAGCTCTTTTTATGTATTTTGATTAAGATTAATATTTTATTTAAATTACTCATTCAGTTTAAAAAAGTATATATTTTTCAAAGTAATTTGGAATTTAATTAAGAATAGCAAGGAGATTTTAACACATGAGCAACATAGAACAAAATATAGCCGTTCCCAGAGAGGAACTTGAAATGCGCTGGGCTAAGGTAAGAAGATTTTTAGCTGAAACAGCTCCTGAAGCAGGGGGATTGCTGGCTTTTTCAAGATTGCAGGTTTTTTATTTATCAGGAACGTTTGTGAACGGAGCGTTGTGGCTGCCGGTTGAAGGGGAGCCTGTTCTTTTCGTTCGTAAGTCTGTTGAAAGGGCGCGTCTTGAAAGCTCAATAAAAAATATATGTTCATTCAAGTCTTTTAAAGATCTTGCTCCGCTGGCTAAAAATGTATGTCAGCCCTTATCGGCTATTATCGGCGCTGAAACCGCCGGACTTACCTGGCAACTTGGAGAAATGCTTGCTGCCCGTATGCCGGATACTAAATTTGTCCCTTGTGATAAAGCACTGGCTCTTTCCCGTGCAGTGAAGTCGGAATGGGAACTTAAAAGAATGCGCAAGGCCGGAGAACTTCATAACCTCGCGCTTGTTGATATTCTGCCCGAGATATTAATGGCCGGAATGACTGAACGTGAGATTTCGCACTTTATCTGGAATATCTTTTTTGAATTAGGCCATCAAGGAAACATGCGGATGCAGGCATTCGGTGAAGAAATTTTTCTGGGTCATGTCTCTGCCGGTGATTCCGGTATATATCCGAGTTCGTTTAATGGTCCTTTGGGAATGCGCGGTGAGCATCCGGCATCTCCGTTTATGGGTAACGCATGTAAAAAATGGCAGAAAGAAAGCTTGCTTGCTGCGGATGTTGGGTTTGTTCTTGAGGGATATCATACTGATAAAACACAGGTTTACTGGTCTGGTGCAAAAGAATCAGTGCCCTGCAGTATTATGAATGCACAAGCTTTCTGTAAAGATATGCAGGATCTGGCGGCTGATAATTTAAAACCCGGTACACTTCCGAGCGATATCTACGCAATGCTGGTTAACGAAGCTGAAAAGAGTGGATATTCAGAAGGTTTTATGGGGCTTGGTGAAAGCAAAGTTCCGTTTATCGGGCATGGAATCGGCCTGACTGTGGATGGATTTCCGCCTATTGCAAAAGGTTTTAATAATCCAATCGAAGAAGGGATGGTCTTCGCTCTTGAACCCAAAATAGGTATTCCGGGAGTGGGCATGGTCGGCGTGGAAAATACTTTTGAAGTCACAAAAGACGGAGCAAAATCCATCACCGGTGATGTTTTTGATATGATTTATATCGGCTGATTTAAGTTTTTACATCTAAAGAATAATCCCCTGAAACGGACATTCAATGTCCGTTTCAGGGGATTTGTTTTGATTAATATCTATAAAACTTTATTTGCTATTTTACATCAATATTTAGACCCGTGTCAGTCTTCATAATTGTCGGAGCCGGAGTGTCACCTTTGAGGTCCATTACCATGCGTAATTTATTCTCATAAATTCCGATTCTGAATTTGGAAAAAATCGGATTTTCAGGTTTCAAAGTGGTCGGTCCGAAATATTCCCAGCTGCCGTGAATATCGACAACCAGTCTGTCCGGAGTACGCAGGAAAAAGGAAGTGTAGGAGAGCGGAGAACCACCCATATCAAGGTTGATCCGCGTTTTCCCTCCGATATTTTTGAAGTATATCGAATTAAGTCTTCCGCCTTGTAAGGCTGTTTTGGCTGTAATTTTGGGTACAGTCGCATTCTGTTCTGTTGCATTGAAACTTACTTCAGAAGTGTCAACATCTACTTGCATTGTCTCGACAGTGTCGTTTGATGTACCATTATATACATCCAGAACCGTGGCGTTATCTAACTTTTTTGGTTTGTAGGCCAGAGTTGCGTTAAATTTCCCTGTCGCATTTGCCGTAGCTGCAATTCCGTTGTCTGTGAATTGATCTTCGGGCAAAGTTTCAGCGCTTTGTGGTTTCAACTGAATAGGTTTTTCAGGCTGAGTAACTTGTTCCTGCATCAACCAGTTTCCGGGATTAATCAGGCTGGGGCGGGTAAAAGCGACGAGAGCAAGTATTATCAGAATGTGAACAAGAGCCTGTTTGCTGGTAAAGTAGTTGTTGTATTTTCTGAAACTTCGGCTGCACGAACCACAGGTAAATGATTTTACTGGTGTCAGTAGTGAAATGAATGCGTCAGAAACTAATCCGCGTCTGAGATAGAGACGGTTACTGTTGCAAAAAGGGCACTGAATAATTTTTTTATTTTTGACGGGCATACTGCACTATATTTTCGGTTACGTTAAACTGCTCAAAGCCTATGCGAAATAAACACCTTTTGCCAAGGGGATTCGGTTATTTGTTCAGAATCGATTCGACTAGCCTGCAATAGCTTCCGAGACAATACATTCAAGGTCATCCTGATCCATTTCTGTCGGGGTGAATTCGAAAAGTTTGCCCATTGTGGCCATAGCTATTTCTACAAGTTGTGGAACATCTTCTTCTTTTGCACCATAATTTTTCAGTGATTCCTGAGCTAGCCCTGTGCGATCGAGCAGGACACGTAATCCTTCCAGAAAAACTGACGCGCGCTGATTTTCATCAAAGCTTGAAGTGTCGTAGCCCATTGCCATCGCAAGATCTTCAAAACGGTCAGGGCTGCCGGGGATAAGGCGTTTAAAGTATGGAAGTGAAAGTTTAGCAAGTCCCAGACCGTGCGGGAGTTCGGGGTACATTGCGCTTAAGGCATGTTCCAAAGAATGGTGAGATATGCAGCGTGAAAGTGTTTCGCACATTCCGGCTGCTGTGCTGGCCCATGCCATTACAGTGCGGGCTTCAATATTGTCGCCCTGCTCAATCGCCATAGGCAGATAGTTGGTGATGAGATGTACTGATTCAAGTGCCAGCATATCACTCATGGGCTGATGCTCGGTTGAAACAAAAGTTTCAACAGCGTGGAAAAACGCATCAATGCCGGTGTATGCAGTCGTGCGCGGAGGGACGGACAGCATTAACTCGGGGTCAATGATCGACATGTACGGGAATGTTGAATCTGAGCCGAGGCTGATTTTTTCAGTACCGCCGCTTTTGCTGATAACTGCCCACGGGTCAGCTTCTGTGCCTGTTCCTGCTGTGGTCGGGATGGCAATCAGGGGCGCGGAAGGATTTTCAGCAACAATGCCTCCGCCTGAACCGGCCTGAATGAAATCCCAGCATTTACCAACATTTGTGGTCAGCAGGGCAATTGCTTTAGCTGCGTCGATAGTGGAACCTCCACCAAGTGCGACGATAAAATCTATATTTTTTTCACGGGCAAGTTTCGCCGCTTCATCAATTTGATCAGATTTCGGATTGGGAGATATATTATCAAAAACCATCGTGGCAACATTTTGTTTGCCGAGGGCAGCTTGAACTTTATCAAGATAGCCGTTGGTGATCATCGCCCCGGATTCACCTATAATTATAAGGGCTTTATCTCCTTTAGGAAGATTTGGAGTAGTGCCAAGTTCAGCAAGTTTGCCGGGGCCGAAAATGAGTCGTGTCGGGATGAAGAATTGAAAGTTTAGCATGTTGATCCTTAATTATTTATCATTATGAAATAATAAGCGTGTTAGTTCAGCCAAGGTATTTAACTGACACAGACCCTCTCGTAAAGGGGCAGAGTGCAATAATAAAACAGTCCGTGAACCGAGGCCTTATTACTTAGTCGCCGATGAGTGTCCGGCTTAGTGCTTCTTCCAGTTGTCCGGTGGTATAAAGATCACGGATGACTGTTGGCGAAGTGCTGTTGTTCCCTTTTCGGAAAATAGCCGCAAGCGGGATTGATCTGCTGCCCATAGCGCGCAGAAAGTCGTCCGCTGTTTTATCCGGCGCGGTCAGATCGACTTTGATATAACGCAGGTTATATTTTTTCTGCCAGCGATTGAGGTTGCTGGAGGTCAGTACTGTCTGTTCAAGGATTTTGCAGGATGGGCACCAGTCCGCAGTGAACTCAACAAACATGGGTTCTTTTCCGATTCGTGAAGCGAAATCAGCCTGTTTAAAGCTTATCCAGTGAGCAGTCGGCACGGATGGAGTTTCGGCCCAGAATCCGGCGGCAATACATATGGTAAGAGCTGCGGCCCTTAAAGCTATCATACTCGTTTTAGTATCACAGCCGGATGACAGCCCCCACATCCATGCTGCAACTCCTGTGAACCATAAGAAAATCAGCGTCGGTATAAGCATGTCTTCCGGTAGAATGCTTATTAAATAGATGCACGTTGCCGCGAGGAAGAATCCTGCCGCACGCTCTACCCAGACTGTCCATGCTCCCGGTTTCGGGAATTTTTTTACAAGGCCGGGAAATATCGACATTGCAATATATGGAAGGGCCATCCCGGCTCCAACACTCATAAAGACACTGCCGATTACATAATGCGGTTGAATCATGGCCCAGCCGAGAACTCCGCCTAGAAACGGTCCACTGCATGGGGTTGCCAGAAGAGTTGCAAGTATGCCTGTAAATAAAGCCTGCCTGCGTGGTCCTGAATTTTCCGTGTTTATCTTAAGGTCTACGATCGGGAGATTGTACAATCCGAACAGGCTCAAACTGAGGGCGAATACGATTCCGGTCAGTACTATGACAACAGATGGTTTTTGAAAAATCTGTCCCCACGCCAGTCCAGTGAATCCTAAAATACCACTGAGCACACCGAAGTAGAGCATTATCCCGAGAGCAAAATATAGGTTGTGTTCTCTGAAACTTCTTCTGCGTTCTCTTTCCTCGACATGCTGTGAACCGGCCAGCAGAGCTGAAAGTTTCAAGCTGATCACTGGAAGGACGCAAGGCATAAAATTCAGCAGAAATCCGGCAAGAATCCCGAAAAGAATGGCTGTGGTCAGGTCTGCCACTTCGAGGCCGGGTGTAAAAGATTGCGGTTTTAAAGATTCAAACGAAAAAGCTGCCTCTGCATCCTTTTGCACAGGAGCGGATTTCAGTTTCGTAGTTTCTGAAATTTTGTCCGCAACAGGGGCTGGTTTAAGTAGTGTTTCTGGTTCGGCAGATATGTCTTTAAGAGAAATATTACCCTTGTTTGCGGTCTGAGTCGCTTTCAAAAAAAGAGGCCACCATGGTTCTCCGTTGGCAGAAGGAAGCTTTTCTGGAACAACTCCTATGCCGAAGAAATTTAAATCCGTTTTAAATGGCAGGCATGCTGTCTTTGAACACATAAGAAGAGAAAGCCGTGCTTGCAGAGTGAAAGATTTTGACTCTGACGTAACAGGCACAAGTATTGGGGTGGGGGAGGGATAAATTTCTATTTTGCTCCTTTTATTGAAGGGATCGTCTTTAAGTTTACCGGCAAGGTAAATAGGCGAAAGTTCTGCTTTACGCGGAAGAAGTGTCACCTTTAGTTTCGTCGGCTGCCCCATTTTGCCGGGGTTATGCGAATATGTGTACCAGCCGTTCTTGGTTTCAAGAATAAGGGCGGCTAAAATTTTAGTCTGCAGTCCCGTTTTGGCTTGGTCTTCAGTACTCAGTTTGTAGAGTTTCCATTTGGTGCTCAGATTGGGATTTTGATTTTGAGCGCTGTAAGCCTGATTAGGGCAGGTAGCGCCCATCAGAAATAAAATGCTGATAAATATCACGAAATAGGTCTTAAAACTCATTAATTAGCCTTTTTTAGAAAAAAATATAAAAATATTATTGACAACTTGCGCTATCCACTCTAAATCACTTTTCACACGCGGGTCACTAGCTCAATTGGTAGAGCACCGGACTCTTAATCCGTTGGTTGAAGGTTCAAGTCCTTCGTGGCCTACCACGCAAGTTCAGGGGTTTAGACAAATAGTCTAAGCCCCTTTTTCTTTTCAATAAATTCTTCCCCATACTCTTCCCCGTAAAATTACAAAAGTTTGTGTAAGCCCATCTTTTTAACTTTGTTTTATTGTTATGCCCTAATTTTGCTTGATTAAACCCAATTTAACCAAGTTGTAGAATAGGCATGCCTAACTCCAAAAAGTATAAATCCGTAGGGGTTCAAAGTACAGAAGTAAAGCCCGTTAAGAGTGAAATAAATAAAAATGATAAGGATAAAACCAAAGTAGAACGAGAAGTTATTATTCAGTCCTTTTTTTAATAAAAGAGCTTTGAAGATAGGTTGATAGAGGTTCCAGTTTTGTTTTTAAGTATGTTGGTTCCTGTAATACTTGTTAATTGTTTGTCTCGTCGTGTTTGTGATAATTTAATTAAAATAGTATGTTGCAACTTATTTCACTGGGATTCACGTGGAAATGTTTTGACAATTTTCGTTAGTGTAATGCTATATCAAATAGTATTTTATGCTTGAGAGTATGTACTCCAGACTATTCGAATAATTATTCAAATACCTATGATAAGGCAAATTTATGTTCCATCGTTCAGTTATCTCCGCTGTCTTGATAGAGTATTTTTTCTGTAGGCTATTGATTCCGCTTGGTGTGTCGTTTGTGTTTCTTTTTATTTGCCCTCTCTCCAGTGCCGATGCTGCCGATATTTTTGTCACCAATCTGAATGATTCAGGTGCAGGATCTCTTCGGCAGGCCATTCTTGACTCCAGTGACGCGGATAGAATCGTCTTCAATTCTGGAGCTTCCGGCACCATTACTTTGGCGTCCGTCTTGCCTGAGCTTAATTCTATTACATTTGTAAATGCTAAAGGCATTACTCTATCCCATAGTGATGCAGCTCTAGCTACAGCTATACTTAATATTGGTTCCGGGAAAACTATCGGTGGAATACTCCCGGGTGCTTTGCTCGTTGATGGAGTTAATCAACCCATGGGAGTCACGGGGCGAGGCTCCATCACTTTTGATGAAGACTTATCAGGTTCTATTGTTTCCGTTGCTGACAAGGCTGCTTTGGGATTTTTGGTGTCCGGGATTAGACTCAATAAAGGAATATCCGGTTCCATTTCCAGCACAGCAAGCAGCGGCGTAGCTAGCGGGATAATCTCACGGGATATTCTAGAATTAAATGGAGATTTGTCTGGATCAATTGATGTGCGCGGCGCAACCAGTGTTACAGGGCTGGATTGTGAAGAAGACATTAATTTAAATGGAGGCTTGTCTGGCTTGGTTAGTAGCGTCGCTGGTGGGGATAGGGCCTACGGATTGAATAGCGATTGGGGGGAGATCTTTATTAATGGATTGTCCGGTTCTGTTGTCGCAACAGCAGGAGGGAATGATGCCTGGGGGGTGTACACCCGCTCTGGTAGCATGATCCTTAATGGATTGTCCGGTTCTGTTGTTGCAACCGCAGGAGGGGATGATGCTTGGGGGGTGTACTCCAGTTTGCGTGGAATGACCATTGGTGGCTTGTCCGGTTCGGTGAAAGTTAAAGCGGGGGGAGCCAGAGGGGGGGGATTATTCTCAGGTAATGGCATGACTATCAATGGAGATTTGTCTGGCTCAGTCATTGTTACCGCAGGGGGGATTGTGGCTGTGGGACTTTATGCAGGCGATAATTTTGTTCTTAATGGAGATATGTCTGGCTTGATCCAAGTCTCTGGGGGAGGTGGTTTTGTCAAAGGGATAGAGGTCGGAGACACATTGTCGCTCAACGGGAAGCTTTCCGGTTCCGTCACTGCTACTGGAGGAGGGTCGAAGGTGTACGGGTTATTGGCAGGTGATAGCTTAATTGTTCGTGATGACCTGTCCGGCTCGGTTTCCGCCATTGGGGGCGGAGATAAAGTTTATGGATTGATGAGTGAAGAAGATAATATTTCTCTCAATGATGTTTCCGGTAGCATTACCGCCAAAGCCGGTGGGAACACTGCATATGGAATTTATTCTTATAAAAATGGACTCGATATCACTGGCGATTTGTCTGGAACCGTCTCAGCTATTGCAGGTGGTAACACCGCCATGGGGTTGTATTCTCTAGAAGGCGGCATAAGCAATGGGGCGGGAGGGGCTGCAAATATTTCGGGTTCCGTGTTGGCAGAAGCTAATGGTTTGGCTGTGGGGGCGGGCGGCGATGGCGGAATCAATCTCAATGTTACTGGAACACTTCAGGCTGTTGATTCGTCCGGGGACGATGAAGCGTATGCTGTAAGAGCAGGAATGATAGACTGGAGAACCGGTAACTGGATTGACGGCGGAGCTGATGACTCCATTACGCTGGGAAATGGTGCGAGTGTAACCGGACGGATTGAGCTTGGAGGCGGGACCAACCTGTTGACTTTGGATGGGGCAGGAAACTTGAATGGAGCGGTGAACAACATCACCACCATGACTAAGACCGGGGCCGGTGTATGGAATATTTCCGGTGGTATCAATACCAAGGATCTCACGGTTCAGGATGGAACTTTAAATATTCAAATAACGCAATTCTCCACACCTGCCGTAGAGGTTGCCAATACCTTTACTAACAATGGTGAAGTTTCATTCTCAGTGAGTGGACTCATTGCAAGTGGTACGACATTTACAGCCCTGACCAGCAATAATCTAACAGGGACCGGGACATACACATCCAACTCGGCATTGATGGCTGCCAATATAGTTGGTGACAATATTAATCTCACTAAGAAAAGTTATATGGATCTGGTAGATAATAAAAATCCTAATGGTTATGCAACTGCGCTATATTTGGACCCATTCACTGCAACGGCCACTGGAGATTTGGCGGCCGTTCTGGAAAAGCTCGATAGCTCATCTTCAAAGACAGAATTTAACGAATGCCTGAATCAACTTGGTGGATCGGGGCTTATGGGAATAACGGCCATGAGTGTGGATACTTCTCACATTGTGTCCCATGCTACCCAGACCCGCATGGCAGAAATGCGTGACTATCAGATCTTGATGGCTAAAAAAGATAAGACTCCCACTCCTGATGACCCTGCATCCTGGCCTATGGTGGCTTCCAATGGTGATTTGGCTGGAATTATGGGGCGTAAGCCTGATGTTAAGTCAAACGGCATGCATCTTCGGGTGCTGGGCCGCACAGGCAGTATGGACACTCATGGCGGATATGACGGTTATGATTACGATAGTATCATTATGTCAGGCGGATATGACAAGGTTATCAACGATGGTTTTTTGATCGGGATTAGTGGCGGTTATGCAAAGACCGACGCGGATTACAAGGACACAGGTAGCAGTAGCTCCGATATGAAAAGCTATACTATGGGGCTGTATGGAACCTTGTTCACAGACGCTTGGTATGTAGATACAACTATTGCCGGGGCATACAACAAGTATGAGCTGAACAGGCGTATCTCGTTTCTGGGGCGAACAGCCACAGCTGACCCGAACGGGTATACTATGACTGCCAAGAGTTCTGGCGGCTATAAATATGAGCTCGATGGATATGGCATAACTCCCATGGTTTCCATGGAATATACTCGGTTTCATCAGGATGGATACACTGAGTCCGGAGCCGGATCAGCTAATCTTGTCATGGAAAATATTGACAGTAATTTTCTAGAGAGCGGGCTAGGAGTCAAATTCGATCGCGCATGGGACACCGATTTTGGTCAGATTATCCCCGAAATTTCGGCTATGTGGATTCACGAATGGCTCAGTCAGGACCGGAATATTACAACGTCAATGACTGGAATGCCGGGGACAGGTTTTTCTCAACTCACAGCTGAAACAGCAAAGGATTCCTGTCGGTTCGGGGTTGGTGTTCGAGCTGTTCATGAAAAGGGCATGAGTCTCACCTTGCGTTATCAAGGTGATGTTGAGGAACATGCTGTCAGTCAGAGTTTGATGTGTGAAGCACAGTTGGCCTTTTGATTCAGGTAGGCGCGTTGACTTCTCTATTACAAGCTTAGTGAATCCTTACAAGGTTTTTTTACCAATCCCTCCTCTTATGGCTTTTATTGCTGTGAGAGGGTTTTTGTTTTTCAAGCTTGGAATCTTTTTTGAGTTGCGGGGAATTCCTAATTATAGCTGACGAATAGGCATGTCTTACGGCTAAAATTATAAATGCTTATGACATTAAAGCTTCATAAATAAGGGCACTTAAGAACAATGTGATTAATTATTTTTTTTATCACATTTTTTTAATTTATAGCTAAACACAGACAAAAATGTGTGTTATGGAAAGGTAAGATCCTCTTCGGTATGTGATTGTCGAGTGGCCGGTCAATACATGCAAGCGCATTGTTTTTCCTATTTTAAGACAAAGGAGAGCTGAATATGTCTACTGAAAAAGAATTCCGCGAAGTTGAAAAGAAGTTGCAGGATATTATTGGTGGCAGTATTTCGGCGCGCGTGTTGGCAGATCAGTTTATGCGTTTAAAAAAAGGATTTCCGGCAACAAATCTGGAACGTTCCTGTACCTTGCAAGATGGAATTTCAATTATTCCTGAAGAAGATAAAGATGGTTTGATTAATATATTTAATGACGCTGTTGATATCGGGCGCATAACTAAATTTGTGCCTGCATCCGGCGCTGCGACACGTATGTTTAAATTTTTGCTTGAGTTTCTGAAAACTGATCATAAAAATTTTGAATCAAACGATGATTGCGATGAAGCCTCTCTTCAAATGGCTCGTACTTTTATAAATTCACTTTCTAAGTTTGCTTTTTATGGAGATCTTAAAGAATCCATGAAGCAGGGTGGTGAAGATTTGGATGAATGTCTGGCACAAAATGATTGCCGGACAATTTTAGAATATTTGCTTACCGAAAAAGGATTGAACTATTCACAGTATCCGAAGGGATTGATTCCGTTTCATGTTTATGGGGATGGTTTTCGCACACCTTTTGAGGAACACATCTTAGAAGCAATAGAATATGCGAAAGATGAAGAGGGAAAGATTCGTCTGCATTTCACTATTGCTCCCGATAATGAAAAGAAGGCGAAAAAACATATAGCTGAAGCTCTCAGTAAATTTCCGGAGTTTGACTTTGATATTTCTTATTCTGAGCAGAGTCGCAAGACAGACACTATTGCTGTTGATTTAAATAATGAAATATTCCGCACTGATGATAATAAGGTTCTTTTCAGGCCGGCCGGTCATGGTGCATTGCTTGTTAATTTAAATGAAATAAAGGGTGATATTGTTTTCCTTAAAAACATCGATAACGTAGTTCCCGATGGCCTTAAGGCGGATACTATTGAATATAAAAAATTGCTCGGCGGTCTTTTAGTTTTGCTTCAAAGTCAGATTTTTGATTGTATAAAAATGCTGAAGAAGCCTTCTCTGACAGAGTTTGAAGTAGCGGTTACTTCTCTTTTTGTTGTGACAAGGCTGCATATGACCTTACCTGTTGATTTCGGTAACATGCCTTTGGTACTAAAAGCTGAGATACTTATTTCCAAGCTTAATAAACCGATTCGTGTTTGTGGTATGGTAAAAAATCAAGGTGAACCGGGTGGCGGACCGTTTTGGGTAGTCGGTTCTGATGGGATTATTTCACCACAAATTGTTGAGAAAAGTCAGGTTGATATGGATAGTCCTAAGCAGATGGAGATTTTAAACTCTTCAACTCACTTTAATCCGGTTGATATTGTTTGCGGATTGCGTGATTACCGGGGAAGATCGTTTGATCTGATGAAGTATACTGATCCTGAAACAGGTTTTATTTCTCATAAGTCCGAGCAAGGCCGGAAACTTAAGGCTTTGGAATTACCCGGGCTTTGGAACGGGGCGATGGCAGAATGGCTTACTGTTTTTGTAGAGGTTCCGCTGAGTACTTTTTCACCTGTTAAAACAGTTAACGACCTTTTAAAGGATGAACATCAAGTTTAGTTAATTCTTCTTGTTCTTGAGATGTTATGTATAGATGTTTATAGCGTTGGTCGTATTGGAGTCTGGCACTAAATCTGTTTCGTAGATTTTATACGCTAAGATAACATTTGTACTGTTTATATTGGAAAAGCCCGTCACGACTCTGACGGGCTTTTCTCTTTTTTATAAAAAATAAATTTGTTTTCATGTTAAACGAATGTCGATACACTTCAATAAGTACATATTTAATTGGAGTTAGCTAGAATAATATTAATTTTTTGAATGATATTTAGTTTTTATCTTTTTCGGAGGCAGGAATGAAAGAGGTTATGGCGATGCGCAAATTCGTTGCACCCGAACTGGTTTTTGGTGCCGGTTCTGCTCTACTTGCCGGGCAATATGCTGAAAATTTCGGAGCTAGAAGAGCGCTGATGGTTACTGATCCCGGAGTGCTTCATTGCCGTTGGATTGCTGATGTAAAAGATAGTTTGAATAGGGCGGGAATTGAAACCTTTGTGTTTAGTGATGTCTCGGAAAATCCAAGAGATGTTGAAGTCATGAAGGGTGCTGAATTTTACAAGGAAAATAATTGTGATTGTATTGTAGCAGTTGGGGGTGGAAGCCCTATGGACTGTGCGAAAGCTATCGGCATAGTCACAACTAACAACGCTCATATTCTTTCTTTCGAGGGAGTCGACATGGTTGATTCTCCCGGACCTCCGTTAATTTGTATACCTTCCACAGCTGGCAGTTCTGCCGATGTTTCGCAGTTTGCAATAATAACTGACACTGTTCGTCATGTTAAAATCAGTATTGTCAGCAAGGCTATGGTTCCTGATGCCGCCCTTGTTGATCCTAGTCTCACAACAACAATGGGCTCGCAACTGACTGCGGCTACAGGGCTCGATGCTTTGACTCATGCTATTGAGGCATACGTATCCAATGCAAATTCCGCTTTGACCGATCTTTTTGCTCTTGACGCTATAAAATTGGTCAGTAAAAATCTGGTTTCAGCCATTAAAAATCCTGATAATATTGAACTTCGCGGCTTTGTTATGCTGGGTAGCATGGAGGCTGGGCTTGCTTTTTCGAACGCAATACTCGGAGCTGTTCATGCAATGGCTCATAGTCTCGGCGGGCATTTGAATCTTCCGCATGGTGAGTGCAACGCCATACTTCTCCCTTATGTTATTAAAACTAATTTTTCTTCTGCGGAAGACAGGTATACGGATATTGCTAAAGCGATGTCCGTTGATGTTGAAGGTAAAACTGCTGATCAGATATGCGGATCCCTTATAGATGTTATTGTTGCGCTTAGAAAGGATGCAGGAATAACAAAGACCCTTAAAGATTTCGGTCTAAAAAGAGAAGATATTCCTAAGTTGGCAGAACTGGCTTTGAAAGATGCGTGTATGGTCACCAATCCTGTCGAATTAAACAGCGAAGATGTAGAGAAGATTTATGAAGCGGCGTTCTAGATCAGATAGTAATGATAATGTTCGCAACAAGCTTATCGGGCTTGGTGAGAACTCAATGCGCAAAAGCTATTATCCTGAACTGCGTGACCGGATCAATGAGCTTGAGCGGTTTAGAGCTTTGGTCGAGCATGCGAATGACGCTCTGTTTGTTCTGGATGCTTTTTCGTGGAGTTTTGCAGATGTTAACGCAACTGCTTTGAAAAAAACTAATTATTCTCGTGAAGAACTGGTCGAAAGCCCTCCCGAATCCATATTTCCTAAAAAGACATGTATCCTTATGCGCACTGTGATTGCTAACAGTGATGCAGGTCCTTCTCATGATGATGAAGATATTTCTATCACTGAGCTTTTAGGGAAAGACGGAGTAAGTGTTCCTGTAGAGATCACTGTACGAGTTCATTTTGTCGCAGGCAGGCTTTATCTCGTAATGGTTGCCCGTGATGTCACTCGCAGGCTTGCTGATCAGAGGGAATTGCAAAAAACGCGCAACTACCTTGGTAACGTAATTGATTCTATGCAGTCTATTCTTGTCGGAGTGAATGAGGATTCGAGTGTTGTTCTTTGGAATGCTTATGCTGTCGCTGAAACAGGCGTTGTTGAGAAAGATGCGTTAGGAAATTATCTTTTTGATGTGATGCCTGAAGTTAGAAAATTTAAGAATTTAATTGAGCGGACTATTCGAAATGAAGAAGCTGGGGGAACAGAAATTTTTACGGTTGACCACTCCGGAGAAACCGTTTTCTTTGAGATAGTAGTTTTTCCCTTTGAAGGTGAAGGGGAGTCCGGAGCTGTTATTCGTATTGATGACATTACAGCTAGAACCAGAATGGAAGAAGTTATGGTTCAAACTGAAAAAATGATGACTGTTGGCGGGTTGGCTGCCGGTATGGCTCATGAAATAAATAATCCTCTGGGGGGAATTCTTCAGGGCAGTCAAAATATTTTGCGCAGGCTTTCAACAGAATTTCAAAAGAATCATGAAGTTGCCCGTGAGTGCGGGGTAACATTTGAAGCCGTTCATGCCTATTGTGAACGGAGAGGAATCATCTCTAAAGTTGAATCTATCCAGCAGCTTGGGAAGCGTTCGGCTAAAATTGTTGCGAATATGCTTCAATTTAGCAGGCAGACGGGAGGACAGCAATTTTGCACAAGTCTTGTTGAAATTATGAATACAGCGATTGAACTTTCTTCAAGCGGATATGATCTTTACCAAAAGCAAGGACGTGCCGGTTTAGAGGTTATTCGAGAGTTTGAGGAGAGTGTCCCTGATATTTTTTGTGCTCCGTCTGAAATTGAGCAGGTTTTAATTAATCTGATTAAAAATTCTGTGCAGGCGATCACATCTGTAAGAAAAGAAGACCCAAATAAAGTAGGTAAAATTTATGTCAGAATCGGGAGAGAAGGGAATAATGTAAGGCTTGAGATTGAAGACAATGGGCCGGGAATGGATGCAGATACTAAAAAGAAAGCTTTGGAGCCTTTTTTCACAACAAAAGGAATCGGCGAGGGAACCGGCCTCGGTCTTTTTGTTTCGTACTTTATTATCACCCAAAAGCATAAAGGAAGTTTTGTAATTGAAACCAGCCCGATGTTAGGAACAAAGATTGTAATTAAACTCCCTGTTGCTCCCGATTGTATCGGGCTGGATTAGGTCGTTACATATTATTTTTGATAGCTTCAGCTCTGTCTTCCATTTGTTTTGCAAGCTTAGAAAGAAGTTTGCTGCCTGATAAAATTGATTCTATTCTGTTGTGATCCGCTTTTACCCGTCTGAAAACCCACTGAGCTATATAGAACGCGTCATTTGGAGTGTCACATGGGCCAGTGCAGAAGGTTTTAATCTTGTCAGAAATGCCATTCTTGATTTTTTCTCTGACGATGATTGCATCTTTTAAAATTTTACCTGCATGGGAAGCCTTGTTTTTTGCTATTACGGATTGAGAATAATTAGAATCAGTCAGTTCTTTCTGAAAGACGGCGTTAGCTCTTTCAACTCTTTTTTCGGCTTTAATATACCCGTCCATAGCTTGAACAAGATCAGGATTTTCTGCAATTGAAGTAAGAACAGCTGCTACGTGCCGTAAAGGTGCTGCGCTGACTTTAAACATATCCGCCCGTTCTTTAGCTGTGAACGCGCGAATCTCGGATGCATCTCCCTTCACCGCGAATTTCTTTTCCGCAGTAATACCTTTTTCTTCAACCAGATCAAGGAATGAGCTGTAGTATTTTTCATATGCCTTCGAAAGTGTTCCGGGATAAAGAAGATTTTCCCATATGGATTTTCTAGCTGAAATAATGTTTTCGGCTTCCGGCATAAGGCCCATTAAATTTAAACCGAAATATGTATTTATACCCTTAAAGGAAGCGGAACTATATCCACTTTTAGGTTTAAAAGGAAGAGAGCCAGCCGGCTGATAGTTATCAGCTACATATCCTGCAAGGTTTTCAAGAAAAACATCTGTTACTATATCATTTTTAAATTTGTTTACGGTTTCAGCGATATTCGAGGTTGCTGTCTCAGCTGATTTATTCGAACCAGATTTCGCTTTTTTTACGGCAATTTTTTCAGATGCAGTTTTCTTTGCTGTTTCATTTCTTTCTGTGGCTGAAGGAGACTTTGCAACCTTTGATGTAATAGGAAGTCTGCCGCTCGATCCGGTTTCATGAATCCATGAGGGAGCTTCAACTCGTTTAGTTGTGTCTTTTTCAGTGTCTTTGTTAATAAAGAATATTAATGCAGCAGCGGAAATAATAAAAACTACAGCGAAAATGATAATAGGAAGTTTGAATTTATTCATTAATATGCTCCATGATCTTACCAGTGACGGTTCCATGCAAATTTTATTGAGCCGGTTCCGGGGCAGCACGCGCCTGAACCGGGTTTCATAGCCATAAGGTAAATTGACCCTTTGGCTGATTGTTTAGCTATTCTTCTGATTTTTGAAAAAAGTTCCAACTGATCGACCATGTCTGGAACTTGTATAATACCCCGGCCTCCTGCTGAAAGCAGTTTTGCCTTAAGGTCGTGATAGGCTGATAGCATGTCTGCTATCATGTTGTCGATTTGACAAAATTCCGCGGAGCATGGGTTATCAGCAGTATTTAGCACGCCGAGGCATGAGTTGATGAACACCGTAATAAGATCGGAATCAGGCCCCAAAGATGCCGTGTCAGGTGCTATTCCCTTTTTTGCAAGAGAGGCTGACAGAGTTCCGGCTGTGCGGTAATATTGCAGTATTCGCAATGCCGTAGCTATCTGCTGTCCTTGAATTTCGGTTAGGGGTTGTGATTGCATTTTGGCGCAGAAAGTTCTTGATGCCTCTATTAAATTTTCAAGCGAATCTTTGTCTGAATTCAGGGCTGCATAGTTAAAGTTTGAATTCAGTCCTTTTCTCATAATTGATCTGGTTTCAATCCCGATACGCTCCAGTTCAAGATTCAGAGCGTCAACAGCCAGCGAGGGGGAGTTTACAACATTTTTGTCAAGATATTTAGGTCTATCTTTTTCATAACCTTTTCGGCCGATACTCCGTTCAAGAAATGTTACAAGGCGTTTTGTAAAGGGCCACAGTATTACTACTCCCAGAATATTAAAGAGCGTATGGAAAATTGCTAAAACAAATGCAGGTTCGTTTGTCAGGCCCAGACTTTGAGTTGTAAATATAATTGCATTTAATAAAATCGGAAGAATCAGCAGTGCAACAAGCGCAGTGACTGTGTTGAAAATGATATGTCCGATTGCAACTCTTTTGGCGTTGATGGTTGCACCGATTACTGAAAGGGCTGCTGTAGAGGTCGTTCCGATATTCGTTCCGATTACAGCTGCGGCCCCTTGATTCAAGTCCATCAGGCCGGAAATTGTTGCTGTCAAAACCAGAGCCATCGCAGCGCTTGAACTTTGCATAAGCAGGGTGAGTATAATTCCTATGCCGAGAAATATCGGGAGGGAAATAAATCCGGAGCTGGCAAAAGTTGATAAATCAAGAGTTGATTCAATGCCTTTAAAGGATTGTTGAAGTGTAGAAATTCCGAGAAAAAAAAGACCGAATCCTGCTAACGCATCTCCGAAGTAAGCTCTTTTGGAAATCGAGCCTGTGAGTCTCAAAATGGCACCGCAGGCAATCAGCGGCAGCGCCAGTCCTTTAATATTAACATTGAAACCCGCAGTTGCAACAATCCAGCCTGTTACTGTTGTTCCTATGTTGCTGCCGTAAATGACTCCGATGGATTGAGTAAGTGTAAGCAGACCGGCGTTTACAAATCCAATTACAGCAACAGTGACCGCGCTGGAAGATTGAACAAGGGCTGTAATAAAGAAACCGGAGATTAGTCCCCGTCCCGGATTTTTGGTCCATTCTCCAAGAAGCCGACGGAGTGAGTGCCCGGCGGCGTGCCTGAGTCCCTGAGTCATAAGGCGCATTCCGATAAGGAAAAGCCCCAATCCACCTAGAAGATTTGCAAGAAGTGTAAATGTCATATTTTTTTAATGTATGGGATTGAATTTAAGTGCTTTTATTATTCAAGATAATTGCCTGAGACAATTTAAAAAGCAAGCGTCAGGTCTGAAAAGTAACAGAATAGTTTGAAATAAGAAAACCCCCCTCACAATTTTTGCGAGGGAGGTCTTTCTAATTAAATAAGCGGGGTAGTTGTTTAAACTATTCAGCTTTAACTTTAATATCCATTTTATCCATTGCTTCGATGATTGCAGAGCTGATGTCTGAACCTTCGTCATAGCTTACAGCTGACTCTACTGAGAAGACAGCGGACATGCCGTTTGCTTTGCGATATTCGTCAACAGCTTTAGTGAAACCGGCGTTAAGAGTTTCAACTATGCGATTCTGTTCAGCTCCCATTTTGGTCTGGTATTCGCTGAGAGCTTCCTGGAATTTGCGTGCATTGTCTTCAGTCTGGTTGCCTGCAAGTTCTTTCTGCATATCTGTGAAGGTAGACTGGAAGCTTTCGCTTGCATCTTTGAGGTATGCCATGCCTTCAGCACCAGCTTTGCATTCTTTAAATACTTTGTTTGTATCAACAAAACCAACCTTTGCTCCAGCTGTTTCCTGCTGTTGACAGCCTGCAATAAAAGCTGAGATGACAATAAGTGCAATTAATGTAAGTATTTTTTTAGACATCGAATTCTCCACTGTTAGATTTTAATTTTTAAGCTCTGTATAAACAGGCAAATGCTCCTTTAAACTAAAAAAAGTGACATTGGCAAGAAATCGAAGCAAAAAATTAACCTGGTAGACATTTTTTTATTATGGTTTAAGATACTAAGTATTCATGTTGACGAAATTAATGTCTTATTGTTTGATTTAAAAAAGACAAAATATATCGTGATATAAGCAGTTTTTGCTTTGAAATATATAAACTCGTGAGGACAGGAATATGAGAACCAAAGTTATTGCCACATTAGGTCCGGCCTCTGGAAGTGTTGAAATTATACGCAAAATGGTTCTTAACGGAGTAAGAATTTTGCGTTTAAATTTTTCTCATTCTGATGCCGAAAGCTTTCGTCCGGTTGTCAAAATGATTCGAGAAGTTGAAAAAGACCTTGGAATTCCTCTGACTATTATGGGGGATTTGTGTGGTCCTAAAATCAGAGTCGGTGTAATTGCCGGCGCACCTCTTAATATCGGACAGGACGCGGATGTTTATTTGGGAATGTCTGAGGAAAGCGGTAAGCATTCGGATTGTCCGTTTATTCCGCTTGATCAGCCTGAATTGTTTCATGGTCTTGAAACGGGAATGCTTGTTTCTTTAAGTGACGGAATTCTGCAGTTTTTAGTTACTGAAACTATTATTAAAGATAAGCTTTACAAACTTCAGGCTCAGAATGCAGGTATTTTGTCTTCCCGTAAGGGAATTGCATTTCCGGGCAAAAATCTCGCACTGGCCGCTTTTACTGAAAAGGACAAAGTTGATCTTATCGGTGCAATTGAAATCGGCCTTGATGCTATAGCGATGTCTTTTGTTCAGACACCTAAAGATGTCGAAGACGTTAAAGCGGAAATGCATAAGCTTGGAGCTTGGCTGCCGGTTGTTGCTAAAATTGAACGGCAAAACGCTGTTGATAACATAGAAGATATTCTAAAAGTTGCCGATGCGATTATGGTTGCACGCGGAGATTTAGGCCTTGAGTGTAAATTGTCTTCCGTTCCTGTAATTCAGAAAAAATTGATCAGGGCGTGTCGTCATGCTCAGAAGCCTGTAATCGTCGCAACTCAGATGCTTCTTTCAATGGTAAAGAATCCTATTCCAACACGTGCAGAAGCTAATGACGTGGCAAATGCGATTATGGACGGTGCTGATTGCTGCATGCTTTCCGAAGAAACAGCTATCGGTGATTATCCCGCAGAGACTGTTGGTTTTATCCGTGAAATTGCAGAGGCTACCGAGCCTTATTATCTTGAAAGAATTGACGGACCTTATAAGCCTACAAAAGAAGTCAATCCTATCAAATATCTGAGTTACTCTGCTTGTCTGCTTGCAGATAACATTGATAGCCCTGCTATACTTTGTCATTCAAGCAGCGGTGCATCTGCTAAGATTATTTGTAGCCGTAGACCCAGACAGCCTATTCATTGCCTGACTCCCGATAAGAGTGTTCCGGCTTATTTGAATTTCTTCTGGGGTATGACTCCGGTTATAACTGATGCGACAATTCCTGTTCACCGAGCGCGTCTCGAAAGATATCTGGAAGGGAATAAAGGTTTCCCTAGAGGAAAAGGTTACATCCTTGTTTCCGGTCAGCCTACACCGGGGCAGACTGAATCAAAAACTAATGAAATTAAATTGTATTATAAATAGATTTAGTAATTAGAAATTAAGAATTAAGCCATCCTGAACTATATTAAGTTCAGGATGGCTTTTTTATTTGGTTGAGTTTTTAATTTTATCTTTGATGAGAGCGAAAAAAGAATTGGAATCAGAAGTGAATTTCCATCCAAGATGGGAAAAACATTTTCCGCATAACGTAATTTGCCATGAGTAGCCTGAAAACCAGGTGAATTCAGAAGAAGGGAGCCCGTCCGTCAAACAGCCGCTTGCATTTGAAAAACATCTAAGCTGAAAGACATAGCCGTGCGGATTGAAGAATGAATGCTCGTGGTTGTTGTTTACTTGAATGGCAAAGGTTGGCTTGGTTAACTTATGTTCGCATTCTTTACAGACAATGAATTGTTTAAACTTCGACTCATTAAGCTCTGAATCGTTCTGTAGGTCATTGCGAACGGAAGAGTCGGTTTCTCTTACTGTTTTAAGTAGAAACGTTGCTGTGGGGTGCGAGAAGTTGTTCATAGCTGATTGTAGCGCGTGAAAGAAGATCTGAAAAGAAGGGTGTTGCTGTATTGTCAGCTTGCGGGGCGGAAATTTCAAAAAACGATAAAAAACAAAAAAGGCTGTTTTCTTTCGAAAACAGCCTTGTTGTAATCTGGCTCCCCGGGAGGGACTTGAACCCCCAACCTAGTGATTAACAGTCACCCGCTCTGCCGATTGAGCCACCGAGGAATATTCACTGCAACAGTTTCCCGTTGCGACGAAGAGATATCTACGGATTTGACGTGAAGTTGTCAAACATTATCTGCATTTAAATTGATTTTTTTTAAAATAACTTTAGTGCATCTATATATAATAGCAGTGATAAACGGAGTAATGTCAAATTTTAAAAAATAGAATTGCATAGAAAACAGAAAAGGCTGTTTTCTTTCGAAAACAGCCTTATTTTAATCTGGCTCCCCGGGAGGGACTTGAACCCCCAACCTAGTGATTAACAGTCACCCGCTCTGCCGATTGAGCCACCGAGGAATATACGCGCTGTGCATTTCACTGCAGCAACGAAGATGGGTTTTACGTATTTGGTTGCCACATGTCAAACCTTTTTTTAAAAAATATTTGTCGGGGGTGGAGGGCTATAAAATATGTACTTTCTTGACGACAGAGGGTATTTAGCTTAGGCAAACAACGGATCTCGTATTTTTCTAGACTTTATTCGGTTACGGAGAATTAATAAGTTGAGCGGCAACAAAAAGAAGCAAATAAAGCTAGCAACCAAATCAGAGCACGTGGCATCATTTATGCCTCTGCTTGAGGCTCTGCAAGCTCAGAACGAACTCAATCAGGTTCTGAAGAATCGTGTGGAAAAGGCTTGTACTCTTCTCGACGAAGGTGTGAAACTTTACCCCAACGACTTCAGTAAAGATACAGATGTCTCATTTATTTGGGACAATTACGACAAAACTGCTACTGAGGAGTTAGATACTCTCGGTAAAAAGTTTAAGATGGCAGGCAGGGTTCTTACTCTGCGTTCCTTCGGTAAAGTCGCATTTTTTCACCTTCAGGATCCTACAGGTAGGATCCAGGTTTATGCTGCAAGGGACGACCTTGGTGCGGATCTGTACAAAATTTTTAAGAAATTCGATATCGGTGATATTGTAGGCGTTGAGGGGGAACTCTTCAGAACTAAAACTGACGAGTTAACTCTGAAAGCTTGCGCAGTCACTCTTATCACTAAATCCATGCGTCCACTTCCTGAGAAGTATCACGGACTTAAAGATGTAGAGACCAGATATCGCCAGCGTTATGTCGATCTGATCGTTACTCCTAGAGCTCGTGAGATTTTCCAGAAGCGGACGAAAATTGTCGGGGCTCTGCGGAACTATCTTGATAATATGGGCTTTATGGAAGTGGAAACTCCCATGATGCAGTCTATTCCCGGTGGTGCTGCGGCAAAACCTTTTGAAACATACCATAATGCACTTGATATGAAGCTTTATCTGCGTATTGCACCAGAGCTTTATCTTAAACGTCTTTTGGTTGGTGGTTTTGAAAAAGTTTATGAGATTAATCGTAACTTCCGTAATGAGGGTATCGACACTCAGCATAACCCGGAATTTACAATGCTTGAATTCTATTGGGCGTATGCCAACTATGTGGACCTCATGGATCTTACCGAAGATATGATTTCTAAGGTATGTCATGCCGTTAACGGCGATACTAAAGTTAACTATCAGGACGAAGTTATTGATTTGACTCCCGGAGCGTGGCATCGCGTAACGTTCCATGATTCTTTAGAAACAATCGGTGATGTTTCTCCTGAAATATACAATGATTATGATAAGTGTAAGGATTTGGTCAAAAAACTTGGCGAAAAAGCTGTTGAAGGTGAAAAACTCGGTAAGCTTCAAGCTAAACTGTTTGACCTTCTCGTTGAGCCTAAGTTGATTCAGCCTCACTTTATTTATCTTTATCCTACGGATATATCTCCTCTTTCCAGAAGAAATGAAGAGAATCCTGAACTTACCGATCGCTTTGAGCTTTTCGTCTGTGGACGTGAGCTTGCCAATGCGTTTTCTGAACTCAACGACCCAGTTGATCAGCGTTGCAGGTTCTTGGAGCAGGTTGAAGAAAAAGAAGCCGGTGACGATGAAGCGCATCATATGGATGAGGATTATGTTCGTGCTCTTGAGTACGGAATGCCTCCGGCAGCAGGTCAGGGTATCGGTATCGATAGACTGGTTATGCTGCTGACAGACAGTTCCTCTATCAGAGAGGTTATTTTGTTCCCGCTTCTGAGAAGTGAAACAACTTCCGGCACTGGTGGCGCATGAAATTTGAGTTGTTCGTCGCATTAAGATATTTGTTTACCCTGAGGAAGAATTCCTTCATCTCAGTAATATCACTTTTTGCAGTATGCGGCGTAGCAATTGGAGTTGCGGCACTGATTGTTGTTCTTGGAGTGATGAATGGCTTTTCTACAGATCTGAGAGATAAAATTCTCGGGGTTAATGCTCATATAATTGTGACAGCATATGATGGTACTTTAGATAATTATCATCATATGGTAGAAAAAATAGAAAAATTAAAGGGTGTTACAGGCGTAACGCCCTTTATCTATTCTGAAGTGATGCTTTCCAGCAATGGCGGAGTTAAAGGTGTTGTTTTACGAGGCCTTGATTCTTCTACAGCTAAAGGGGTTCTGAGTTTACCCGGAAATATTATTTCCGGTAGTGTTGACTCGTTATCTAAAGAAAGCAAAATGCCTGAAATTGTTATCGGAACACAGTTGGCTAAAAGGCTTGGACTTGTTATTGGAGATTCAGTTAACCTGCTTTCTCCGACAGGAAAGCAAAGTGCAGCCGGTTTTACTCCGAAAGTGCGCATATTTAAGGTAGGGGGAATCTTTAGAACAGGCATGTTTGAATACGATTCTTCTTTGGCTTACATAAGTAACAAAGCTGCGCAGAATCTACTTGGTTTTAAAAGAGATTTTGTGTCCGGACTCGAAATACGCGTTGACGATGTTTACGCTGTGGATCAGATCGGTAAGCATTTAGCTAAAGAACTTTCTGGATATCCAGTGCAGATAAGAAATTGGCAGCAGATGAATGCCAACTTGTTTGCCGCTTTGAAGCTGGAAAAAACAGCAATGTTTATCATTCTGGCAATGATTGTTCTGGTCGGATCATTCAGTATCATAACTACACTAGTTATGTTGGTTATGCAGAAAACCAGAGATATTGCGGTGTTGATGTCCATGGGGGCAACAACCGGAAGTATCAGACGAATTTTTATGTGGCAGGGAACATTAATAGGATTGATCGGAACAAGTTTAGGGTATCTGATCGGGGTGCCTGTTGCGCTTCTTCTTAAGAAGTATCAATTTATTAAATTACCAAGCAATGTTTATCCTGTTGATTATCTACCCGTAAGGATGGACATGTTGGACTTGACCATAATTGGTGTTTCGGCATTTTTGCTTTGTTTTCTGGCTACTTTGTATCCGGCAAAACAGGCCGCAGCTCTTGAACCTGCGAAGGCTCTGAGATATGAGTAGTTTACTTTATGAACTGACTGGTATCGGGAAAGAATTCGAAGGTCCGACTGAGATTGTTCAAGTACTTAATAATATAAATTTGAATGTTGAATCCGGTGAATCCCTTGCGATTATGGGGTCGTCAGGTTCAGGAAAAACTACTCTTCTTCATATTTTAGGGACACTTGATACCGCCAGTAGGGGTAATATTGATTTTGCAGGAATGAATTTTAATGATATGCCTGCTGAGAAGCGGGCACAAGTCAGGAATCGGGAAATAGGTTTTATTTTCCAGTTTCATCACTTACTTCCAGAGTTTACTACTTTGGAAAATGTTGCACTGCCAGCCATGGTGGCAGGTATCAGTCAGAAAAAAGCATCTGCAATGGCTCGTGAAGCTCTTGTACTGGTCGGGCTTGAAAATCGGCTTGATCATAGAGTTACTACACTTTCCGGAGGGGAAAGGCAGAGGGCCGCAATAGCGCGAGCCGTTTTGCTTAAGCCGAAAGTTTTACTGGCCGACGAACCTACTGGTAATTTGGATGAAAAAACAGGGAAGATGGTTGGTGAAATGCTGGTTTCCCTTAATGAAGAACTAGGAATGACTCTTATAGTTGTGACACATAATATAGAATTGGCCGGTATTATGAAACGCCGGCTTGAGTTGCGTTCCGGAGAACTTTATGCCCAGAATTAGATTTCTGTTTTTGCTGATTGCGGCAACTCTAGCGTTTTTGCTCAATTCAGGAACTGAAAAAGCACAAGCTGAAGATGCCTCCAGTATTGTGCTTGCTGTACTTCCTTTTGAAGTAAATGCTAATGCGGATACTCAGTATCTTAAGGATAGTCTGCCCACTCTTGTTTCAGATAGATTGCGTGAGGCTGGTTTTAGAGTTGTTGATCAGAAAAAAGTGATGCAGCTTGTTGATGAACAGGGTTACGAATTTTTGAACTTACAGTCGGCAAAGGACATGGCTCTTCTCGCCGGTTCGGGCTACTCCATATATGGTAGTTTCAGTCAGATCGGTGAAGATCTCAGCCTTGATGTCCGTTTAGTTGAAGCCTTTGGCATGAAGCCGGCTGTTCCGTTATTTGTGAGCAAAAAAGGATTGATTAATCTTTTGCCTGCTGTTGATGAGCTTGTTGCAAAAGTTAAACTTGAATTGCTTAGTCAGGATAAAATTGCAGATGTCGAAGTTGTAGGAACCAGAGTTCTTGATAAAGACGTCGTTATGATGCGGACTAATATTAAAGTCGGCGATATATACACTCCATATAAAATCAATACAGACCTCAAAAATATTTACGCTCTTGGTTATTTTGAAGACGTAAAAGTTAAAGTCAGTGATGTGCCCGGTGGAAAGAAAATTGTTTTCGAAGTTGTGGAAAAACCACGTATTCAAGCAATTACCGTACAGGGTGCTGACGCAATAGATTCAGAAGATATTCTTTCGGCCGTCAATACTAAAAAGGGTGCAGTTCTTAACCCTAAAGTCCTTTCTGATGACCTTAATACCTTGCGCGAAATGTATCGTAAAGAAGGTTATTATAAGGCCAAAGTAGATTATAATGTAGACGGAGAAGGCGCTCAGGCCCGTCTTAATTTAAAAGTTGATGAAGGCAAGAAGCTTTATATTGAAGGCATTATTATTCAGGGAGCTGAAAAGTTGGACCCTGAAGAAGTTAAAGCTCAGCTTGCTCTTACTGAGAGAGGGTGGCTTTCATGGTTTACTAAAACCGGAGTACTCAAAGAAGAGTTGCTTGAACGAGATGCAGCTGCGATTTTAGCGTATTACGGTAACCGTGGATTCATCGACGCAAAAGTCGGTGAACCGGAAGTTGAAATAAAAGATGACGGTATATATGTGACTTTTCAAGTTTCTGAGGGGAATCGCTACAAAGTCGGTAGTGTTGAACTCAGAGGTGACTTGATTGTTAAGAAATCTAAGTTGAAAGAAATTATTGCTGCCGATGATATGGCGGATGGCGGCGAATATCTTGATAGATCTGTCCTGCGTGAGGACATGAAAGCTCTTTCAGATTTCTATGCGAATTTTGGTTATGCATACGCTGATGCCAAAATTCAATTTGATCAGAATGCCGAAGATAAGACAGTTGCAATTACTTTCTTGATCTCTAAGCGTCAGAAAGTTCATATCCGAAGGGTTATTATCGAGGGGAATTCAAAAACTCGTAATAATGTAATACTTCGCGAAATGCGTCTTGCTGATGGCGATCAGTTCAGTGGGTTTAAGCTTCAGCGTTCAATTGTCAGATTAAATAAGCTGGACTACTTCAGTGAAGTTGATATTGAGCCGATTCCGACTGGTGACCCCAGTGAGATGGATTTGAAAGTTAAGGTTAAAGATAAAAATACCGGTATGGTCAGTGGTGGTATCGGGTATTCTACTTCAGACAGTGTTTTCATTTCAGCCAAAATTACTGAACGGAACTTGTTTGGGCGCGGTTGGGACTTCGGTCTTAACGGCGGTTGGAGTTCAAAGAGTATCAGTTATGGTCTAAACTTCTATAACCCGCGTGTAGGTGATACTTTGTGGGGAGCAGGAGCTCAGACTTACTGGCGTAATGAAGATTTTGACGATTATGATAAGCAGACAATCGGTGCTGGTATTGAAGCTTCTTATCCTGTCGGAGAGTATACAAACTTCTTCACTAACTATCGTCTGGATAACTATTATGTCTCAAAAATTTCAGAGACAGCTGCTAAGGCAATTAAAGATATTGAAGGATATAATTGGTCGAGTATTGTCACTGCCGGTTTTAAGAGAGATACCACTAATAAGGCGTTTAACCCTTCAACGGGTACTCTTAATACTGCAACAGTTGCTATGGGTGGCGGTATTTTGATGGGAGATGACTCTTACGTCAAGTACACCTTAGATTCTAACTATTTCACTCCTGTGTTCTGGGATTTGATTTTCCATTGGAGAGGTAAAGTTGGATTTGTTCATGACAACTTAGGTGATGGAGATATTCCAGTCTTTGAAAAGTTCTACTTAGGTGGAATTAATAATGTCCGAGGTTATTCCTCAAGAGAAATCTCTCCTCGTGACAGTGTTTCCGGCGATCGAGTCGGTGGTAATAAGATGATGTTCATGAACTTTGAGCTCTTATTCCCAATTAATGAGGAATTCGGGCTTGTTGGTGTAACCTTCTTTGATATTGGTAACACATGGGGAGAAGGGGACAGTTTCTTCACTGATACTAAACAAGCGGATGGAAAAGATCTAACACTCGGACTGTACAAAAGTATAGGAGCTGGTATACGGTGGTTCTCTCCAATGGGGCCGATCAGGGTTGAATATGGTTACGGTCTGGATAACCTTGAAGACAGCAGCCGTCATAAGATCGAGTTCTCAATGGGACAGTTCTTTTAACATAGTTTGATAATAATTATTGAAGAGTAAGGGCATGTCTGGGGTTACCCGACATGCCTTTTCGACTAATTCGAGTCGTTAGATAATAAAGGAGTAGAGAGTAATGCGTAAAATTTTATTTTTGGTTCTGGTTTTAGTTCTAGCTTTTCAGGCACATGCTTTTGCTGGTACTCAGAAAATCGGTGTTGCCGCAATGGGCAAACTGATAAAAGATTCTGAGGCTGGACAAGCTGCTCAAAAGCAAATGGAAAAGAAGTTTGTATCTGCTAAAAAGAATCTTGAATCTAAACAGAAAGAACTTGAAGGGCTTAAGCAGTCTTTGCAGAAACAGAGCCTTGTTCTTTCTCTTGAAGCTAAACAGGATAAGGAATTAGAGTTTAAACGCAAAGTTCGTGATTATCAGGATCTCGCTCAGGCTACTCAGAGAAAAATGCAGGCTGAAGAGCAGAAAGTTGGAACTCCTGTTTTAGAAAATATAAAAGCAGCGGTTAATACTTATGCTAAGAAAAATTCATTTACAGCTATTTTTGATAAAGGATCTTCCGGATTTCTTTATGTAGATGACGCTGTTGATGTAACAAATGAAATTCTTCTCGAAATGAACCGTGCTTACAGAGCAGGTAAAAAGTAGGGATATATGCTTTTATCAGAACTTGCAGCCCTGCTGGGGCTTACTATATCAGGTAAAGACACTGAAATTACCGGAGTTAATACTCTTGAAAATGCCGGATCATGCGAACTGTCATTTTTAGCTAATTCTAAATATGAAGCTCAGCTCGCAACGACGAAGGCTGCTGCTGTTGTGCTTAATGCAAAATATGCGGATCAAGTTGAGTCAGCTATATTGAGCGAAAATCCTTATATGGATTTAGCTAAGGCTATGCACGTGTTTTCTAAGCCTCAAGGATGTGTCGAAGGCATTCATGAACTTGCCTTTATTCATCCTGAAGCTGAAGTTGATGAAACAGTTACAGTTTATCCTTTTGCTTTTGTGGGAAAAGGGGCAAAAATTGGCCCTAACTCAAAGATTTTTGCCGGTGTTTATGTTGGCGAAGACTGTGAGATAGGTGCCGGATGTTGCCTTTATCCGAATTGTTCTATTATGGCCGGTATCGTTCTCGGTTCCGGGGTTATTATTCAACCCGGGGCTGTTATCGGCGGTGACGGTTTTGGTTATGCACAGGTTTCTGGAAAGCATATGAAGATTCCTCAAATCGGTACTGTCAAAATCGGTGATCATGTAGAAATCGGATCAAACACCACAATTGATAGAGCTGCGCTTGATGTTACAAAAATCGGTTCAGGAACGAAAATAGATAATCTCGTCCAGATTGCTCATAATGTTGTAACTGGCGATGATTGTTTAATTATTTCTCAGTCTGGTATAGCGGGAAGCACAAAGCTCGGTAATAATGTCATTTTGGCTGCTCAAGCCGGATTGGTAGATAATATTAAAATTGGAGACGGGGCAATTATTGGTGCTCAATCCGGAGTTACCAATGATGTACCGGCGGGTTTCGTCGGAGCAGGTTCTCCTCTTCTTGAAAAAGGTAGATATTTGAGAAGTTCAATCTCAATTAAAAAGCTTCCGGATATGGGGCGAAAGTTTTCAGCTCTGGAAAAGCGTATTGTAGCTCTCGAGGCTGAGCTGGCAAAAGGAAAATAAAATGAGTAAAAAAGAAATAGATTATCTCGACATACAGAAAATTATGTCGATGCTTCCTCATCGTTATCCTTTTCTTTTAGTCGATAGGGTAGAAGAATTGGTTTCCGGTGAGTCTATTAAAGCTTTTAAAAATATCACCATGAATGAGCCTTTTTTTCAGGGACATTTTCCGGGACTACCAGTTATGCCCGGAGTTTTGATAATTGAAGCTCTTGCTCAGGCTGGCGGAATGATAGTTCTCAGTATTGACGGCATAGACGTTGCTGATAAAGTCTTTCTGTTCACCGGGATTGATAAGGTCAAATTTCGCAGACCTGTTGTCCCGGGCGATAAATTGGAACTTAATGTTACCAAAATTCGCAGTAAGATGAATATTTGGAAAATGAAATGTGTTGCTACTGTTGATGGCGAAATTGCTGCTCAAGGCGAAGTTTCCGCTGCTATTGTAGACAGGGAGTCTTTATAGTGTCGACTGGCATTCATCCTACCGCAATCGTTGATCCTGGCGCTGTTATCGGAACCAACGTTACCATTGGCCCGTTTTGTGTGGTTGAGGGTAATACTGTTATCGGTGATAATTGTTATTTGGATTCTTACGTTCAAATTAAGTCTTTCACTCGTATGGGGAAAGGCAATTCTATTCATTCAAATGCTGTCCTCGGAGATGCGCCTCAGTACCTTGGTTTTAAGGAAGAGGAGACAACTTTAGAGATCGGTGATGATAACATTTTTCGTGAGTTCGTTACTGTTAACCGTGGTACGGTTGAAGGTGGCGGATGCACTCGTATAGGCAACAATTGTATGCTTATGGCATATGTTCACGTTGCTCATGACTGTAAACTTGGAAATAATGTAATTATTGCTAATTCGTCCAATTTAGCAGGCCATGTTGAAGTCGGCGATCATGTCACAATAAGTGGTATGTCCGGAATTCATCAGTTTGTCAGAATTGGAGAATATGCTTTTCTCGGCGGTATGTCAGGATTTGCTAAGGATTTACCTCCTTATATGCTGGCGACAGGTATTCGCGGAGTTTTGCACGGTCCGAACTCAATTGGTCTTAGAAGACATGGATTTAACTCTAAAACCTGCATGGCAATTAAGAAAGCATATAGAATTATTTTCCGTTCAGGTCTTACCCGCGATGAATCTCTAGAAATGGCTGAAAAGGAAATGTCAGAAATTCCTGAGGTCATGAAGCTAATAACCTTTGTTAGAGATAGTGAACGTGGAGTTTGTCCTGCGGACCGCAGCCCTGAATAATTTATGAATAATGCATCTGAAACAATTGGACTTATTGCCGGAGGGGGACAATTCCCCCTCTTGGTTGCTAAAGGAGCCGCAGCGCAGGGAAACCGTGTTGTGGCTGTATCTTTTAAAGGGCATTCAAACGATGAAGTTCATCGCATCGTTGATGTCTGGAAAGAACTTAAGTTAGGTCAATTCTCTAAATTGATAAATTTTTTCCTAGAAAACGGCGTGACAAAAGTAGTTATGGCCGGGACTATCAATAAACCTAAAGCTTTTGATATACGTCCAGATTTTAGAGCCGCTAAATTGCTTTTTAAGCTTGCGACAAAAGGTGATGATGTTTTGCTTAGAGCTATCACCGACGAGTTTGAATCCGAAGGATTTCAGGTTGTTGGACCGCATGTTTATGCACCGCAACTTCTTACTCCGGCCGGATTGCTGACAAAGCGTAAGCCCTCAGATATGGAAAAAAAGGATTTAGTTGTCGGGTGGAAAATCGCACGTGAATTAGGACGGATGGATATTGGGCAGTGCGTCGTTGTTCGTGAAGGCGTAATTACTGCTGTTGAAGCTATTGAAGGGACTGATGCTGCTGTTAAGCGCGGTTGTTCACTTGGGGGAAAGGGCTGTTCTATTGTTAAGGTTTTTAAGCCTGGTCAGGAAGATCGAGTTGATATGCCTTCAATCGGTTTTAAAACCGTTCAAGGGATGAAAGAGCTTGGTGCTACCTGTTTAGGGGTTGAAGCTGGCAAAAGTCTCTTTTTTGATTTAGATAAATCAATAGAGTTTGCTGATAATAATGGGATTTGCATTGTCGGATTAACTTCCGACTGGGTGGATAATTAGTATTGTTTTAATTTTTTTTAAGAGCTACAAAATTTTAAGCTCTAGCAAAAAGGGAATGTCCTTTTTGCTAGAGCTTTTTTTGTTCTGCTTAAATTAGGTTCTTCCGCAGCAAGAGCCTGGAATACATCCTTTTGCTGAAGGACTTGAGCCACAGCATCCTTTACCGCCATGCGGTTTAGTAACGGGAGCTTCTTTTCCAGTCAGAGTTGAAGTTGAAGAAATCAGTTTTTCTCGAGTTGTTTTTCCGCAAGAAGGACATTCGCCTTCGTTCGCATCACTACTCGATATTTCTTCATAAATCTTTCCACATTCAAGGCATATGTATTCAAAAATAGGCATTTTATAAATTCCTAAGCAAAAATTTGATCAGGGAAGAAGTGATGTGTTCCTTCGACGACTTCACAACCTGCTTTTGCTTTAATTTTTTCAATTAAGATGTCTTTATGTGGACAGTAATTTGTGATGCATGGTGCAATGTGTACTATAGTAGGTACTTCATCCAAAGCAGTATTCCAAAGCTTTAGGTGAGCCATACGTGTGACAACTCCAACTCCGGGACAACCTCCGCAACCAATGATTGCAGTAAGTTCAGCGGATTCATCATAGCGTTCAAATTCACCCTTGCGGCGATTGAAAGCGACCATGCAGCGAGAGCATCCGATACACATGGTATCCATTGCTGTGGTACAACCAATGATGACAATTTTCTCTTTTGACATGTTTTTCCCTTTAAAAGTTTTTTTCCATTTTTTCCCAAATTGATTTTATATTTTTCCCTAAACCATCAGGGTCAAATTCTACTGCGGAAAGACCAGCTAATTGAGCTTTTGTGAAACCCATATCGTATGGTAATTCACCTACAATAAGGATTTCTTTTTCAAGGCAGAATCTTCTAATCTCGTTTTCCTGATCTTCATTAATTCCACATTTATTGATGATGGTCATTGAGGGTATTTTGAAGTGTTCTGTCAGCTTGTGGACTCTCTTAAGGTCGTGCACTGCTGAGATTGTGGGTTCGGCAACAAAGACAGCAAGATCAGCGTTTGTGAGTGATGCAATAACAGGACATCCAACTCCGGGAGAGCCGTCGACCAATACTATTTCAGCGCCGTTTTCTTCACCGGCAGCAGTCGAAGCATTACGGACAGTTGTGACTAGTTTGCCGGAATTTTCTTCGCCTATTCCAAGAGCAGCATGAATCATGGTGCCGAAACGGGTTTCAGATTTAAACCACTTACCACAATTGCGCGGGTGTTCCGTTACTGCTTTTGCAGGACAAACAAAAGCGCAGACACCACATCCTTCACATTTTTCAGGTATAATTGAAAAATTTTCTGAAATAGCTTCGAATTTGCAATGTTCAACGCAAAGTCCGCATTGAACACATAATTCGGGATCAATTGTTGGATGGACTCCGCTTACAAAATCATTAGTTTCAAGAATTGTAGGATTAAGTATTAAGTGAAGATCTGCTGCATCCACATCGCAATCTGCGAGAACTTTTTTAGGGCCGACTGAAGCTAGAGCAGCAACTACGCTGGTTTTACCTGTGCCGCCTTTGCCGCTTATTACAACTAATTGTTTCATTTATTTGGCCTCGCCTGTGAAAGTTTGGATAGATGACCAAATCTTAGCGAATTCATCTTTAAATCCAGATATTGAATCATAAAGAAGTCCACCGCCTGAGTATATTGAGGCGGCTTCGCGGCTGTGGGGTAATGTACCCAGCAGAGGAATATTCTTTTCTGATAAGTAGTGTTCGACTCGATCATCGCCCATACCGGAACGGTTGATAATTACTCCGTACGGCTGTTTTAATGTGTCCAGAAGCTGAACTGCCAGATCAAGATCATGAAGTCCAAAGGGGGTAGGCTCAGTTACGAGCGCAACAAAATCAGCGCCTACAAGTGATTCTACTACGGGGCATGATGTTCCGGGAGGGCAGTCGAAAATGTTTATTTCAGCTTTTGGGGAGATTTCTTTTACAACTTTAATTAAAGGTGGAGACATTGCTTCTCCAATTCGAAGCAGTCCACGGGTAAAATCAATATTTCCGGCTTTCCCGTGTGAAGTTGTTCCGATAAGTCTCTGTCCTTCGCCTATTGCGTCAGCGGGACAGGCAAGTTCACAGAGTCCGCACCCGTGGCACAATTCATCAAAAACCATGACTGAGTTTACCATCCATATAAGTGCTTTAAAGTGGCAGATCTCAACACATTTTCTGCACGATTCACCTATGCATTTATCTTCATCAATTTTAGGAACTGGAATAAATTCATCTTTTTCAGCACTTAATTCTGGATTCAGAAAAAAATGGGCGTTAGGTTCTTCTACGTCACAATCTGTAAAGCTTACTTTTACTCCTAGGGAGTCGAGATAGGCTGCAAAATTGACAGCAACAGTTGTTTTTCCTGTGCCGCCTTTACCGCTGGCGATAGCTATCCGCATATGTATATCCTGTTTACTGGTATAAAATTAAAGGCGCGATGGTTATCGCGCCTTATTCTAAAAGGTGAATTTATTTTTCTATCTCTGACCTGAGTCTTTCGTTTTCGGCTTCAAGGTCGGCAATGCGTTTTTCTAAATCAGGGGCATTCTGCGGGGCTGCATTTGAATAATTTGGGTTGATGGAACGACAAGATCCGTCTCTTAGTCCGCGTCCCATTCCACGACCCTGGCCCATCCCACGACCCTGGCCCATCCCACGGCCTTGGCCTATTCCTTGACCTTGGCCCATTCCCTGACCTAAACCTTGACCTCCGGATTGTCCCTGAGACGTTCCAGCTTTAGATGGACTTCCTTGTCCATTTGAGTTGGAGCCATTTTGATTTCTGTTTAATATGGGCATTGTTTTGCTCCTTTAATTTGGTTATTGATACCTATGGTATAGCAACTGCTGTGCCTTTGATGAAAGAAGATAAAAAACAGTGAGTTGTCTAAGTGTGCTGTAGTGTTTTAGAATATTAAAGACGCAATATTAGCCCGTTTTATGGAAGATATGAATCAAAAATAGTCCTGTATCTTGGAAGGTTATTATAATGAGAACTCAGCTTGATTGTTTACCTTGTTTTTTGAATATGGCTTTAACCGGAATTCGGAAAGCATGTCCTGGGCAGGAAGATGTTCACGAAGCCGTTATACGCGCATGGGCAAAAGGGTTTGCCGAGGCTGACCTTAGTGAATCTCCACCATCACTTGCCGGAAGACTTTTCAGGATGACTTCAAATCATATTGGTGATGTGGATATTTATAAAGTTCAGAAAGATGAAGCTAATAAGCGTGTAATGGAATTGCTTCCAAGTATAACTGAAACTGTATATGGAAGTGCTGACCCGTTGCTTGCTGCGATGGGAGTATCAATTATCGGTAATTATATGGATTGCGCTCTGATGGAACAGTTCGACTGGGAGGCTGAATTAGGGCACCTCGAGCAAGGGCTGGATCGTTCTTTGTTTGCTTCTTTTGTCGAGAAGGTCAGAGTTGATAAATCTCTCTTAATTCTTGGGGATAATGCCGGTGAAATCGGACTGGATACTATTTTTACCGGATTATTACAGGCGGAAGGGGTCAAGGTCACCTATGTTGTCAGAGGTAAGAATATTCTTAATGATGCTACACTTGAGGATGCAAAGTTTGTAGGTATGACCGATGTATGCGAAGTTGTTACTTCCGGTGTGGATACTCCGGGGACTGTGCTTGAAAGATGCAGTCTTGAATTTAATGAAAGGTTAAAAAAATCTCCCGTTGTACTCAGTAAAGGACAAGGTAATTTTGAATCTTTATGGGGTGTTATGCCCGATGTTTACTATGCTTTTAAAGTAAAATGTCCGGTTGTCGCCGGGATTACAGGTCATCCCATGAAAACTTCATTGTTTTGTCGCGAAAGTTAACTAGCGTGATATAATTCATAAAATGGAATTTATTAGATTTTTTTATTGATATTTATGCTTATGAGTTGTGGCAAGGTGTGCAGTATAGTTTTTAATTTTGTTAAGTCGAAATAGAGTGTTGCTTGTGCTGCTTAGAGTGAAAAAAATATTTTGGATTCTTTTTTTATTATTCGATTTATGTCTGCTTGCCGCAGTCATGGGTGGAATTTATTATATTGAATCAGAGAGCCCTCGAAGCGAACTTGAAGCTTATCTAAGTGAAATATCAGGTCGGAATGTTGTTTTCGAGAAAAATTTAGATTTCGTTTTTTTCCCGTGGATTGGATTTCATACAGGAGCCATATCTGTCAGCGGGGTTCCGTCAGAAGATTCTCCTCCTCAGATTACTGTTAGTGATATAGATTTTAAAGTTCGTCTTTTACCTCTTCTTCTTGGGCGAATCGAAATTGATACAATAATAGTCGATTCTCCCGTGGTCAGAGTTGATAGAGGAAAAGACGGTAAATTGAATTTACCGTTTGAAAATTTAACCTCTGATGATCAACAAGGCGGAGGATTTGTTCTATGTAAATCTATATCCGTTCGGGGCGTAAGCGTAGAGAATGCTACTTGTGTTTATCGAGATATTGCAACAGGGAATGCGTTCAATCTTTCCGGTGTAAATGTCAGAACCGGGGCTCTTATTAAAGACAGTCCTATTGCTTTTGTCGTCAATGCAAATGTTGATAGTGATTTATTTGGTATTGAGGCTGCTACCGGAGTTAAAGGGCTGCTTCATGTTTCCCTTGCAGACAAGTCGGTAGCTTTTTCGGAAACATCTCTTTCGCTACATGTAGAGAGTGACGAATTTTTGGGTTCTGATGGTACTATCGAAGGAATAGCTTCGCTTAATTTTGATTTAGTTCAAGGTAAAATTGATGTTCAGAATCTTGTTTTGCAAGGTATGGGGGTTCGTCTTACCGGTTCGGCAATATGTAGTAATATCTACGAATCTCCTAGTTTTATAGGTGAGCTTAAATCTACCCAATTTGATCCTAAAGCTCTTTTTGCCAGATTCATTCCTGAAAAAATACCTCCTGAAATGGACAAGGTGCTTAATTCTGCATCCTTTTCTGTTGCATTTCATTCTACTTTGAAAAAAACAGAACTTAAAAATTTAGTTTTAGCGATTGATGATACTGTTCTTCGCGGCGAATTTTCTTTGCGTGATTATGCAAACCCGTGGGCAGAGTTTGATGTTTGTGCGGATAGTATTGTTCTCGATAATTATACCAAACTTTTTGCGCTTAAGAAGTCTGTTCAACCTGCTAATTCAAATATCGGCACAGGTAAAAATAAGTTTAAAGATATGATCATTGCGGATCTTGTCCGGCGTATTCCCTGCAATGGAAAAGTCGAAATCGGTAAATTTGTTTATGACGGTTTGCGTATGGATAATTGCCGTTTGTCTGTTTCCCCCGGGCCCAAGGTTGCAAGTATCAGTGTTAAAGATGGTGCTTATTTAGATGGAAAATTTGCTGTCAAAGCTGATTTGTCTTTTGATAAGCAAAAAGAAAAAGATACGCTGTTTCTTTTAGGGGCGGGGTCAGTTTCGTCAGTGTCTTTGTCTCAGTTACCTCTCAAGTTTGAAGGATTTAAACTTACTTCCGGGAAGGTTGATTTTACTCTTGGTTCTTTGAGGTCAAGTGGTAAAACTTTCGGTGAAATTGTTAAAAATCTTAAAGCAGATATTTGTGTGGATGGGAAAAGTGTTAAAGCTTCTTTTAATTCCAAGGATATTCCTGCTCAGTATAAACAACTGCATGCTCAGACAATTCATATGGGCCTTAGCGCTGTTCCTCTTACTACCTCCGTAAGAAAGGGCGTGGTCGGACGTAATTTGAAAGTAAAACTTTCATGTGTCTTATTGAATCCTTCGGTCACGGTAGGCGGTGATTTTTCAGGTAATGTTTTCGGATCGCGAAATAGTACGAACGACTTTCTGGTTAATGACAGTAAATTGGTCTTATCTTTAGAAGGTAAATCCTTACCGATTAGAAAGAAGATTACCCTTACTTGTAATGGAGGCGCAGCTTTAAAAAATCAAAGTATTAAGTTTGATAGTTTTGTTATAAATAGCGGCAAAGTTAAAATTGCCGGAGATTTTAACGCGAAACGGTTAGGTTCTGAAACTGCCGCAGTGACGGGACGTCTTTTACTTAAAGAAACGAGTTGTTCAGATATTTTTGCTCTTTTGGGTTTAGATAAACCTGCGACTACCGATCCTGAAGCTTTCCGTTCGGTTGCTTTTGATAGTTCCTATCAGGTTAATGGCGATAATCTTAAAATGCATATTAATCGCTGCACTCTTGATAATTCAAATGCAAAGGGAACACTGGAGCTTACTAATTTTAAAAAGCCTGTTCTTAATTTTGTTTTGCAGGCTGATAAAGTCAATGTGGATAGGTTTTTGCCTCCGGATGAGCCTGTTGTCACAGAAAGACCGATTGGAGCGAGAAAGGCTGTAGCTCCTAAAGTTGCGGAATGGAAGTTCCCGCAAACTTTTCTAGAATCAATTAATGCAACGGGGAAAATTCAGTGTGACGCCTTTCGTATTTTTGATTTTGGTGGAAGTAGATTGAGTGCAGATGTTGATATGCGACAATCAGTAATCAACATTAAAAATGTCAAGGGTATTTTTCACCAAGGAAATATTGCAGGAAAGCTGTCCATAGGATTTAAAAACAGTACTGTTGCTTTAGCCACTGATCTGGAAGCTAGAGGATTTCAAGCGGGTCTGTTTTTTGCTGATTACGTCGGTAGAGCCTATGTCAAGGGCACAGCTGATTCTTCAGTTAAGCTTAATGGTCATTCCAGCGCGAATATAGATTTTATTGATACTTTGAGCGGGCGGTATGCTTTTAAGGTCGTCAAAGGATCATACCTTTTTGCTGCTAAAGTTGATAAAGAAGGTAAAGAAAAGCAAATTCCTCAGCCTACATCTTTTTCAGTTTTGAAAGGAGTAATTAAAGGAAAAGATGGTGTTTTTGTTGTTAAAGATTTCTTGTTGAATACAAACTATATGAGGGCAACAGCTAAAGGGGGATTTAATATCCCCGCTGATTCAATTAACCTGCATGTTAATGCAGACATTATTGAGTTGCCTAATTTATATTTGAAAATTGTAAATGCCTTTTTGGATGCTATTTCAGGAGTTGACGTTCATGTTTCCGGCAGGCTGAGTGATCCTCAGGTTAATGTTTTGGGGCTTCAGCGCTGGAACGATGTTTTCAGTGATGTTTTAGGTTTGCCGCAACAGTCATTTAGATTTTTCAGAAACTTTTTATTCTGATATAGTTATTTAAGTTGGAGAAGAGAGGAGGTTCTTGATGACTACGGGAAAAATTGGAGATAAAGTTTCAGATTTTTTTCTGAATGAAATTTGGAACTGGGATTCCCAGAAAGCGGGATTTGTGCGTAGAATTTTTTATACATTTTCACGCGTTCTTTATCTTGTCTTTTACGGATTTTGGAAAGATCAGTGTATGATCAGAGCCTCCGCTTTAACTTTTACCACTATGCTTTCAATTGTTCCTTTTATCGCTGTTGCTTTTTCCATTTTAAAAGGAATTGGTTTTCAGGATTCTTCATATATACACGAGATATTACTTAAGATTTCAGCCGGTAGGGAAGAAGTCGTGACGAAGATGCTTGAATATGTGGATAATACAAATGTAAAAACCTTAGGTGTGATCGGTATTGCGACTTTGCTTTTTACTGTTTTGTCTACAGTTGGAACTATTGAAAAGGCTTTTAATGTGATCTGGAAAGTGAAGAAAGGCCGGACGTTCTGGCGGAAGTTTACAGATTTCTTTTCAGTAATATTTATCTGCCCGATAGCCGTTATTGCAGCAACGAGTGTCAGTGTTTCAATACGTAAACAGGCAGTTCTTTCTTCTTTTGAAAATATTTACGGTGTTTCAGAAGTTGAAAGTTTTTTTATTAAGCTGGCTCCGTTAGTTTTAATCTGGGTGGCATTTACGTTTATTTATGCCTTTATGCCTAATACGCGGGTCCGCCTTTTCAGCGCGGCTGTTGGCGGTGTTGTTGCCGGAACAGTTTGGCAAATGGCGCAGTGGGCGTATATTAATTGGCAGGTAGGCGTAAGCAAGTACAATGCAATTTACGGAAGTTTCGCACAACTTCCCCTCTTTTTGCTTTGGTTGTATCTAAGCTGGATTATAGTTCTGCTGGGTTCCGAAATAAGTTATGCTGTTCAAAATGTTATGCTTTATCGCCAGCAGCGTTTTATGCCGGATGCCAGCATGGAAGATTTGCAAAAAATATCTTTGCTGGCTTTGAGTCTAATGAGTGTCAGGTTTAATAACGCTGAATCAGCTTATTATGTTGAGGATCTGGCAACGGAAATGGGTGTTCCCGTCAGCTTTTTAAGCTCTATGCTGGATAAATTTGTAGTAGGCGGTATTCTGGTTAAAGCAAGTGATGAGGATACTGAAAAGGATATATATACGTTTGCTGTATCACCTGAAAAAATTTCATTATTGCGAATCATTTCAATTCTGACCGGGCATGGTGATGAGGTTACACAAAAAGTCAGCAGTTCGTGCATGGTTTATATTTCAAATGTTATTGATGATATGCGGCAGGCGCTTGTAGACAGCGGCAAAGATATTTCACTTGCTTTGTGTGCTGATCAAATGATTCAGAATACTTTGTGCTCGGAAAAAGTTGATGAGTTGGTAGAGCCTTCTACAGAATAAAAACGGGAGCCTTATGAAGTTTTCCGGCATAAACCTTCTTGATGAATTACAAAGGTCCGAGCTCGCAGATCTTCGTGATGTGTTTAATTCGCGCCGTGTTAAGAAAGGCGCGATTATTTTTAGCCCCGATCAGGAAGAAAATCTGGTTTTTATTGTCGAAAAAATGAGAGTGCGGATTTATCTTGGGTATGAGGATAAAGAGTTTACACTCGGTATTTTGGAATCGGGAGATCTTTATTCTACTCATGCCGGATGTTTTGTTCAGGCTCTCGAGGATAGTTCTCTTTTGACAACAGATGTTCAGTCTGTAAAACGGTGTATGGTCGAAATTCCTCTTTTCAATCGAACTATGGTTCGTGTGCTCGGTAAAATTCTGCAAAATTCATTTTCAGTCATCGGCGGTCTGGCCTTTAAAGATATTTATGCCCGCTTGACAGCTTACCTTCTCAAAGAAGCTCAGGTTTCAGGAATTCCCGTTGATGGCGGTTTTGAGCTTGAGCTTGATTTGACTATTGAACAACTCTCTCAAATTCTTGGTGCAACTCGTCAGACCGTTTCTACTTTGATCAATAATATGGTTCGCGAAGGACTTGTTGTAAAACGCGCTCGCTCAAAATGGTTTGTTCCTGATTTGAAAGCGCTTGAAGATGTAGTTAACTCGTAAGGTTTTTTGTTAGAATCTCTCCTAATAATGTTTTTGTCTGTTTTTATATAAATTTTATACCTGTTTTGTCGGGTATCCGACAAACAAATTGTTCTGAACTGTTTACATTGGAATCACGAATCTGAATGCAGGTTTTATTTTGAGACAAATATTTTGTCTTTATCCGTTTAAAACAGGGAGGATGAAAGCATGGCAAAGGAACCACGTCCGGCAGAAGAACTTTCTTTATGGGATGATGCGCAGGCGATGATAACCAAGGCCAGAGCTGAGGGAATCGACACCGTTTACGAAAGGCTCCAGTATCAAACTCCTCATTGCAGAATTTGCGAACAAGGTCTCAGCTGTCGCAATTGCACCATGGGCCCTTGTAAAATAACAGCTAAAGCTCCTCGCGGAGTTTGCGGCGCAGATGCAGACGTAGTTGTTGCCCGCAACTTCGGTCGTTTTGTGGCTGGTGGTTCAGCCGGTCATTCTGATCATGGTCGTGATTTGATTGAAGTCCTTGAAGCTATTGTAACTGGCGAAACTACTGATTATAAAATTACTGACGAACCTAAGCTTAGACGGATTGCTGAAGAGGTCGGAGTCGAAGTTGCTGAACGTGATGTTAAAGCTGTTGCAACAGATCTTTTAGAAGTCTTTTTCGGAGATTTCGGCAGTCGTAAAAAGCAGATTTCATTCCTTTCACGTGTACCTCAAAAACGTAAAGATATTTGGAAGAAGCTCGGCATGACTCCTCGCGGTGTTGATCGCGAAATAGCAGAAATGATGCATCGCACGCATATGGGATGCGATAATGATGCTCCTAATACAATGATTCATGCGGCTCGAACTTCGCTTTCTGACGGTTGGGGCGGTTCTATGATCGGAACCGAGCTTTCAGATGTCATTTTCGGGACTCCGTCTCCTTCTATGTCTGAAGCTAATTTAGGCGTTATCAAAGAAGATAAAGTTAATATTCTAGTACACGGGCATAACCCAGTTGTTTCCGAAATGATTCTTGCCGCAGCGCGCGATCCGCAGATTATAGCCGAAGCAAAAGCCCTTGGTGCTACCGGGATTAACGTTGCCGGACTTTGCTGCACCGGTAATGAACTGCTGATGCGTCAGGGAATTCCCATGGCAGGAAATCATCTTATGACAGAACTGGCAATTATCACCGGAGCCGTTGAAGCTGTGGTTGTAGATTACCAGTGTATTATGCCTAGTCTCGTTCAGATCTCCGGTTGCTATCACACCAGATTTATCGATACCGCGCAAAAAGCCCGTTTCACCGGAGCTATTCATTTTGATATTCATCCGAGCAACGCTCTTGAACAGGCTCGTGAAATAGTCCGTCTGGCAGTTAAAGCTTATTCCGAACGTGATGCTTCCCGTGTAGATATTCCATGTGACCCCGTAAAAATTATGACTGGTTTTTCAAACGAAGCTGTCATTTCTGCGCTAGGCGGAACCCTTGATCCTCTGATTCAGGCGATTGTTACCGGAGATGTACGTGGGGCAGTTGGTATCGTTGGGTGTAATAATCCAAAAATTAAACAGGATTCCATGAATGTCACCCTTGCAAAGGAGTTGATCAAGAAGGATATTCTTGTTCTGGTCACAGGATGCGTAACAACCGCAGCAGGCAAGGCCGGACTTCTTGTGCCGGAAGCTATTGAAATGGCCGGACCGGGGCTTAAAAAAGTTTGCGGAGCACTGGGTATTCCACCTGTACTGCATTATGGTTCGTGCGTAGATAATGCACGTATCCTGCAACTTTGCGCTGCACTGGCCAACGCGTTGAATGTTGATATCAGTGATCTTCCAGTCGGAGCATCGTCCCCTGAATGGTATTCTGAAAAAGCCGCTGCTATCGGTCTTTATGCCGTTGCAAGTGGAATTTATACTCATCTTGGCCATCCTCCGAATATCCTCGGTTCTGAAACGGTCACGAACCTTGCTGTTTCAGGTCTTGAAGGTTTGGTAGGTGCTTCTTTTGTTATTGAACCTGATCCTGTTAAGGCCGCTGAGCTTTTTGATATACGTATCAAGGCTAAGCGTAAGGGACTTGGACTTAGCGAATAGGAACATCAGGAGCAGCTTATGAAACTGGCTTTTGCAGGAAAAGGTGGAGTCGGAAAGACCTCTGTTACATCATGGATGGCGGACTGGCTGGCTAGGAACGGGCATAATGTCTGGATGATTGACGCGGATACGGCTCTTTCACTCGGACAGGCATCAGGGCTTGATCCTGAGTTATTGCCACTGCCGATAATCAGCAGAAAAGATCTTGTGCATGAACGTATCCATGAGGGCGGTTTTTTAAATCTCAACCCGGATGTCGGCGATTTGTCGGATGATTTGGCTGTTGATATTCCCTTATCCTCAAAACCTTTGCCGGGGGTAATTCCCGGGCGCAAACGTCTTCTTGTCATGGGTGGACTCACGAATGCGGGAGGCGGGTGTGCATGTGATGCCAACGCGCTGTTAAAAGCTATTCTTGCGCATGTTGTGATGGATAGTGATGATTGCGTTCTGGTTGATCTTGAAGCTGGTGTGGAGCACTTGGGAAGAGGAACAGTTACCGCCGTTGACGGTCTTGTTGTTGTAACTGAACCAAGTTTGCGGAGTTTTCAGACTGCATCCGATGTAGGGCGCATGGGCCTGGAGTTGGGGCTTGATAATCAGGCTATGGTTATCAATCGCTATATGGGCGGCATTCCCCCCGAGCTTCCGCATCTTCCAAAGTGGTATACGACGATTCCACCTCTGGCAGGTCTCGTAGAACGGCAAATGACGGACGGCAATGTTCTGAGCCTTCCTGAGTCTGATGAGATTGATATTATTCTTGAGCAGCTTGTCAAACAAATGGGGCTGTGAAAAATAAAGTAAGTCATTTAACTTAATATGTTTTGCGACCTTCCGAAATGATGATATTAATCTGATTTCCGGGAGGTCGGTTATTCTTTAATGCTGTTTAGAACTTCTGAAGGCTCCGCCCAAATAATAATAAATGTTCTTGGTCGTTTCTAAAATTATATATGGAGCCGTGCGAAAGTTGGTCCACCATTTTTCGGAAACCGGTTCGTATGGCGTGGCAACTACAATAAATTCTTTGTCAGGAAGCGCATCTCGAAAGATTTTACCGGCGCGTCCTGTATGAAGTGGTGATGTAACAAGGATGATCTTTTTTATGCCTGCATCAGGACCATTTTTACTGAGCAATTTTTCCAGTTGTTCAGCTTCATCAATAGTGCTCATACTATCTTCACCGAAATAATTAATATTACTTTCCGGCACACCTTTTTTAAGCAAAATTTCTCGATAAATTTCCCATTGAAATTTGCGGTTAATACCTAGGTCACGAAGAGCTTTTATTTCAGTATATACAACAGGTTTACTGACTAATATTTGAGGAGCGTAGCCCTCATTGTAAAGTTCTGCTGCATAAATGGGGCGGAAATATTGACCGCCCAGTACTACAATTGCATCAGCTTTTTCGAGCTTATCCGTTTGTTGCAAAATATCAGGAGCGTAAAAGAAAAGTATGGCAGAAGCCACAATTCCTAAAAAGGTGATCGCCCCTAAAAGCGCAAACAAATTTCGAATAAGTTTTAAAATGTCAGCCCCTTATAAAAGCCTCAAGTTTTTAATTTTGAAAGATAAAACCATTAAAAAAGGGTTTAATTCGCCATAGGCATTTTCTTTCTTTATACAACGGGCTCGTATACAGCTTCGTATTTCTTACGCAGATCCGCAAAGGTACCATTCTTGATAGCTTCTCGTGCCTGTTCGGTCAGATTCAAGAAGAATCTTAAATTGTGAATTGAGTTAAGCTGAGATGAAAGTAGTTCTTTAGCTGTGTAAATATGGCGCAGATATGCTTTGCTGAAATTTCTGCATGTGTAGCAATCGCAATTAGGATCAAGAGGGGAATCGTCTTCGCGATACTGAGCGCGTTTGATGTTAACTTTGCCTTGGCTGGTGTAAAGGGTGCCATTGCGTGCATTCCTTGTGGGCAATACGCAATCGAACATGTCTACGCCGTTCGCGATTCCTTCGAGAATATCAAGTGGAGTTCCGACACCCATCAGGTATCTTGGTTTATCCTGTGGAAGTTTAGGTCCGATGTGCCTGAGGATATCGTACATATCAGGGATAGGCTCACCGACACTTAAACCGCCGATTGCATAGCCTTCGAATGGGATCTCAGTTAGTTGCTCAAGGCTTTTTTCGCGCAGATCTTTGTGGAACCCGCCCTGAATAATTCCGAACATTAACTGATCGCCGGAACCTACGGGATAAGCATCGCGGCATCTTTGTGCCCAGCGCGTAGTCATTTCAAGAGAACGTTCTGTGTATTCACGGTCATTTCCGTATCCAACGCATTCGTCAAGAACCATCATTATATCTGAGCCTAGATTTTTTTGAATGGAAATAACTTTTTCAGGTGAAAAGAAATGTTTAGAGCCGTCTAAGTACGAACGGAATTCGACTCCCTGTTCGGTAATTTTGCGGATTGATTCAAGACTGAAAACCTGAAAACCGCCGCTGTCTGTGAGAATAGGACGATCCCAGTTGGAAAATTTATGCAGACCGCCTCTACGGGCGATTAATTCATCTCCGGGTCTGAGATAGAGATGGTATGTGTTGCCCAGAATAATTTGTGATTTGATTTCTTTTAGATCGCGCGGAGAAACACCTTTAACAGTTCCTTGTGTACCGACAGGCATGTAGACAGGTGTTTCAATGTCGCCATGGGCTGTGGTCAGGGTTCCGAGACGTGCGTTTCCATCGGTTGCGTGAATTTTAAAAGTGCCGGGTTTTTTTTTGTTTTCAGTCATTATTTTTTCTCAATTCCGTTTTTAGGACATATATCGTTTAGTGGACAAATATTGCATTTAGGGCTTCTGGCGGGGCATATATCGCGTCCGAAGAGTACCAGCAAATGGTTTGCAATTCCCCAGTTTTCTCTTTTAAAAAGCGGCATCAGATCTCTTTCAATAACAATAGGATTGGTGCTTACTGTTAACCCCATTCTGAACGAAAGACGTTTTACATGAGTATCGACGGCAACGCCTTCGTGCACATTCATTGCATTGGACAGCACTATGTTGGCTGTTTTGCGTGCGACTCCGGGTAGCAGTGTCATTTCCTGCATGTTGCGTGGCAACTCGCCGTTAAAATCATCCATTAAAAGGATAGCGGCGGCTTTGAGATTTTTGGCTTTATTTCTAAATAATCCCGTTGAGCGAATCACACTTTCAATATCTGTAGCGTCCGCTTTGCAAAGCTCTGCGGGGCCGGGCCATTTTGCGAAAAGTGCGGGAGTTATTTTGTTGACCCTCACGTCAGTACATTGCGCAGCAAGAACGGTAGAAACTAAAAGTTCCCATGCGTTTTTCCAGTCAAGTTCAGGCGTTGGATCAGGGTATCGCTTCAGCAGACGAGAATATATTTCTTTTGCTCTTTTAGCGACTTCCTTTTCGGGCAAACTATTCTTTATAACCATATCAGGACGGGCTATCATTTCTTTTTATAACTTACAATCTTCATAGTCAGTATTTGAAAGTTATAACTGTTGCACGGTGTACCAAATCATGTATTGTTAAATCATAAATTATTCGGAGGAAAGATCATGAAATTATTAGTAAGTTTATTGGTGGCCGGAACTCTCCTATTATCCGGATCTTTTGTAATTTTGGCACAGACTGACGATTGTTCAGGGCTGATTGTTGCAAAGTGTGCGTCATGTCACAGTCTCAAAAGAGTATGCCGTGCTCTGGGTAAAAAAGATCTTGCTCAGTGGCAGAAGACCAACGAAAGAATGGTTAAAAAAGGCATGACAGTAACTGACGAAGAGCTTGTTCGTATTAACAAGTATCTTTCTGGAGCAACGTCTGACGATGCTATCTGTCAGTAGGTAAAATCGGTGGAAAAAGATCTGCGCATAGTGCTGGTGTATGTTACTGTAGGAGACGTGGAAGAAGCTCGGGAAATTGGCAGCGAGCTTCTTATGCGTCACCTTGCCGCGTGTGTTAATATTTTTGATAAAATGGAATCGATGTACTGGTGGGAAGGGCGTCTGGAAAGCTCTTCTGAAACTGTTCTGTTGGCAAAAACGATTCCATCTCTTGTGGAAAAATTAACTGAAACAGTCAAAAATCTGCACAGTTATGATTGTCCCTGCATTGTTGCTGTTGAATCAAAAGAAGGTAATTCAGAGTTTTTTGAGTGGGTAAATAGTCATACCTCATGACCACTTTATTGACTTTATCGGGTGTGAAAGCATAATGTCCGATTTTAAATCATGCCGGAAAACGGTATTTTGATTTATTTTACGTTTTCTACCCGATGCTTTTGGAACAGTCTGTTTGATCTGTAAAGCGGGCTGTAAAAAATACACAACTCGATATGACTTTAAAATTTATCTTTTTTTTAACAGTTTAAGGAGCGTTATTAATGCAGATTTTAGTTTCCGGTTCAATTGCTTATGACAGAATTATGAGTTTTCCAGGTAGTTTTTCTGACCATATTATTCCTGAAAAAATCCACATGTTGAATATAAGTTTGCTTGTAGACGGACTTGATGAAAAGTTCGGTGGAACCGCTGGGAATATTGCATACGCACTGTCTTTGTTCGGTGAAAAGCCTGCTGTTCTTGGAACTGTAGGTAAAGATTTTGATGTTTACGAGCAGTGGCTTACCAAACATGGTGTTGCACTTGACGGCGTAAAGCGTATTGACTCAGATTTTACCGCAGGTGCTTATATTACTACTGATAAATCTAATAACCAGATCACGTGGTTTAACCTCGGGGCTATGAAATATTCTTGCGATTACGATTTTTCAGCAGTTGATACTGAAAACACTCTCGCAATCGTTTCGCCCGGTAACCTTGATGATATGCAGAATTTCCCTGAAACATATAGACAGAAGGGTATTTCTTTCATTTTTGATCCAGGTCAAAATATCCCTGCATTCAGCGGCGAGCAGCTTCTCGGCATGATCAAAGGTTGTAAAATTCTTGTAGCTAATGACTATGAGCTTGAAATGATCATGAAATCTACCGGAAAAACCAGAGCCGAGTTAATGGAACTTTGTGATTCCATTATTGTTACTCTTGGTGAAAATGGATGTCTTGTTGTTGAAAAAGAGGGGGAAACAGCCGTGCCTGCTGCCAAGGCAAGCGTAGTTGAAGATCCCACCGGTGCAGGAGATGCTTTCAGAGCAGGCCTTATCAAAGGATTGTCTCTTGGAAAAAATCTGGTTGAATCTGCTCATATCGGCGCTGTCAGTGCTGTTTATTGCGTTGAAAAGCTTGGAACTCAGGAACATTCCTATACTGAGGATGAATTCTGGGCCCGTTACAAATCCAGTTTCGGAGAAATTTAGCGCACACGGATAACTTTTATTGCAGGTAATCTGTCGGCAGGTAACTTTCTTCGTCTGGCTTACTTAATTTTAATTAAGTGGGAGGATAGTGAAGTGATTGAGTTAACTGCCGGTATGATTGAAAAATATTTGAAAGAGGCTTTCGGTACCGAAACGTCCCTTGTTGATTATGGTGACATAGGCTCACTTGATAAACAGGGTATGAAAAAGTTCGGCTACGGGAAGCCTCTTCTTGTTCGCTTCAAGGTAAAAGGTAAAATTAAAGAAACTGTAATTTCCACCATGAAAGGTGATAATTACGGACATCAGTTTTACTGGGATCGTGCTGCTATTTTAATGTTTCAATATGAAACGTCAGGTAAGCTTAAACGGCATGTTAAACCTATGGGCCTGGGGTATGTTGATAAATCCGGGAAAATGATTCCTCTACAGGAACCGGATGAATTTTTTATTTTAAATGAAAAGCTTGAAGGGTATGACTATTTTCAGGATCTTGACCGTATTCGCAGGGGCGGATTTTTAGATGCGGATAATGACCGTGCAGGTGAACTGGCAGATTGGCTTGCAGATATTCATTCTCTAAAAAAAGATGATTCACATCTTTATACGCGAAGAGTCAGAGATCTTATCGGAAGCAGCGAATGTATTATGGGGCTTGTGGATGAGGCGTACAGTCATCCATGTGAACATTTTTCGCGTGATAGATTTATAAGTCTTGAAAAGCGGCTTATCGACTGGAGATGGAAGCTTTCGCATTATACACACAGGCTTTGTGCTGTTCATGGGGATTTTCACCCGTGGAATGTGCTTGTCGGTGGTCCTGACAGGTTCAGTGTTCTTGATAGAAGTCGCGGAGAATGGGGAGAGGCCGCCGGAGATCTCTGCTGCATGGCGGCAAACTATATTCTTTTCGGTTTGTACGAAGGGAATTTATTCTCGGAAAATTTCAGAAAGATGTATATGACTTATTTTGATCGATATCTTGAGAGAACCGGAGACATGGAAATTCTGGAAGTTATAGCCCCGTTTTTCGTTTTCAGGGGGCTGGTGATAGCTTCTCCGGTGTGGTATCCAGATCACCCTGAAACAGTAAGATCTTCGCTTTTAAGATTTATCGAGAATGTGCTTGAGGAGGAGGTTTTTGATTATGCCGGATTCGAAAGGTATATGCGTTAATAAAATTTGGGCGGTTTGGTTTACAGGTCTTCCCGGCTGCGGAAAAAGTACCATTGCTGACGGTGTGTTAAAAAAAATGCGTGAAGAAGGCTTTAATCCTGTCCTTTTGCGATTGGATGAAAGGCGTAAGCTGTATATTCCTAATCCCGAATATACACATGATGAGCGGACAAGGGTATATAGTCTTTTTGTGCAGGACGCGATTTCAATTATGCAGTCCGGGCGATGCGTTATTATGGATGGTACTGGAAATGAACTTTGCTTTCGTCAAGAAGCCCGTGATAAAATAGAATTTTTTGCCGAGGTCCATCTGAAATGTCCGGTTAATGTTGCCATGAAGCGTGAAGCCGGAAGGCAGCAGGGGCTGGTTATGGCTGGGCTTTATGAAAAAGCTCTGGAACGGCAGAAAACCGGAAAAGTTTTTAAGGAACTCGGGGAGGTTATCGGTATTGACGTGAAGTTTGAAACAGATCCTGATGCGGAATGTACAATCGAGACAGAAGATAAAACCCCGGAGCAGGTTCTTCAGAGTGTTATTTCCTGTTTGCAAAAATGGCGAAATCTGAACGGGTTATGCTGATTTTTTTCCCAAAATATTATATAGCTATTGAAATTGTAATAAAATATTATCTACAGGTGATCATGTGAAGAAAATTTCATTTATTTTAATTTCGGTTTTATTGTTGATGTCCGTTGCCGCTTTTGCTTTTGCCTCTGATGAAACAGAGGCTGTCCGTGACAGAATCAAAGATGTTCTTTTTGATTATAAAGATGCATATAATCTCAGAGATTTTCATGCTGTTAAGGCTCTTTATACCAAGGATGCATTAATTATGTCATTTCCTTGCAACTCTAAAGAAGAGTTGTTTTTTGATAAGTTCAGTGAAGATCTTCCCCGGTGTTCTTCATATTGGGTTGAGCAGGCATTTAAGCTTAGATTGTTTAAGATTACTTCGTTTGAGTTGTCCGGTAAAAAATGTACAGCCAGAGTGCTTTGGGATTATCGCGACAACAGTGAACGCGGTAAATTTACCCCGACTTTTGAATTTGTACTCGATGGCAATCAGTGGAAAATCGCTAAAGAGGTTTACGGACGCAATCCTTCCTGATTTTTTTTAGAAATTTTTGTATTTCAGCCGGGATTGTCTTTATGACTTTTCCGGCTTTATCTGTTTGTAAAGATTATCTTTTTTAGATAATTTTATTTTTTATATTCGGCCTGATTCTGGTGGTTGATTTATCTTATTGGTTTTTTTAGGTTTTTATCGGGTTTACCCTTACCTTCATATAGAGTATGTCCGGCTCATGAAGTTTAATGTACTAACATACGGCTGTCAGATGAACGTCCACGATTCCGATTGGCTTATCCGCGCGATGGAAAGTCGAGGCTGGAAAGCAGTGGAAGAATCAGAAGCAAATATATTTATTTTGAACACGTGTTCTGTAAGGGATAAACCTGAACAGAAAGTATACAATGTTCTTAGGCGGCTCGGGTATTTATGTACATCTCCGGGTGATTTTGTAGCTGTCGGTGGATGTGTTGCTCAGCAGATTGGGGAAGGCTTTCTCGAAAGATTTCCTTATGTGAGGCTGGTTTTCGGAAGTGATGGTATTGTCCAGGCTCCTCAATATTTGGAGGAATTGGCGGTTGATCATGAAAAAAGACTGGTTTTAAACGATTTTCTAGCACAATATCCCGAACGTGAAGGCGGGCTTGTAAATCCTAATGAAGAACTTTTGCCTCCCGGAATAGGAACAATTCCCGGACAGGCATTTGTAAACATTATGCAGGGCTGCGATAATTTTTGTGCCTATTGCATTGTTCCTTACACTCGCGGTCGTCAGAAATCGCGTTTGTCTTCGGCAATAATTGATGAATGTCGCGCTCTTGTTAAGGCCGGGGTTCGTGAAATTACCTTGCTGGGGCAAAATGTAAACAGCTTTGGAATGGATAAAAACGGTAGCGACTTAAGCTTTGCGCAGCTGTTATACAAGATTGCTGAAATTGAAGGTTTGGAACGGGTCAGATTTACTACATCTCATCCTAAGGATATCGCCCCCGAAGTCATTAAGGCTTTCGGAGAGTTGCCTAATCTTTGTCCTCACTTACATCTGCCTGTACAGTCCGGTTCAGATAACATATTAAAGAAGATGGGCCGTAAATATGATCGCGCCCGCTATTTGGGAATTGTTGAAGGGCTGAAAGAAGTGTGTCCTGAGATTGCTTTAACAACTGATATCATTGTCGGTTTTCCCGGTGAAACGGATGAAGATTTCGAGCAGACAATGGACATTATGGAACGTGTCAGATTTGAAAGCAGTTTTTCCTTCAAGTATTCTGATCGTCCGGGCGTAGCAGCTTTAAAGATGATGCCTAAAGTTCCTGAGGATGTTGCTCAAAAACGACTTACTCGCTTGCAGGAAAGGCAAAAGCATATTACTAGAGAATGTCTAGAAGAGTTGTACGGCAATGATATGATCGTTTTGCTGGAAAGAAACAGCAAGTGGCAGGAAGAAGGCGGAGTGGCGTGGCGGGGCAAAGATCCCGGCGGACGAGTCGTTAACATCTTTATTGAAGGGATTGAAGGGCATCTTCCGCTTGGTGGCAAGTTGGTCAAAGCCAAGATTATAGAAGCTAAGAATCACTCTCTTGTCGGTGTTAAGGTGGGGGATTTATGGTAGAAATGAAGGTTTACGGATTGGCGGTTGATAATGACTCCGACGCTCCGGTACTTGTTCTTAAAAATGAAGAACAGGAAATCGTTCTACCTATCTGGATAGGCGCAATTGAAGCTATGGCTATTTCACTTGTGCTTGATGAAGTGGCTTTCCCCAGGCCTATGACACATGACTTGCTTCTGGATGCAATCCATGCCCTTGGCGGAAAAGTTGTCTCTGTTGATATCGTTGATATTGAAAAGGGAACTTTTTACGCTGAAATAATTATTGACAGTAACGGTGAGGTCAAAGCAATTGATTCCCGCCCATCTGATGCAATAGCTCTTGCGGTAAGAGCCGGATGCCCTGTGCGGGTGTCTCAGAAAGTGGTTGATATTGCCGGAACAAAAGAGACTGAATCGAAACTTGTTAAAGATACTGGTCATAGTGATGAATTTGAAGAGCTTTCGCCTGACGACTTCAAGTATAAAATGTAGATATTTTTTAATATAAATATAGAGAAAATTAAATGATAGATTTTCATACACATACAGTATTCAGTGACGGTGAATTGATTCCCGCGGAGCTGGCTCGCAGAGCTAGAATTGCGGGATATCGTGCGCTTGCTATGACCGATCATGCCGATTCCAGTAATATTGAGATCATTCTTGAAAATATTCACCGTTTCGCCAAGAAGCACGGCCACTTTTTTGATATAGATGTTTTCAGTGGCGTGGAACTTACTCACGTTCCTCCCGGATTGATTGGTGAAATGGTTGATCAGGCGAGAGATCTGGGCGCGCAGATAGTTGTCGTTCACGGTGAAACAATAGTTGAACCTGTTGCAGAAGGAACGAATCTTTCAGCGATTGAAGCGAAGGTTGATATTCTTGCTCATCCGGGTCTGGTTACTGAAGTAGAGGTTAAGCTTGCAGCAGAATACGGTGTCCATCTTGAAATCACTACCCGTAAGGGACACAGTCTGACTAATGGTCATGTTGTAGCGTTAGCACGCAAGTTCGGTGCAAAGCTTGTAATTAACAATGACGCACACGCGCCGGGCGATTTAGTCAGCCGTGAAATACGTCGTAAGATTGCGCTTGGTGCAGGTATGACTCCGCAGGAATATGAACAATCTGAAGAAAACTCTCGCCAACTTGTACAGCAGATGATGAAACGCGGCAGCTAAATTGGATTATTACAGCAGGGAACATGTCGTCTGAGCAGATTAAATTAGACCGGACTGCATTGGAAAATGCTATTAAGTTGATAGCGAATGCGCGATGCGCTGTGGCAATGACAGGTGCGGGATTCTCTGTAGCAAGCGGTATTCCTGATTTTCGCAGTCCCGGCGGTATCTGGTCCAAGCATGATCCTGAAAAAGTAGCATCAATCAGAGCCTTGAAGTCTGATCCTGTAACGGTTTGGAAATTCCTTTTGGAACTTGTTCGCATGACTCAGAAATGCGAACCTAATCCAGCACATTTTGCCTTATCTGAGCTTGAAGCCTCGGGGAATATTAAAGGCGTTATTACACAAAATATCGATGGCCTGCATCAGCGGGCAGGTTCTGTTAATGTCATAGAATTTCACGGCAATTGCAGTCATTTTTTCTGTTCAGAGTGTTTCGCAGTTTATGAGGCGAAAGACGTCTTTAAATTTGATGCTAAAAAACTTCCGATCAAATGCGCGGAGTGTTCAGGGATTGTTCGTCCAGATCTTGTTTTTTACGGTGAACAGATTCCGCCGCAGGCATATCAAGACGCTTTTGATTTAGCTGATCAGGCTGATCTTGTACTTGTTGCCGGAACCTCCGGTGAAGTTGTTCCAGCAAGCTTAATTCCGCCTCGAATTAAAAGTAATGGCGGAAAGATAATAGAAATTAATAAAGTTCCATCCGCTTATCACGCGATGAGTGATGTTTTTATTGAAGGTACTGTTGAAGATGTTTTGCCTGTAATAGTGCAGAATATAATTAAATAAAGGTATGGTGCTGTATGGATTTTTTACCTCAGGGCGGAATTTTCGCCATGCTCGGGTCCGCTTCAATCGTGGTAAAAGTGGTGCTTTGTCTCCTTGCAGGCATGTCTCTCTGGAGCTGGACAATTATTTTCTGGAAACTTATTTCTCTTGGCAAAGCAAGGTCTCTTGTTCTTAAAGGAAATCAAATTATGGAAGATGCAGATTCGTTATCTTCCGGTTTGACGGCAATTAATAAAACAAAATCATCTCCGTTGAACCGTATTGGTTCCGCCGCGGTTAAAGAGTACCGTATTCTTGAAAAATCCGCAGTCAGTCCGAGTCATAAACGTAGGTTGATTAAAGATACTTTGCGCAGAATTTTGAGGCAGAGAGTCAGTTCAGAAATGAAAAGATTGTCAACTTCTCTTTCCTTTCTAGCTACTTGCGCAAACGGTGCCCCGTTTATCGGTCTTTTCGGCACTGTCTGGGGAATTATGAATTCCTTCCATGCCATCGGAACAGCAAAGTCCGCAGCTCTTTCAGCAGTTGCTCCCGGTATCTCTGAAGCTCTGGTTGCAACAGCAATCGGTCTTGTTGTCGCGATACCGGCAACAATATCTTATAACTTTTTCCTTGGAGTTCTCGGCGGAATTGAAACTGAAATGGTCAATTTTGCAGGAGTGTTCCTTAATAGAGTAGAAAGAGAAGTTTCATGGGTTGAGCCTGCATCCAAACATGGTAGCGATAGCGAAGATGATTCTTCCGCAGAGGTGTAGATAATGGGAATGTACACTAACAACCGGGGAATGCTGGCTGAAATAAACGTTACTCCCTTTGTTGATGTTATGCTGGTGCTCTTGATCATTTTTATGGTTACAGCCCCGTTAATGACTCAGGGCGTTGAAGTTGATTTACCGCAAACCCGCACAGTCCGTTCCCTTCCACAGGACAATGAGCATCTTGTTTTATCGATAAATGATAAGGGCGAGATCTTTCTTGATGAATATAAAGTCGACTTTAATGAATTGCAGGGGCATCTTGAAAAGCTGGTGAAGAAGCAGAATAAAATGCTTTTTCTAAGGGCCGATAAAAGTGTTCCTTACGGTGAAGTTGTCCGAGTTATGGGCGAGATTAAAGCTGCGGGTATCGACAGAATGGGAGTTGTGGCTGAGCCAGCAGAACAGAATCGTAAAAAATAAAAAGGGTAATGACGGCTTGTTGTATACATTTAAGATGATCGGGAACTCTTTTGAAGGGCGTATTTATTGATGAGAATTATCGGTCTCTTAATCTCATTACTGCTACACGCGGGTATAATTATTCTGGCTATGACATGGTCGGCTTCTTCGCCTGTGAAAATTTCTCTTGATATGCCTGTTTATCAGGTTGATCTTGTTTCTCTTGCTCCAGCTCCTCAGGCTCCCAAAGTTGCAACTGCTCCGGTCAGTAAACCTTCTGCACATCTTTCAAAACCTGAAGCGATTCCTCTTCCTGAAGATGCTGCACTTAAAAAGATACCCAAAGCTCCGGCAAATCCAATAAAAGCTCCTGAATCAAAACCGATTCCGAAACCGATAGCTAAACCTGTACCTAAGCCGGAGCTTAAAGTTGAAAAAATTTCTTCAAAGAAAATAAAAACGACCAATCCTCCTAAAAAGAAAGTAGAGAAACCTGAAGTTAAAAAGCAGGAGAAGAAGGTTGCTCCGGTTAAGAAAGCTTCGAAAGAGAAAGTGGTTCCTAAAAAGCCGGTCAAGCCAAAAATGACGGCTGAAGAAGCTTTGGCTGCGGACCTTGCCTCAATTGGGCAGTTGGTGGAAAAGAAAGAAAAGGCGAAGCAAAGGGCTGTTGCTAAGGATTTAGCTTCTCTTACAGGCACAGCGCAGTCAACGGCTGTGCAGGCTTCTGCTGACGGGACTGCCGGAGCGTCCGGTCTTGTTCAGGTTTACGGAGCCATTGTAATGCAGGAAGTTAAAAAGCATTGGCGATATCCGGTTTTTGGACAGAAAGATAATCTATCTGCGCGCGTACAAGTTTCATTAAAAGCTTCAGGTGAAATCATTGATATTAAACTTCTTGATTCTTCGGGAAATGTAGATTTTGATGATTCAGTTTTGACTGCTTTGAGAGACACCGAGGTTCTACCTGAACCACCGGGAAGTTCAATTCGAACTATCATTGTTAACTTTAACCTGCATGACCTTGATCAGTAGGTTCGGTTTTATATTATGAGCAAAAGAAATTATTCTTATTTGCAGACTGGTGTCGTTGTTTTTGTCACGGCATTAATGCTTTTCGTGTTTTCTACGGTTAATACCAAAGCCGCAGATACTCTCTCCGTAGATATCTACGGGCCGGGGCAACGTAAAATTAATATTATTCTGCTGCCTCCGCAGACTTTGCCGGAAGGCAAGTATAGTGGAGCAAAAGGCAATAATTTGCCTTTGCCGTCTGAAGCTGGAACTTTTGAAGGGGATATTCAGAAGAATCTGGCATATCTTCCTTTTTTAAATTTTGTACCGCTTTCCAGTATCTTGGGGGGTAATCCTGCACACGGAGTAACTCCCGGAGACGTTGATCTAAAGCCTCTCCGCCTTTCAAAGGTGGATCTTGTTTTGACAACAGGATGGGAAATTCAGCCTAACGAGGAAAAAGTTCTTAAAATTAGAGTTATCGGAACGTATAATGGGCGTACAATTTTAGGGAAGCAGTATTCAAGAGTGACTGAAGAGATGCTTCCGCTGATTGCGGATAAGTTCAGTTCTTATTTGATGAAAATACTGACCGGGCGTGATGGCTTTTTTGATTCAAAGATAGCTTTTGTGAGGAAGACTGGAAAAAATAAAGAAATTTTTACGGTAAGTCCACAAGGCAGAAATCTACGTCAGCTTAGTTCCTTAGGTGGTGTAAATCTTAGTCCCAATTGGGCGCCGGACGGTAAGAAACTTGTATTCACAAGGCTTGGTTCAAGGCAGCATTTACTTTGCATATGGGATAAGAGTACAGGAAAGATTGATCAAAAAGCGTTCCCCGGAAATACTGTTATCGGGCCGGCTTTTTTGCCTGATGGAAATTTAGCGGTAACTCTGACCATGAACGGGGATTCAGATATTTTTCTGGTTAACGGCAGTTATAAGCCGCAAAAAGCTTTAGCAAAAAGCTGGGCGATTGAAGTTTCTCCAGATTTTGACCGAACTGGAAGTAAGATGGTTTTTACTTCGGGAAGATTTGGTAATCCGCATATCTTCATTTTGGATATGGTGACAGGGCAGGTTGACCGCGTAACGCGTGAAGGAAAGTATAATACTAATCCGACAATCAGTCCTGATGGACGGTTTGTAGCTTTTTCGCGTCAGACTCCTTTGGGACACAGGATTTTTGTTCATGATATGAATTCCGGACAGGAGAGACAGCTTACATTCGGGCCCGGTAATGATGAAGATCCTGCATTTGGTCCTGATGGGTATTTCTTAGCTTTTTCGTCAAGCCGGAGTGGAGATTATAAAATATATTTAACCACCCGCCATGGTGATTCTGCTATGGAGGTTCCGACTGGAGTCGGCATTGCGACTGCTCCTGCGTGGGGTAAGGCTGATAAATCATAGTTTTGTTATAGATTTTAGCACTTCTGTTTCCGTGATGACTTGATTTTTTTACAAAACACTTTAGTGTCTAAATATTGGAAGTTAAAATAAGAGTGCGTTTTCCACTTTGCGTGGGCAATCTCCTGTCCTTTAAAGTTCCTTATCAGGAGGGCAAATGAAAGCTAGAGCTATAATTTTGTGTGTGGCGTTCATGTTGATCGTCAGTTTGGGTGCCGGGTGTTCTAAGAAGCGTGTTGAGTCTTCAACTGCATCTCCTGCTGTTGAGGAAAGAATGAATAACCAGCAGGAAAACGAAAGACTCAGACAGGAAGAGGCGGCTAGGCAGGAAAGAGAAAAAGAACTTCAGGAACAGGCTCTTGAAGATGAGCGTAAGGCTGTTGAAGTTAAAAAAGAATTTGAAGTCGCGGTTGTTGAGTTGGGAAATATAGTCCATTTTGATTTTGATTCTTTTGAAATCAAACAAGAATATCGTCCTTTACTACAAGCTAAGGCTGAATTGCTAAAGAAATTTTCCAATGTAACAATTGTTATTGAAGGGTTCTGCGATGAACGCGGAACGGAAGAATACAATCTTGCACTGGGTGAGCGTCGTGCGCGTGCTGCTTATGAATTTTTGATTTTGCTTGGAGTCGCTCCGGAAAGACTTAGCATTGTAAGTTTCGGAGAAGAAAATCCCATTGATCCTGCTCATAATGAGACAGCTTGGGAAATGAACCGCAGGGCTCAATTCAGATTGGCTTACTAAGATTTTAAATTATATGTTTCAAGAATTTGATAATTAAATACCCCCGCTTTCGAAAGAAAGCGGGGGTTAATTTTTTGAGTATGAGTTTTGAATTTAGATCATTCTGAAAAGCCAGAGTGCTATAGCTGCGTAGATACCTGCAAACAGGTCATCAATCATAACGCCCCAGCCGGATTTTAACCATTTTTCAGATTGCTTAATGGGCCATGGTTTGAGGATGTCGAAAAATCTGAAAAAAATAAATCCTGCGATAATCTGCGATCCCGTCATTAGTCCGAAGGGCAGATATGTTACCCACTGTCCAAGAACCTCATCAATTATAACGCATCCTGGATCTTTTTTGCCCAGCTGAATTTCCGCTTCAGAGCTGGCTATTGCCCCAAATACGAAAAGTAAAATCAAGATGAAAATTTTGATTGAAATGGGAAATGGATAAAAACAGAACGGCGCCGTAATCGCTGCAGCAGCAGATCCCCACGTTCCGGGAGCTTTTGGCAGGTAGCCTACAGGACCGAGGGTGGCAGCATTGACGAGTATTTTGCTATACATTTTTTTCATAAAGTAAGTATCAACCTAAAATTGCTAAAAGTCCAGAATGGCAAAAGCCTGAACAGCAGACACTGTTCAGGCTCATACTAACTATTTTGGAAATGTAGTTAAGCTGGATGGACTTTATTCGGCTTAACTGTATACCCAATGCTTTTTGCCATATGTTCAAGTAGCCTTACTTCATTCGTTGCTTTTAGAATATCAAGTAATGTTCCGGCTCCAAGTTTGGCGTTCTGATCAAAAGGATTAATTTCTCTCAGGAGTGTTGAATATGGTTTGCCAATTTTTTGAGCGACTTCCTTAGCAGGACTGGTGCCTTCAAGTACTACATCTTGTGTCATTTTGGTGATTGATTCAATCATTGCAACTCTCCTTCATTAAATTCAAATCCAAAAGCTATAAAATTATAAGCCGTTAGATTTATTAATATCAGAAGGAGAGGGTCTGTAAACGTTTGAAAATGTGTATTTTAAATGTATCAGGTAGTATTTAATGGTAGGGTTTTTAAAATAGGTAGGGGGTGTGGTGGGGTTTATGCCGGGGGAACCAAAATGGATTACGCGTGTCCTTCCAAAAACTTTATAAAATCTACCTTTGGTAATGGTTTTGAGTAGTAGAACCCTTGTATCAGGTTACATCCTTCATTTTTAAGTAGTTCTATTTGGCCAGCATGCTCCACCCCTTCTGCAATAACATCAAGTCCCATTTTCCCGGCCATGCTGATTATCGCTGAAACAATAGCCATATCATTTGGATCTGTTAAAATGTCTCTTATAAATGATATGTCAATTTTAAGCGTGTTGATGGGGAGTTTTTTAAGGTAGCTGAGCGAGGAATACCCTGTTCCGAAATCGTCAATAGAAATTCTAATTCCGGTTTCACTCAAAGTTTTTAAAAGTTGAATTTTTTGTTCAACATTTTTCATAATCAAAGATTCGGTTATTTCAATTTCCAACTGTTTTTTATTTAATTTATATTTATCTAAGGCATTGATAACATTGCTTGAAAAAGATGGATCTTCAAGTTCTTTTGATGAAACATTTACGGAAACTATTAGGTCTTTATGACCTGCTTTTTCCCAGTCAGCCATATCTTTAATAGAAATTTTCATAATCTGACTGTCTATGTTTCCGATCAGATTAAGTGATTCTGCAAATTCTATAAATTGTCCGGGAGGAATAATTGTGCCGTCCTCTTTTACCCAGCGGGCAAGAGCTTCCATTCCAATTACTTTTCCTGTTTCAGAATTGATTTTGGCCTGATAGAAAGGAACAAATTCATTGGATGACAATCCCTTTCGGATAGCAGATTCCATATCAATTTTATTTTGAGCACGTATCAGCATTTGAGATGTATAAAATCTTACTTCGCTTCCAACCCCGTTCTCACCCTTCATTTGATGCATAGCTGTAGCAGCATGTTGCAGAAGCGTTTCTGCTGTTTGAGAATCATCCGGGTAGGTAGAAATTCCGATGCTTACTGTTATGAAAATTTCATATCCTTCAATTTTAAATGGATCTCGAAGCAAGCTTCTGATTTTTCTAGAAAAAAGCATGAGTGAATTGATATTTTTAAAGTCGACTAAAGCAATGGCGAACTCATCACTTCCAATTCTAGCGAAAAGGTCAGAACCTTTTATGAGTTTTTTAACTTTTTCAGCGAAAGCTTTCAGAAGTTTATCTCCAACACGGTAACCTAGAGAATCATTAACTTTTTTAAAATCGTCAAAGTCTATATAAAGTAAGGCAATTTGACATTTTTTTATTGAGCATTTTTTTATTTCTGTTCGTAACCGATCAGAGAACAGTCTGAAATTCGGGAGATTGGTGAGTACATCGTGATAGGCGTAAAAGTTAATTTTTTGTTCTTTACGCTTAAGTTCGCTCACATCATTGTTAACGCCTAAATAGTGGGTTACGTTGTGATTGGAATCATAAATAGCACTGATGCTGAGTCGTTGAGGGTATATTTCACCGTTTTTACGACGATTCCACAGTTCTCCATCCCATTTTCCGATGGTTTTTAAGGAAGCCCACATCTCTTTGTAGAATTCAGCGTTATGGTTGTCCGATTTTAATATCCGCGGATTTTTACCTTTAATATCATCAAGGGTGTAGCCCGTAATTTCAGTGAAAGCCGGGTTTATCTGCAGAGCGTGACCGGCGGCATCTGTGATTATAATTCCGTCCAGTGTGTTTTTAAAAACATTGCTCATAAACTGAATGTTTTCATTGGCCTCATGCAGTGTTTGTTCTTGGGTTTTAATATGGTTATTGAGTTTTTGACGGATTGTCAGAAGTTCGTTTTCTGTGGTCTTTATTTCAGTTATGTCGGCAGTAAGCGTTCCTACTCCCATCAAATCATTGTTCTGGTCCCATATGGGAAATTTTTTAGCGCGAAAAGTGGATTCAATACCATTTTGATCGTAGAAGGATACTTCTAACGTGACATGTTCGCCTTTGGGGAGATTAAGCGCAATCCGGTCATATTTTTCGATCTGTGCAATCTGTTCTTTTGTGGTCAGGTGTTTAAGTATCTCTTGATCTATCTTACCAATGATATCTTTACTGCTTTTGTGGCTGATTTGATTCATAAAGGCATTGTTTACAGCCAGATATTTGAGTGAAGAGTCTTTGATAATTGCAGCATGTCCAGCACAATTTAAAAAAGACTCAAGAATTTCAGAACTTTCAGGAATACTGTCAGCGAGTTTTATAGTATTGTTTTTTTTGCTGGGTAAGTTTGTAATGTTATTATTTTGCGACATGATTTCTTTAGATAAAGTGTTAGCTCTGGTTAATAAAAGTCTATTATGAGACGGCAATTGCAATATAATTTGAAAAAAGTTTAGTCTGCTATTAATTTATTAGCGTGCTATAAATATTATTCGCTTTCAACAGGGGATACAGCACCAATTGAAATTAACGATTCCATTATACGTGCCAGAGGTAATCCTACGACGTTTGTGTATGAACCGCATATTCCTTTGACTAAAAAGGCCCCCTGTCCCTGAATAGCATAAGATCCAGCTTTATCATCCGGTTCTCCGGTTGCAACGTAAGCTTTTAATGCAGCTTCGTCACAATTGATAAATTCAACTTCGGTTGTAACTGCATAACTTGTTTCTTCGCCGTTCTCGGAAATTATAGCGCAACCTGTAATTACTTTATGAGATCGTCCACATAGGCTTTTCAGCGTTTCAATGGCGTTTGTTTTGTCGGACGGTTTGCCGAGAATATCCATATCGCATGCAACAATAGTATCCGCCCCTATAACTATAGTCTGCGGGTTTGAAATAGCTACATTTCTTGCTTTCATTAAAGCCATTTCAATAGCATAATCTTCCGGCAATTGTCCTGCACGGGCTGGCGGTTCATCACAAGTTGCAGGATCAATTTTAAAATTTAGTCCAATAGATGAGAGCAGTTCCTCTCTCCGAGGTGACCCGGAACCGAGTACTAATGATTTTAATGTATTATATATCTTCATGTAGGTGAAATCTTGTTTGTGTTAAGTAAAAACTATATTGAACCAAAAAATAAATTTGTTCTTTAATAAACCTAGTCTGTCAAGGGGCAGCTTTAATAATCAGAAAAATAATATGAAAAAAATTGATTTAATAGAATACTACTTTATGAGTTGTGCCTGTTGCTCTTTCTTTAGTCTAAAGGTAATGGGGTGAAGAATATTAGATTAGGAGTTGTTGAATGAAAGTTTGCATCTGGGGAGCAAGAGGTTCTCTACCTGCTACATATAATGCCGATAGGGCCAGAGCAAAGGTAAAAGCTGCTTTGGAAATTGCGGTTGCGCGTGGAATTGATTCCACGACTGATTTAGATTCATTTATTGATAATGAACTTCCTTTTCCCGTTCGTGGGTCTTACGGAACCAATACTCCGTGTATCCAGATCGGTACAACGGGTGATGACTATCTAATCTGCGATTGCGGAACAGGTCTTCGTGATTTAGGAAATGTAATCATGGCTGAGCGGTTTGGCAAACCCGGGGCTCATTTTCACATCCTTATTTCTCATCTTCACTGGGATCATCTGCAAGGTTTTCCTTTTTTTATTCCAGCATATGTGAAGGGCAATAAACTTTCTTTTTATGGCGGGCATCCAGGTATTGAGAATGTCTTCCGTACCCAGCAAAGTGAGCCGTTTTTCCCTGTAAAATTTGATAACCTTGCAGCTGAATTTGAATTCACGCGTCTTTCTACCGGACAGGAATTAGAAATTGCCGGTATTAATGTTAAGGTTAAAGCTCAATATCATCCGGGCGGATCATTCGGTTATCGTTTTGAAAAAAATGGGAAAGTGGTTGTTTATTCTACAGATTGTGAACATAAAAGCGCGACGGCTCTGTCTGATATAGAATTTGTAGAATTTTTTAAAGACGCTGATCTTTTGATTATGGATGCTCAGTATTCTTTTGCCGAGGCCAATTCAATTAAAGAGGATTGGGGCCATTCAAACAATATTATAGCTGTTGAACTCTCAGGACATGCCGGAGTTAAGACTTTATGCCTGTTCCATCAGGAACCTGTTCTCGATGATTTTGAATTGGAAAAATTTCTCGAAGATACAAGATCTTACGCCGAGTTTGCTGAGCGTAAACCTGATAAAATAATTATGGCTCAGGATGGTCTTTGTATTGATCTTTAGGTCTTTTTTGTAATTTAACGGTTGTTCTTTTTTTGACACTTTTTGTTTCTATCTTCTTTAATTTCTTTTTTATGACTCATAACATGATAAAATTATTGCATTAATTAGTTTGGCATTACCCTTGCTGTAGAGATGGTGAAACGTTCGGGCGTGGCCCGTATTTTTTGATCATGGAGCAATGGTATGAAAAACGATGAATTCAAATGTGATTTAGATCTGATGGAATTCGGTTCTTCGGACTCTGATACATCCGGTATGGGCGGGTGGTCTGTTCCGTGGGCTGATCTTATGATGGTAATGTTTGTCCTTTTCGTCGTGCTGTTTATTTACAGTCAGTCCAAAGAAAATATTAAAGTTATTTTCAGCGGCAATGCTCAGTCACAAGTATCCCCCAATCCTGTCGACAATCTGATTGATATGCTTTCAGTTCATCGCGAAGCAATGAGTGGAAGCACTAAGGTTGTTTTGACTCCTCAAGATGTACTTTATCGCAGCAATGACGGTGCAATAAGTATGGCAAGCGAGGATGACGGGCAGCTTAAAATTATTATGCGCGGAGATGCTTTTTTTGCTCCGGGTAGAAGTAGTTTTGAGCCGAAAACTTTGCAATATCTTGCTGAGGTCGCTGAAATTTTGCGAACCAGCAATCATGCCATACATATCGTAGGACATACCGATCATAGTGATGTCGCTAAATCCGGAAAGATTTCCGCCTTTGAATTATCTGCCCGCCGTGCTGCGCAGGTTGCACAATATTTTATCAGTGAAAAGTCTATCGATCCCGCTCGTATTCTTGTAAGCGGACGCGGTGGAACTGTTCCTGAACTTCCTGATTCCATGGAAAAGGTTTCGGGGAACAATCGCCGTGTTGAGATCGTTGTCATCAACACTGACTTCAATGCCGAGTAAGGAGGTAATGTCATGAACAGAAAGAACCTTGTAGGTGTTTCATTTGCCGCATTAATTTTTATAGCAAGTTTCTGGCTCAGCGGTGGGTTAGGGCTTTATTGGAATGCTGCTGCATTTGCTATTGTCATGTCCGGTTTAGCTGTTGCTGTCATGCTCAGTTATCCTGTTGAACAACTGGTTGAAGCTTTCCGAGTTGTTCGCAATACTTACTCCAGCAGGCTCACCACACATGAAGAAATAGTAGATACATTGCTTGATCTAAGTGTCCGTTCACGTATGGACGGTATGCTTTCTCTCGAAAAAGCGGGCGAGCAGACAACCATGTCCTTTTTGAAAAACGGATTGATGCTTCTTGTTGATAATTTTAATGAAGAAGAGATTAAAGATTGTCTCAAGACAGAAATGTCTTTCTTTAATATGCGCAGAAATGAATCTGAGCGAGTTTTTCAGTCAATGGCTCGTTTTGCACCGGCATTCGGTGTTGCCGGGTCTGTCATCGGTCTGATCGGTCTTCTCATGGGTATTGATAACCCGGCTATGATTCTGAAACATATTCCGGTAGCATTTATTTCAACGCTTTACGGGGTAGTTCTCAGTAATATGATATTTGCTCCTATGGCTGAAACTGTGCGTTGCAGAACTAGAAATGAATTGATTAATCAGAAAATGATTATGGACGGTATTATTGCCATTAAGAATGAGCAAAATCCTTATAAACTTGAAAGAAAGCTGGTTGCTTTTCTCTGTCCCAACAACAGAGAAGGTAAGACCGAAGCTCTTAGAAATATTACCAGAAAGTATATCAAGATGCGCAAAGAAGAGAAGGACGGTAAGACAAAAATATTGCACGAAATTCCTTTAGTGAAAGCTTCCTGATTATTTTAAACGGCATTGAATCTTAAAAGCCTGGAATCTAGCTCGTATTGAGTTTATGTTCCGGGCTTTTTTACGTCTGAATTTTGACATATTTAGGTTGAATTTTAAAAAAGCTGTTATCTTGATTTACTTTTTTTAACTGACTGTATTAGAGTCAGGCATCGTGTTTACAGATAATAAGGAATTCACAGGATAAAAATAATAAGAAGGTGTATCAGAATGGGGTTGATTCTTGCCATTGATATAGGTGGAACAAATAGTAGGTTTGCTGCGTTTCAGGTTCGCTCGGAAAGCAGTCTTGTCATGAAAGAGAAAGTCTGGATTCCCAGTACGGATGCGGAAAGTTTTGAGCATCTTCTTGAGCTGTTGAAGGAAAGTGACTTTCAATATTTACCGCAGGATTTTGATATGGCGGTGATTGCCGTAGCAGGGCCGGTTGTAGGAGGGAATTATTGCCATCCCACCAATTTGAAATGGGCGGTGGATATTTCGAAAGGTCCCTCTGTTTACGGTTTTAAAAAAGCATCCTTAATAAATGACTTTGTAGCTCAGGCTTACGCCTGTAGAACTCCGGCTGTTGTAGAGTGCAAAGTTTTGCAACAGGGAACTTTTTCTCCGCAGGGTACTGTCGGAGTCCTCGGTGCAGGAACGGGTTTGGGGCATTGCGCTTTAGTTCCGGTTCCATCTGTAGGATTTGTTCCTGTCCCGTCTGAAGCCGGGCATATTACTTTTCCGTTTGAAACGGCTGAAGAGCTTGATTTTTGTGCTTTCGTGAAGGATCGAATCGGAATTTCATATTGCTACGGTGATGAAGTTCTTACTGGTAAGGGGCTTAACCATTTGCATTTATATCTGACGGGTGAAGATTTAAAACCTTATGAAGTGGCTAAGAAAATGGCTGACGGAGGGCTTACTCTTGACTGGTACAGAAAGTTCACAGCCAGATGCTGTCGTAATTATGCACTAAGTGTTCTGGCTACGGGTGGCTTATATATTTCTGGAGGAATTCTGGCGAAAAATCCTTTTGTTGTTGAGCATCCTGATTTCATGGAAGAATTTCGAAGGTCCAGCTCAATGGTTGAAGTGCTTAGCCGTATTCCTGTTTTTTTGAACGATAATCAAGATAGCGGCCTTTACGGTTCTGCTTTGTTCGGTGCGCTTGCCATGTAACTGTAAAAGTTAACAGGAAGGTTTATATGCCGATTTGTGATTACGATTTAGGGATAATCGGCGGCGGCGCTGCCGGACTTACTGTGGCTGCGGGAGCTGCGCAGCTTGGAGTTAAGGTTTTATTGATTGAAAAGGAAAACAGTTTAGGCGGTGACTGTCTTCATTATGGCTGTGTTCCAAGTAAAACTTTAATTCGAACAGCCAGAGTGCGCCACTTGATGGGTAAAGCGCAGGATTTCGGCCTGCCTTCTGTCGATCTTCCTCCTGTTGATTATTCCAAAGTTGCTGATCGTATTTCATCGGTTGTATCCGAGATTCAAAAACATGATTCTGTTGAACGTTTTAATTCGCTGGGGGTCTCGGTAAAATTCGGTTCTCCTTCGTTTGTCGAAAAACATTCAGTATTGCTGGAAGGTAAAAGCGTTTCTGCCCGTTCATGGGTAATAGCGACAGGGTCGTCTCCTGCCGCACCGCCTATTCCCGGTCTGAAGGATGTGCCTTGTCTTACTAATATGGACCTCTTTTCATTGCGGGAGCTTCCTACATCACTTTTGGTGCTTGGGGGTGGTCCCATTGCAATTGAGATGGCTCAGGCCTTCCAGAGGTTAGGGTGTGCGGTGACGGTTATTCAACGCAGTAATCATATTTTGAGCAAAGAAGATGCAGATATGGCTCAGTATGTGATGGATGCCATGATGCAGGACGGTGTAAAATTTATTTTAGGCGCGAAGGTTGAACAGGTCCGCAAAGGTTCAAGCGGAATTGAAGTTATTCTGGAAGATACCTTTGAAGGGATTGGTCCGCGAAAGGTTATAAACGGGCAGAAGCTTCTTGTTGCATTAGGCCGCAAAGCAAACACTTCCGGTCTGGAACTTGATGAGATCGGCATAAATCATAATTCGAATGGTATTGATGTTGATTCCAGAATGCGTACTTCGGTTAAGAATATTTATGCGGCAGGAGATGTTACAGGCAAGCATCGTTTTACACATGCCGCAGGATACGAAGGCGGGATAATCGTTGCCAATGCCGTTATGCATCTGCCGCGCAAAGCAAATTACAAATGGTTGCCATGGTGTACATATTCCGATCCGGAGCTTGCCAGTGTGGGGCTTAATGAAGTGAGGGCAAAAGCTCTGGGTATTAAGTACAGCATTGTTGTTGAAGAATTTTCAGGAAATGACCGTGCTTTGGCGGAAGGTGAAGGGTGCGGACGGATTAAATTGCTGCTTGATACTAAAGGCAAGCCTCTAGGCGTTCAGGTTGCGGCAGTACATGCCGGGGAATTGCTCGGAGAATGGGTGGCGGCAGTCAATGGAAGTGTCGGATTGGCAACCCTTGCCGGAGCAATTCATCCATATCCGACACTGATGGAAATTAATAAGCGGGTAGCAGGTAAGCTTCTCGGTGAAAAAATATTTTCCGATAAAGTCAGGAAGATTCTGCGGATGCTTTTTTCATATCGTGGGTGATCGTTACTGCAATAAATGTTTATTCAAAAACGTTTCCATTGCTTCATAGAATTCAAATTTGTTTTCCTGATTCATAAAACCATGCCCTTCGTTATCTTTCACCATGTATTCTACGGCGATTCCGCGCTTTTGAAGGGCTTCAACAATCTGGTCTGATTCAGCTTTTTTTACGCGTGGATCATTTGCTCCTTGGGCTACAAAAAGGGGGGCGGTTATTTGGTCAACGTGGAAAGCAGGTGATATTTCTTCAAGCAGTTTTTTATCTCGAACAGGGTCGCCGACCATCGTATAAAAACGATCTTTTTCTGACTCCCAGTATGGGGGGAAGGAATTCATTAAAGTAAAAAGATTTGACGGCCCTACATAATCAATACCGCAAGCATACAGGTCGGGTGTATAAGTCAGACCTGCAAGAGTTGCATACCCACCATAGGATGCGCCGTATATGGCCACTTTTTCAGGGTCTGCAATATTTTGATCTATAGCCCATTTTACCGCATCGGTCAGATCATTCTGCATTGTGCGGCCCCATTGTTTGAACCCTTTTTCCCAGAACTCTCTGCCGTATCCTGTAGAACCTCGAAAATTAACTTGCAGAACCGCGACCCCTCTATTGTTCAGGAATTGCGTTTCAGGATTAAATCCCCAATGATCTCTGGCCCATGGACCGCCATGCGGGTTAAGTACCATCGGTAGATTCGTGGCAGGGATTCCGACGGGAAGGCTCAGGTAACCGTTAATAGTAAGTCCGTCACGCGACGTGAAGGTGATAGGCTTAGTTTCCGCCATGCGGGATTCATCAAACCAAGGGCTGACATCGGCAATTTTCTCAAGCTTTTTATTCGGAATGTCGTAAATGTATCCAGCTCCGAGGCTTCGGTCGGAATAAGTCCTGACTACCATTTGGGTTTCATCTTTATTGAGACCGGTAACAACTACTTCATAGCCGGGCAGCAGGGCTTCAAGCTCGTTCTGAACTTCTTCTCTTTCGTCATCAAAGAACACATAGTGATGTTTATCAGAGTAGTATCCTGCACCTGTTATGACTTTGCGTTTCTTAGATCTTATGAGGTTTTCGGCATCAACATCGGGATGTTCGAAGATCATTTCTTCAAGTTTTTTGCTTTCGGGATTGAACAGATAAATTGCGGATTTATCGCGATCAATGTTTGTGGAAACATAAATTTTGTTGTCATCAAAACTGAAAAACAGCGGTGAAAATGAGGTTCGGAAATCGAGAGTCTTGATGGGAGTAAATTCATCTTCAATGTTTTTACGGTAGAGAATTATATTGTTACCGCCCTGAGTTGCAATGGCAACTCTCAGATTTCCGGCATTGTCAGTCATCCAGCCTGTAATATTTCCGGGATTTTGCGCTACAAGGGTCAGTTCTCCTGTAATGACGTTTAGTTTAAATACGTCAAAAAAACGGGCATCCCGCTTATTCATTGTGATTAAAATATTTTCGTCGTCGTTTTCAAGCTCGTCTACAAGACCTGTTCTAGTATTTTCAAAAGGAGTTAAATCCACCGCTCCGCTTCCGTCTACAGGAGCGCAGTAGGTGTGGAAATTCTCATCTCCGCCGAGGTCCTGACCATAAAGGATGCGTTCATTTCCAACCCAGTAATAACCTGAAATGTCACGGTTGGTACTGGAGGTTATGCGGTTTACCGCCCCGGATGGTAGATCTTTTACGAAAATATTCATGCGGTTCTGCCACGGGGCTTTCCACGCAACTTTATTTCCGTTCGGAGAGATGCTGAACTCGCTCGCAACAGGATTTTTAAAGAAATCCCGTAGTGGAATAAGTTCGGTTTTGTCGACTCTTCCGCCACTGCTTTCTATTTTCGACTTAACTTCAATCTTAGTTTTTGCACATGCGGTAAAGCTCAAGAGCAGAGCGGATATTGCGATAAGAGTAAGTAGTGATTTGTATTTTATCATGACGGAAAATGTATTCGGCTAGTTTTCTGACTTTTCATAAACAGCAACTTTACCGGCTCCTCGTATTTTAGATGATTTTAATGCTGAAGACGCTTCTTTCATCAGCGTTTCGGATGAACAACCTTTGACGCATGGGGCAATTCCGGTATTTATTTTAAGTGAAATGGAACTTGTTGTCTTATCTTTTTTAACCAGTAAGTTGATTTTTTCAGCAAGTTTTTGAGCGTTTTCACTTGAAGTGTGGGGTGCAAGTATTACAAATTTATCTCCGCCTACGCGGAAAAAACTGTCCGGTCGTCTTAAATTTTTTCGAACCATTCTAGCAAATCTGGCTAAGATTTTATCACCGGCCTTCTGTCCGTATTTTTGATTTATTCCTTTAAAATCATGAATATCCATTTTGATGAGTACCAGATCTGAGCTGTATCTGGTAGCGGTTGCAATTTCTCTGTCCGCTTCCTCATAGAATTTTTTCCTGCCGGGAAGATTAGTAAGAGTGTCTCTTTCGGACAGTTTTTTGATAATGCTTTCAGATTCTTGATGTTCCAATTCCTGCTGAATTAATCTTCGTTTCATGTAGGCGTCAGCTATAAAATATTGAAGAACGATAAAGATACATATCAAAATAATAATGCTGTATTCCATTTTGATTGTATCACGAAGTGAAGCTTTGTATTCTTTATCGATATTTACCAGAGTGTTGATTATTACTTCATCCAAGGAATTTGTTAGGTATAAAATTGATTGTTCAGGTTGGATATCCTGTGGATTTATAGAAGCTTTCAAAAAATTTTCAGCCAAGTTTATCAGTTTTTTGTTGTTGGCATTTATGACAGTGTAAAAAGAATTGTCTTTTTTAATATCTTTAAGCTTTTTGATAAGATTTGATAATCGTTCAGCCTCATAGGATGTGCGTGTTGTAATATTTTTACCTGCTATTCTGTACGCATCGGAGCGGATGTCTTCGAGGCATTGTTTCACATTGTTCAGTCGTTGCTGCTCAACTATAATAGTATGAAAAAGGAATATTGCTGAAACAGTCAATATGAAAATAATGGGTAAAATCACGAGACGAGGGAAACCGATGGATGAATTGTTTTTCATTTTTTAACAGTACCTTGGTGTGACTTTTAAGTATGGTATATTTGATTCTCAGCAATTCTATTAACCTTGCAGACGCTTTATGTAAAATTAAAATATTGCTATTTATAGGATGTTAACGTTGTTCAGAGTAAGGCGTATTGATTGAAGGATTAAGATAATAAAGTAAGTCCGTAATTTTTTTATGTTGCCCTGAACCCTTCCATGGGCTAGGGAAAACCGCGTGGCTGATGGAAAAATCTATTGAGCCGATTGGCGGATATTAATTTCAGTATGTTTATATCGAAAATTTAAGGGTGAACTGCCGTGGCAGATAATTATAGAAAAACTTTTCTGATTTCATGGGATAAGTTGCATAGAGATTCCAGAGAATTGTCGAGACGGCTTCTGGAACTTGGTCCTTTTAAAGGCATTTTAGCTATTACCCGTGGCGGGCTTGTTCCGGCTGCAATTTTAGCCCGCGAAATGGACATAAGACTTATCGACACGGTTTGCATTTCAACTTATGACTGGAAAGTGCAGGAAAAGAAATCTACTGTACTCAAAGGTTTTGAAGGGGATGGCGAAGGCTGGCTTCTGGTTGACGACCTTGTTGATACCGGCAAGACAGCCAAACTGGTCAGAGAAATGGTGCCTAAAGCTCATTTTGCCACCGTTTATGCCAAGCCTGAAGGTAGAGCTCTGGTTGATACTTTTATAACTGAGGTCAGTCAGGATACATGGATTTTATTTCCATGGGACAGCGAAACTCAGTTTGTACAGCCTATTGTAAAGAGTTCGCAGGGTGAATAAAATCTATTAAGATTTATTTTTAATAAATCTTAATTATATTTAAAGGTTGTAACAAGCCGATTAAATAATACTGGTCAACTGCCGGGTATGTAATGCCGGGGAGTTGCTTTAGTATTTTCTTTTTTGGTTGTTTTTTTGTTGTTGAAGGGAGGGAGCCGTTAAACACGGACTTTCAGGATCAAAAATCGTTTTGTATTTTTAAGGAGTGGATAATGCGTAAGTTAATGATCATGGTCATCGTTGCTGCAATGTCTGTAATGATGGCAACTGTTGCTTTTGCCGATGCCAAGAAAAAAGTCAAAGTTGGCTTTGTCTACATTTCTCCTGTTGCTGATGCAGGCTATTCATATGCTCAGGATCAGGGCCGTCTTGCTATTGATAAACTTCCTTATGTTGAATCTTCTTTTGTTGAGTCCGTTGCTGAAGGCACAGACTCCGAGCGCGTAGTTCTTAACTTCGCACGCAAAGGATACGACGTCATTTTCGGAACAAGCTTCGGTTACATGGACCCTATGGTCAAAGTTTCCAAGAAGTTCCCTAACGTTGCATTCATGCATTGCTCAGGATTCAAGACTACTCCTAATATGACCAACTATTTCGGCCGCATGTATCAGGCTCGTTACCTCACAGGTATGGTTGCCGGTATGATGAGCAAAAGCAACATCATCGGTTATGTTGCGGCTTTCCCGATTCCCGAAGTAATTCGCGGAATCAACGCATTCACCCTCGGTGCTCGCGCTGTGAATCCTAAAGCTACTGTTCGTGTTGTATGGACAAAGACTTGGTATGACCCTGCTCTTGAAAAAGACGCAGCTATCAGCCTTCTCGACATGGGGGCTGATGTTATTACTCAGCATCAGGATTCACCCGGTCCTCAGGAAGCTGCACAGGAACGCGGAAAATACTCCATCGGTTACAACTCCGATATGGCTAGACTTGCTCCTAAATCTCACCTTACTGCCGCAGTCTGGAACTGGGCACCTCTCTTCACAAATGTTGTTGAGCAGGTTCGTGACGGTGTTTGGCAGGGTAATGAGTCTCTGTGGTGGGGCATGGATCAGGGCGTAGTTGATATCGCTCCTTTCGGTTCTATGGTTCCGCAGAATGTTCAGGACAAAGTTAATGCTGCCAAAGCTGAAATTGTTGCAGGCAACAATGCAATCTTTGTCGGTCCTCTTAAAAATCAGGCTGGCAAAGTAATTATTCCTGCCGGTCAGACTCTTGACGATCCTAAACTTCTCGGCATGTCTTGGTTTGTCGAAGGCGTCGTCGGAAACACAGAGTAATATAATTTATGTTGGGTTATCGGTTACAAAAGCGCGATGAACCCTGGAACTGGGGCGCCCCGTTTATTGTCGTGGGTGCTCTGGTTCTTTCTTTAGGAGCGAGTGCGCTTCTACTTGAATTGCAGGGAAAATCAGCTGTGGAAGGACTTCTTGTGCTTTGGCAGGGGTCTTTTGGTGCGTCTTGGGCTTTGGAAGATGCCCTGTTAAAATCTATCCCTATTTTTCTTTGCGCACTTGGTGTTGCAACTGCTTTCAGAATGCAGGTCTGGAATATCGGAGCAGAAGGACAGTTTGCCTTGGGAGCCATCGGGGCGACTTGGGCGGCCTTGAATTTTCCTGATCTTCCGGGTTATCTGCTCATGCCTTTAATGTTTATCATGGCTGCAATTTTTGGTGGATTCTGGGCCTATATCCCTGCCATTTTGCGTCTTAAGTTAAAGGTTAATGAAATAATTTCAACCTTGATGCTCAATTATATTGCCATACTCCTTCTGGAATATCTGGTTTTCGGAGTCTGGAAAGATCCTAAAAGTTTCGGTTTTCCGATTACCCCCGAGTTTACCTCGAATGCTATTATCGGTCAGATTGGAACCAGTCGGCTGCATTGGGGATTCGCCGTATGTGTGGCGGCCGGGATCGGTATGTGGGCCTTTATGCGGTATACCCGTTTAGGCTTTGAGATAAAGGTTGCGGGGGAAGGTGAGCGCGTTTCCATGTATTCACGCCTTCCTTACGGGATGCTCACTATTCTTGTTATGGCTGTTTCCGGCGGGCTTGCCGGATGGGCCGGGTGTATTGAAACTTCCGCTGTCGTCAACAGGCTTCAGCCGAGTATCATGGTCGGGTACGGTTATACCGCAATTGTTGTGGCGTGGCTTGCCAGACTGCATCCTCTCTATATTGCTATTTCTGCTTATTTGCTTGCGGCTCTCAGGGTGGGAGTGGAAAATTTGCAGCTTGAACTTCAAGTGCCTGCCGCCTTCGGGTCGATCATGGAAGGACTTATTCTTATGTCGGTGCTTGCTGGACAAATGCTGGTTACATACAAGATAACACGGAAGAAATAGACGGCTGTGCATCAGCTCAGTTTGAAATCTAATCGGGTGATATAAATGCTGGAAAGTTTTATTGTTCCTCTGCTGGCTGCGACAGTTCAGTCCGGTACCCCTATTTTGTACGCAACTCTTGGTGAGATTCTCACTGAGAAGGGCGGCGTGCTTAATCTCGGAGTTGAGGGGATGATGAGTATGGCGGCTTTTGTTGCATTCTTTGTCAGCTATACAACCGGAAATCCATGGCTGGGATTTGTGTGCGGAGGTCTTGCCGGATCTATGATGGCAATGCTGCATGGTTTCGTTTGTATTACCTGTCTTGGTAATCAGGTAGTTTCAGGCCTTGCCTTAACGATACTCGGCGTAGGCCTTTGTCATTTTCTCGGGACTCCTTATATAGGGATGTCAGCAGCCGGATTCCATAAGTTTTCTATCCCGTTTATTTCCTCTATTCCTTACATAGGAAAAATCTTTTTTAGACAGGATACTCTTGTATATGTGTCCTATTTCATTCCACTTCTGTTAATGCTTTTTATTAACAGAACCAGTATGGGGTTAGCTATAACAGCTGTCGGCGAAAAGCCTGCTGCCGCCGCCGCTGCCGGACTTAAAGCCGTAAGACTGCGCTGGATGGCGCTGCTCGGCGGTGGTTTTTTGATTGGTCTTGGCGGAGCATATCTTTCACTTGCATACACCCATCTATGGGCGAACGGTCTTGCAGGCGGCAGAGGCTGGATTGCGGTTGCCTTGGTTATTTTTGCATTCTGGCGTCCGGGAAGAGCTGTTTTCGGAGCTTATCTTTTCGGCGGTGTAATGGCTTTTCAGCTTAGACTTCAAGCTATAGGTACACATATTCCTTCTTCACTTCTGTTGATGCTGCCATATGCTCTTACTATTCTGGTGTTGGTTTTTTCCGCTGTCAGAGGGCGCGGAGGGAATTCTCCAGCACATCTCGGAATTAACATTGAACCGGAAGGGTAGGTAGGATCGACATGAATGGACAACAGGATTTAACCCGTCCGGACTCTCAAAAAGCAACAGGATTTACTGACGCTTCTCCGTTGATATCCTTAAAAGGTCTCACCAAGCGGTTTGGTAAAGTCGTTGCGAATGATAATATTTCACTTGATCTGTATCCCGGTCGTATCAAGGCATTACTTGGTGAAAACGGAGCAGGTAAAAGTACTTTGATGAGTATGCTTGCCGGACGCTTTAAGCCTGACGAAGGTTATATTGAAGTCGATGGGGTGCGTGCAGATTTCACCTCTTCAAAGGATGCTATTAAAGCCGGAATCGGTATGGTTTATCAGCATTTTATGCTGGTTGATACCATGACGGTTGCTGAGAATGTACTTCTTGGTCAGGAAGGTTCTTTTTTTGTTAATCCCCGTGAAATGAATGATAGAGTCCGTAAGCTTGCAGAAGATTACGAGCTTGAAATTGATCCTACTGCCAGAATTTCTGATCTTTCCATGGGTGAGAAACAGCGCGTTGAAATTTTAAAATTACTCTATAGAGAAAGTCGGGTTCTTATTTTTGATGAACCTACGGCTGTGCTCACTCCCCGCGAAGCATTTCGTCTTTTCGAGGCTCTCTGGGCTATGACTAGACTTGGCAAATCTGTTGTTTTCATCAGTCATAAGCTTGAAGAAGTTATGGCAATCGCCGATGACGTAGCTATTTTACGCCGCGGGAAAATTGATGCGGAAGTTCCAAGAGATAAAATTACATCAAAAGCAGATCTAGCTTGTCGGATGGTCGGTAAAGAGATTTTGCTTGAAGTAAATAAAGAAGAAGTTGAAATCGGTGATAAGGTTCTTGAAGTAAAGAACATGACCGGGATAGGGCTTCGTGATATCAGCCTTGATGTACATAAGGGTGAAATTGTCGCCATCGTCGGTGTTGCCGGAAATGGTCAGCAAGAATTGGTAGAGGGCGTAAGCGGACTTCGCAAGCCTCCCAAGGATACAATTTTTATAATGAACAAGCCTTGGCGCAAGTTTTTTGCGGAAATGACGTGGAATAATTCTATGTCATATATTCCCGAGGACAGGCTTGATCTTGCTACTGCCCGAAATCTGGATCTGGTTGATAATTTGCTCTTAACAACCCGTCAGGGGTTCTCTGCCGGTCCCATACTTCAACGCGATAAAGCTGCAAAAATAGCTGAGGAGCTCGTCAAAGATTATGACGTTCGCCCCGGCAGAATTCAGGCTCTGGCTTGGCAGCTTTCAGGTGGAAATTTGCAAAAGATGGTATTGGCCCGTGAGCTTTATCGTCAGCCGCATCTTATAGTCGCTGAACAGCCTACTCAGGGACTTGATATCTCTGCCACTGAGGAAGTTTGGAATAAACTTTTGGAAGCCCGTAAAATGGCCGGAATATTGCTTATAACCGGAGATCTGGGTGAAGCCATTCAGTTGGCTGATCGTATCGCTGTGATGTATTGTGGGCAAATTATGGATGAATTTCATGTGTCTGATACTGCTAAGCTTGATAATATCGGGTTGTTGATGGCAGGTGTCAGGGAATAAGACCTTATAATAATATTATAAAAGCCTCTTTTTACATTGTAAGGAGAGGCTTTTTGTTTTTTCTAAGTAATTGAATTTTTCTTGAGTCTTTTTAGAAAATTTTATGTAAATAAAAAGCATTAAATAGAGATTAATTAAATGTTGTTTGTATATTTTTATTCATAAATTCTAAGGTGAAATTTCAAATTTTACTATGCCTTCATATAACTTTGCAGTGTTGAGTGTTAAATATTTATAGATAATTTATTTACTGCATTAATATTACAATTAACTTGGTGGCATATCGTTATGTTAATGTGTGTGAATTTTTTCTCAATATCTTTGTGTAGTCTGCTTTGATGTCGTCTGAGCATGTTACAGGCGTTATGCATCCCCTCATTTTTATTGAAATAATCGTTGATTTTGAGTAGGAAGTTACGACTTTCTTGAGGAGGAATAGAATGAAGAGTAATTTTTTGTATGTAGGAGTGGCAGTTGTGTTTGCCATCCTAGTTATTATTTATGCGACCACCACTAGTCATTTAAGTGAAGAGATCGCCAGTATCTCTTCCGATAAAGCCGATATCACCAACCCTACGTTGACTGTCAGCTTCCCTGTAACATTTGAATTTAAACGCCCTGCCGAGTTGAACAAAACTCGTTTTTCACAGGTTAAATTCTCTCATTTCAATCATCAGGATGTCTCTTGTGTGAAGTGCCATCACACTTGGGACGGCAAAGCTCCTGTGAAGAGCTGTGCTACCGATGGTTGTCATAACGAGTTGAAGGCTAAGGGTGAAACTGAGTCTTACTTCAAGGCGTTCCATACTCTGCATAGTGACCGCAGTTGCCGCGGATGCCATGCTGGTATGAACAAAGCCGGTAAGACAGAATTGAAGCTTGCTCCTTGTGCCAACAATGCTTGTCATGTAATAGTGCCAAGAGTTGCTGCTACGAATTAGGAGATCTTCGACTCACTAATCGAAATTGATTTTTAACAAGAAAACGCCTGCCGGATTATCCGGTAGGCGTTTTCTTGTTTGTTGCAGTATTTATTTTTTATGCTTGACTCAGTTTTTTATATCTTTTAAACATACCATACCGTATGGTATTAAAAATGAGGTGCAGATCATTGACTCTATTAAAAGTTGAAGAAAATAAGAAGATTCGCCGCAACGCAACTGATTTGCTTGATGCGGGGCTTCATTTGTTAGCAGAAAACAGCATTCAGCAGCTGACTATTGATGCTTTATGTAAGCAATTGGATGTAACTAAGGGGTCCTTTTATCACCATTTTAAAGGACGAGATGATTATCTTGAGCGGATGCTTGAACATTGGGTGGAGGAATGGACAATTGGAAGCATGCAAAATGCTTCAGCCGGTTCTGTTAGTGCTGCAGAGCGTTTTGATGCAATTGTAGATAAATCCAATGATCTGCCGCACGGCCCTGAAACAAGTATTCGCGCTTGGGCTCAAATTGATCCATTGGCGCGAAGTTATCTCGAAAAGGTCGATTCAACTCGTATGAATTATTTGTATGAAATATTTAATGAAGTCTCAGGGGATCATGATCGTGCGTTGCTTTTGTCACGGATCAGTTATTCCCTTTTTGTTGGGACAAGAATGGTTGCACCTGCAATTTTGGGTGAAGAGCGTGATAATATAATAAAATTAATGAAAAATGAATTGTACGGCATGCCAGATGCTAAAAAAGATTAAGGGAGAAAATTATGCAATCTGAAATTCCATGGGACGAAGTGATAGACCTGTTCGGCAAAGTTCCTAGTATGTCAATTGCAACGGTGGATGAAGATGGTAGTCCGCGTGTATCGCCTATTGGGTCAGTTCTTTTTAGTGGTGAAGGGCGAGGATATTATTTCGAGAAATTTCCGAAAAGTATGCGGTCTAACCTCGATCGTGATTCAAGGATGAGCATTATGGCTGTGCATCCGGGAATTGGATTTTGGGTAGGCGCATTGTGGCGGGGGCGGTTTAAGGAACAGTCTGCAATACGTTTGGTGTGTGAAGCTGGAGCACGTCGTAAGGCAACGCAGGAAGAGCGCAACGCTTGGCTTACCAAAGTACGTCCTTTTCGGTTCTTTAAGGGACATGATTTGCTTTGGAAAGATATGAGCGATTTGCGCGAATTTAAAGTTATACGCGTTGAGCCTGTTGAACTTGGGAGGATGAACCCAAGTCGGAGTTCTAAGCAAGTTGTAAATTCAATTCCTGCTCTGAGAAAATTGGTGAAAGATGCTGAGTGTTTTGAATCAAAAGCCTTTATCGGTGAATGTTCTATGAATAAGTTTTTGGTTCGGATGCTAAGCTATAAACCTTTATGGTTGCGCATGCTTTATAGCATAAGAGGATTTGTTGTAAAAATAATGGGAGTTAATGATGTTGTTGATCATACAAACATCGAAATAGAAGATATCAATTTTGCAATCGGTAGAAAAGTAGATTTTTTTACTACCATAGACTATAAAGCCGATCATTATTGGATTGGAAAAGCCAGTGATAAACATTTAACTTGTTATTTAGGAGTTGTCGCAGAGCCGCTTGATTCTAAAAAAGTTAAATTTCATACGTTTATAATCGTCAATTTCCTCTATTGGACTGGTCCAATATATTTCAAATTGATTGGTCCTTTTCATCATATTGTTATGCATTGCATGGGGAGATATGGTGTAAAAGAATGATTTAACAGTGTAGTGGGTGTCTATCCGTTTAACAGATTGTCGGCAGCGCTTAGGTGAACTTCAAGTTCGCTGTCTTTCAATTTTAGTTTATATTGCAGTTCCTTCATCGATTCACCCGGATCGTAAAGAGGATAGTCACTGCCGAAAAGGATTTTTTCGCGCGGGTGTTTTCTCATTATTTCTTGAAGCAGACTTTTATCCATAAATGGCAACGCGCTTGATGTGTCCATATAAACATCGCTTCCGGCTAAATAATCCACCACCCATTTCCAGTGATATAATCCACCCATATGGGCCGCAATGGCCGTCAATTTCGGGAAATTTTGCAGAATATTTTTGAGCTTAACGGGGCATGAAGGATTCTGTTCAGGAGGAAGTTTATCTCCGATATGAAACATGGCTATAAATCTGCCTTCAATCATTTCAAGCAATCTATAAAATTTAGGGTCATCCATGAAAAAGGACTGAAAGTCGGGGTGAAACTTAAGTCCCTTGATTCCATTCCTTTCAAGGCGTGCAAATTCCTTTTCCGGGTCATCATAATCAGGGTGCATAGTTCCGAAAGATATTATGCGCGGGTCGCTCTTTTGCAGTTCTAAAGACCAGTTGTTGGCAGGAACAACCTGTGCCGGTTCAGTTGCAGCTGTATGGATTATTACTTTATCCAGTCCAGCTCTATCGGCCCGCATAAGCAGGTCTTCAACTAAACCTGTGCCGATGGCAGTTATACCGTAATGGCTGTTCAGTTGTGATAGAACTTTTTGAGATATTTTGGGATGAAAAGCGTGGGTGTGAACGTCGTAGTACATTTGATATTGTCTTTTATATTTTGAGTATAATAATATTGTTTATTTGTTTTTGAAAAGAAACACCTGCATAAATAGGAATTCCATTCATACGGAGTGCTGTTCTTTTCTTAGATGGCTTTTTTTTGCTGAGATCAGGCAGAATTAATTATTGTTTAGAATATTTCTCTAAGCCATTCGGGGATTCTGACTGGGCGACCTTCCGGATTTACGCAGGCATGTTCTGTAAAACCGTTGGCGACATGTATGGTTCGGTCGTTTTTGTATATGTCGTAGACAAAAATAACAGAGGCTCTTTTCCATTCGCCTATACCGACACGTATATTCAACATGTCATCGTAATGAGCCGGGGTGCGATACCTGCAGGAGGCTTCCCTGACAGGTAAAAAGATGCCTCTTTCTTCAACAACGGAATAACTCATTCCTCTTTCGCGAATAAGGTGACTGCGCGATCTTTCGAAAAAGTGAAGGTATTCAGCATAGTATACAACTCCCATTGCGTCTGTTTCACCATAAGAAACACTGTGGTTGAACCATGCGTCAGGAGTTGGAAAATCTTTATTAATAGTCATATAATTTAATTGGTAAGGTTAAGCACCCATTGCATAAGTTCATGCCCTTTTTCCAGAATCAGGCCTGTGGATTTAGCATTCTTTTCAGAAAAAGACTTTAAATCGGACCCGTCGCATTTATCACTTACTAAAATAAAGGGAACGGGGGCCGCATCATGAGTTTTTGTTTCAATGGGCGTAAAGTGATCACAGGTGACCAGATAAGAAGCTGTGCCCAAAGGATATTTTTCCATTAAAGGTCCGATGATCTGAGCATCAAATCTTTCGATGGAAGCGATTTTATCTTTGATGCTGCCCATGTGGCCTGACTCATCCGGTCCTTCGAGGTGAACGAATGCGAAGTCACCATGTTCCAGAAATTTAAGTGTCGCGTCAACCTTGCCGGCATAGTTAGTATCAACAAGGCCGGTAGCGCCTTCAATATCAATTACTTCCAGCCCGGAAGCTCTGCCGAGTCCTTTAATCAGGTCAACAGCCGAAATGACAGCGCCTTTCATTGAATATTTTTCACGAAAATCCGGTAGAATAAGCGGATTACCCTGTCCCCACGCCCAGATACTGACAACTTTGGTTCCGTTGTCTTTAAGCACTTTAGCTGCGTCGCGTAAAAGCTTATCCATTAAAGGGCTTTTGGCGAATTCTTCGATATCATCAGCAATGGACTTATCTGTAAGATCATGAGGCGGTCTGATCGCAAGTTTGCTCTCAAGTTTTTTTGCACCACCCTTATGGACCAGCAGATGTCTGTACTGAATGCCGGGGTAGAAGGTGAACTCATCATTTCCAAGTTCTTTTTGAAGCAGCTCAACCAATGGTACAGATTTGTCGGTGGAAATATGCCCTGACGAATAGTCGTGCATAATTCCATCACTGGATAATTCTGAAAGGTTAACCAGATTCATACGCCAAACCAGATCATCCGGGTCTAGTTTCAGCCCTTGCGCAGCCGCTTCAATGGGGCCTCGACCAGTGTGATACTTAGTCGGATCGAACCCGAGCAGAGACATATTTGCAATGTCTGATCCTGGGGGCATACTGGACGGAACAGTTCTGCAACGGCCAACAATCCCTTTGTTTGCTAGCATATCCATATTCGGAGTAAATGCGGCTTCCATGGTTGTTTTATTACCAAGTTCCTTAATGGGCCATCCGCCCATGCCGTCAGCAATCAGAAAAAGCAGTTTCATTCTGTTCTCCATCAACCTTAAAGAATTCTCATGCTTACGGTTGGTCTTGTAATGAAAGACATACGGTCGATTTCACGCAGCGCTGCATTAACGTTTTTAGTGCTGGCTTTGTGGGTCGTAAAAACAATGGGAACATTCGTTTCAGAAGCTGCGCCTTTCTGGACAGCCTGAGCGATTGATATATTGTGTTCCGCAAGAATTTTTGAAAGCGAAGCCATTACCCCTGCTTTGTCTGCAACAGTGAATCTGAAATAGTATTCAGATGTTGCCAACTCGGGAGCAAGAATTTCTGCTTTTGTAATGGGGCTGTTGTTAAATCCGGTATTGTCAGGAGTTTTCGATCCTGAAAGGGCCATAATGTCGGCCATTACGGCGCTGCCTGTTGGAAGGGAGCCTGCGCCCTGTCCGTGAAAAAATGATGGTCCTACTGCATTTCCTTCAACTCTGACGGCGTTGTAGTTTCCGCCGACTCTTGCCAGCAGCAGAGTGTATTTAACCAGTGCCGGAAATACTCCCGCTTCCAGTTTACCGCCTACATCGCGAACCTGTCCGATCAGTTTGATTCGATAGCCTAAATCTCTGGCGAAAAGAATATCCTGCCCTTCGATGCGGGTGATACCTTCTACCGGAAGCTTTGCAAGGGGGTAGTCTTTTCCATATGCGAGGCGGATAAGCACGACAAGTTTGTGAGCAGTATCAATGCCTTCAATATCAAAAGTGGGATCGGCTTCGGCGTATCCAAGGTCTTTTGCCTGAGAAAGAGCCGTATCGAATTCCAGCCCGTTAGTGCTCATCTCTGAGAGAATGTAGTTGGCTGTTCCGTTCATGATTCCGACGATGGACTTAATGCGGTTGGCGGCAAGGCTTTCTTTTATCGCTTGGATAATAGGAATTCCTCCGGCCACGCTTGCTTCATAATATAAGCCCACACCGTTTTTGCGCGCTATTTCAAATAATTCAATTCCGTGTTCAGCTAAGAGGTGCTTGTTGGCAGTAACTACATGCTTGCCGGATTTAAGAGATTTTTTGACAATGTCGAAGGCCGCAGTAATCCCGCCCATAAGTTCTACGACGATGTCAACATCAGGACATGAAGTGAATTCTTCGATGTTGTCCGTGAGTTGTGCTCCCGGGCCGAGAAGGAAATCTCTCTGTTTTTTGAGATCTCGAACGAGAACTGACGCTATTTTGAATTTTTTCCCGCAACGGGCGAGAATGACATCTTCGTTCTCTTCGATAATCCGGGCAAGCCCGGTTCCGACTGTACCGAACCCTGCAATGGCTAGCTTGACTGTCTGCATTAATACCTCTTCATGAAGTTCTCTGGAATTATAAACAATATTTCCGGATATTTTTTCAAATAACCGGAAATATTGTGATTTACTACTTAATTAGGAAGAACAGCCGAATAAATCTTTCATGCCACGAATAGCCTGATTAATTCTCTGCCTGTTTTCTACTAAAGCCATGCGCACATGGTCGTCTCCATAGCTACCGAAACCAAGGCCCGGAGCTACAGCAACTTTACACTCACGCAGAAGCAGTTTTGAGAATTCAACTGAACCTAAGTGTTTAAACTGTTCAGGAATCTTGGCCCAAATGAACTGTGTAGCCTTCGGAGGAGTAACATCCCAACCGATGCGCTGCATCCCTTCGCAGAGTGCATCACGGCGATCTTGATAGATGTCCATCATTTCTCTGACACATTCCTGCGGTCCGCTTAAAGCGGCGCAAGCAGCAATCTGGATAGGCTGAAAAAGTCCGTAATCCAGATAACTTTTAATGCGGGTCAGAGCCTGTACCATTTCTCTGTTACCGCAGCAGAATCCAACGCGCCAGCCGGGCATTGAATAGCTTTTGGACAGGGAGAAGAATTCAACTCCAACGTCTCTTGCGCCTCTGGCCTGAAGAAAACTCGGAGCTTCGTATCCGTCAAAAGTAAAGTCCGCATATGCAAAATCATGTATAACCAGCAGATCATTTTCTTTGGCAAAATCAACAATTTTTTCAAAGAACGGAATGTCTGCCGTGATACCTGTTGGGTTGTGCGGAAAATTGATTATTAAAACTTTCGGCTTAGGCCATGTCTGGCGCATTGCCATTTCAAGGTCTTCAAAGAAGTCCCTGTCGTGAGCCATTGGTATAGTTCTAACATCTGCGCCTGCGATAATACTGGCGTAGGGATGAATAGGATATGATGGATCCGGGGCGAATACAACATCACCAGGGGAAAGCATGACCAGTGCTAAATGCGCCAGCCCTTCTTTGGCGCCCATGGTAACGACGATTTCCTGATCGACATCCAGTTCAACGTCGAATCTTCTCTTGTACCATTTGCCCATTTCATTACGAAGACCTTTGATTCCCTTTGACGCACTATATCTATGGTTGACCGGCTTCTGCGCCGCCTCAACTAATTTATCGACAATGTGTTGGGGGGTAGGAAGGTCCGGGTTCCCCATACCCAGATCAATGATATCTTCGCCTTGGTGGCGTAGCTGCATCTTCAACTCGTTCACTTTGGCAAATACATAGGGGGGCAGCCTGTGAACTCTTGGAAATTTATCCATGGTCATTACTCCTGAAAATAATATATAAAACTCGAAAAACATTTGTAACCGTGCCACTTACTACTGTCAAAGCTAATATGTGCACATAGTTATTGAGCTGATTGTGCTGTGATTATTAATTTTTTCTAAATTTATGGAGGTATATTTTCGTTAAAAGCGATAATTTGCGAAGATAAATTGGTAAAACTGTTATTTGGTTGAACTTTTGATTGTGAAACAAGAGGGAGTTTAGGAGTAAAAAGTGATATTTAAATGTATTTTTTAGTGAGAGTGTTGACATAGAAAAAAAATCAGGATTAATTACATTATAAATAAATTTATTTTAAAAAAATAATTTTATGGTATTATTATCTGGCATCAAAGTAAGTCCAAGGAGGTCTCGGTGGCAATTTCAAAGAAGTTTTTGAAAAGTAAACCTGTCTGCAAGGTTCGATTCGAAGTTCCTAAGGCTCAGATTGAAAATGGTGAGTCCATTTATCTGGTGGGCGATTTTAACGACTGGGATATAAGCTCAATGCCCATGAAGAGGCTTAAGAGCGGCAATTATGCTGTGACAGTTGATTTGGAAGTAGGGCACGATTATAAATTCCGCTATCTGGCCGGCGAGAGTATCTGGTTTAATGATTCAGAAGCTGATGGATTTGAAACTACTCCTTATGGAGATGGGGAAAATTCAATACTCAGTCTTTAAACTTTGTTTTTAGTTTTTCCGGCGGGGATTTGATTGATCCTCCTTGACCTTGGACCCTCTTTTTTTTAGCTTCACTCTTTCCGGTATTCCAAAAGTGATTATTATTGCTTCAGGGGATTTAAGTCTACTGCCGGGAACTGTCATGAAGTAAAAAAAGGGGGACACATGGTACAGAAAGCTGAGAAAATTTGGTTTGATGGCGAACTGGTCAACTGGGATGATGCTCAGGTCCATGTGCTGACTCATACTTTGCATTACGGTGCAGGCGTTTTTGAAGGCATTCGTTCCTATGTTTGCGTTGATGGAAAATCCGCTGTCTTCAGGCTTAAAGCCCATGTTGTAAGACTTTTTGATTCCGCTAAAATTATCGGGATTAAGATTCCTTTTACTATTGAAGAAATTACAGATGCTATTCTTGAGACTTTGAAAGTTAACGGTCTCAAGGAAGGATATATCCGCCCTCTGGTGTTTATCGGAGACGGAGTCATGGGAGTGCATCCCGGTTCAAATCCCATCAGAGTTGCCATTGCGACTTGGCCTTGGGGAGCTTATCTTGGTGATGACGCTCTTGAAAAGGGTATCAGGGTAAAAACTTCTTCGTTTAACCGGCACCATGTTAATGTAATGATGACCAAAGCTAAAGCCTGCGGTAATTATGTTAATTCTATTCTTGCCAAAGTCGAAGCTGTTACCGATGGGTATGATGAAGCTCTTATGCTTGATACTCAGGGCTATGTTTCTGAAGCTACCGGTGAAAATATTTTTATAGTCAAAGATAATATCATTAAAACAACTCCCCTTACTTCTGTGCTTCCGGGCATAACCCGCGCAAGTCTGATGCAGGTCGCTCGCGATCTTGGCTATGAGGTTGTGGAACAGCTATTCACCCGTGATGAATTATATATTGCTGATGAGGCTTTCTTCTGCGGTACGGCTGCTGAAGTAACTCCTATCCGCGAAGTTGATAATAGAATTATCGGCGAAGGCAAATGCGGTGAAGTGGCTAAGTTGCTTCAAAAAGAATATTTCAATGTCGTTAAAGGCGGAAACGAAAAGTACGCTGACTGGCTTAATTACTACGAAATTTAGTATATATTAGATGTCCGGGACTGTCGGTCCCGAGTCCCGGACATCTGATAATCTATAGGGACCACATACGGACTTGCCTGCATAATGAGTACATCTAATCTGACAGCAAAATATCGCCCTCAAACCTTTGCGGAGGTTGCGGGGCAGAACGCCGTCAAAACTATTCTTTCCCGTGCCGCGGCACAGGATAAAATTGCCCCTGCTTATCTTTTAAGTGGAACGCGCGGGGTCGGCAAGACTACTATTGCCCGAATTTTTGCCAAGGCGCTTAATTGCGTCAATGCACCAACAGCAGAGCCTTGCAACGTCTGTGAGAACTGCCGCCAGATTACAGCGGGCATCGGTGTTGATGTTATTGAGATAGATGCCGCTTCTCATGGTAAAGTCGATGATGCCCGCCGTCTTAAAGAAGATATCGGTTATGCTCCAATCGAGTTTCGTTATAAAGTTTTCATAATAGATGAAGCACATATGCTTACTACTCAGGCATTCAATGCGTTGCTTAAAACTTTGGAAGAACCTCCAGGACATGCGACCTTTATTATGGCGACAACGGAAACTCATAAGTTTCCTGCAACTATTATAAGCCGCTGTCAGCATTATGTATTTAAAATGCTTACAAGCTCGGAACTTACTGCGCATCTTTCGAAAATTTTGCAGAAAGAAAAAATCGAATTTGAAAGCGGTGCGGTTGATCTTATTGCCAAAAGAGGGGCAGGCAGTGTTCGTGACTCCATGTCTCTGCTCGGACAGGTTCTTGCTCTCGGCAGTGAGAAACTGCTTGAGTCTGATGTTCGATCAATACTCGGACTTGCTGGACGGGATGTCTTTTTCTCGCTGATGCAGGCTATTCATTCCCGTGATCTTGTTTCAGTCGGTGAAGTTGTTAAGCAGGTGCTTGACCGCGGGCTGGATTTAGGATTTTTTATTCGCGAACTGGGTTCTTGCTGGCGTAATATGTTTCTGCTCGGGCAGTCCGGTGAAAGAGCTGTTCCGCTTCTCGATCTTTCGTCTGAGGAAGCTAAGGAATTTATGCATTGGGCAACAACCTTTGACCGCTCTTTTGTCCATGCCTGCTGGCAGATGACTGTGGACGGTCAGCGTAAAGTTATGACCAGTCTCGAGCCTGCAATGGCGCTTGAACTTTTATTGCTTAATATGGCGAGCCTGTCTGATCTTATTTCGGTTGAAAGAGCGGGCGCTCTGGCTGCTGCCGGTTCCGCATCCAGTAAGATGGCAGCTCCTCCGGCCCCCAAAACAGTTCAGCCTGCCGGCGAAGTTCCTCCTTGGCAGAACGCGCCGCAGCAACCGGTGCAAGCTGCTCAGCCCAGACAGTCTCAGGGAACATTGCAGGGCGGTCCTCCACCTCATCAGCAAAATGGTACGCAGGGTAGAGGCACAGTACAGGGGAATCCCGTTCCTGCGTCCAGCAGACCTATGGGGCGCAGTGAGTCCGGCAGTCCCGCAGGGCATGGAGCTTCAAGTGAAATGGGATCAGAAGATTCCTCTCTTCCTGACGATGTTCATCAACCTGATGTTAATAAATTTCATGAACCGGAATTTGAAGTTAATTCAGACGTAATATCTGATTCTCATATTGAGACAGAATCTGAAAATCCGGCTCACGGTGAGATTGAAATTACTGCCTCTCCTGCTGTGAACGGGCCGCGTGACTTTGAAGGATTTCTAAAGTACGTGAGCGAAAGCGGTGCAAATGGTTCCGTTACAGGTCTTGCCAATTGTAAAGGTCTGATAAATGGCAATAAGCTTGTGCTTACCTGTGCGAATCCATTTCATCATAGTCAGGTCGGATCACGTGAGTGCAAGGTGGTCATTAACAGGCTGGCAGCGGAATATTTCGGTTCGGATATGGAAGTTGAAATTGTAGTAAACAGCAAGGGTGTGCGTAAAAGCAGACAGCAACTTCGTGCTGAAGTTGAAGTTCATCCTGTTGTTGTACGTGTGGTAGATGCATTTGGCGCATCAATTATTTCTGTGGACCCTCGTAGAGATGTTTAGATTAAGGAGAATATAATGAAAGGTATGAATGATTTAGTTCGTCAGGCTCAGGTTATGCAGCGTAAAATGACTCAGCTTCAGGAAGAACTTAAAGAACGCGAAGTTGAAAGTTCTGCCGGTGGCGGAATGGTAACAGTTAAAGTCAACGGTTCTTCTGAAGTATTATCCATTACTATTGATCCTGCTGTTGTAGAATCCGGTGATGTTGAAATGATTCAGGATCTCGTTTTGTCTGCAGTAAATGATGCTAACAAAAAAGCAAAAGCAATGATGGATTCTGAAATGGCTAAGATTACTGGCGGAATGAATATCCCCGGCATGATGTAGTCCAGCGCTTTTTTTAGTCGAGTATAAAACAACCGTGTCTTTCTTTTTTAGAAGGGCACGGTTTTAATCATAGAGGTTTATGTGGATAATTTGCCGGCCCCTTTGCGGGCTGTGGCTCAGGAGTTGGCTAAACTTCCGGGGCTTGGTCCTAAATCTGCTTTGCGAATTGCCTTGACTATGCTCAAAATGCCGCGGGAAAAAGTTGCAGGAATAGGGCAGAGCATAATCGATCTGCGCGAAAAACTCTGCGTTTGCGAGCATTGTGCAAGCATTACCGAAACTTGTCCCTGCCGTATTTGTTCTGATCCCGGCAGAGAGAGCGATAAGCTTTGTCTGGTTTCCGAATGGGATTCATTACTGGCTATAGAAGAAATGGGGCTTTACAGAGGGTATTATTTAGTGCTCGGCGGTCTTCTTTCGCCTCTTGATGGAATTACTCCGCAGAATCTCGAATTTAATAAGCTTGAAGCACGTCTTGCAAAAGGTGAAGTTAAAGAGTTGATTCTCGCTCTGGGGGCCACTGTGGAAGCTGAAGGAACTGCGTCATATATAAAAAATATGGTACAGAATCGTTTCCCTCATATCGCACTGAGTCGCCTTGCTCAGGGTATTCCAATCGGGTCTGAGGTTAAACACACGGATAAAGAGACTCTCCGTCAGTCTCTTGAATATCGCCAGAAGTTATAGATTTTTATTTAAATTTTTTTCCAAGCTACTAAACTAATAGTTTCAATACTATTCACCCTGATAATAATCCCGGTGATCAGCATAAATTAATATGAATAATCTTGATATGAATACTCTTGATAAGGAAATCTGATGTCGGACATTTTGATTGGTGAAGTTCGAACAGTTGTCTATCATAATGAAGAGAACGGTTATATTGTTGCGCGCATTTCTTCAAAAGATGAGCCTTCACAGATTACTGTTGTCGGCTGTTTAGGACAACTTACTCCCGGTGAATCCGCAGAATTTCAGGGACGCTGGAAGCAGCATCCTAAATTTGGCCGCCAGTTTGAAGCTGACTTTCATGAACGCATTCGTCCGGCTACTGAGGCTGGAGTTATTAGATTTCTTAAGTCTTCATCCATCAAAGGGATCGGGGAAGCCATTGCAACAGAGATGGTTGCTAAGTTCGGTGTAGAAGTTCTTGATGTTCTAGACGAAGAGCCTGACAAGCTTTTGAAGATTAAGGGTATATCCAAGAAGAAGCTGGAAGGTATTGTTGAATCGTGGCAATCACAGCGCGAAATTAAAAATTTGATTATTTTTCTGCATACTCATGAAGTTCCGCCCACCTATGCCACGCGTATATTTAATCTTTACGGCGCACAGTCTGTTAAAAGAATCAGTGATAATCCTTATGAGCTGGCTTACGATATTCGCGGCATCGGTTTTAAAACAGCAGATACCATGGCCCTTAAGCTTGGGTTTGCCCCGGATTCTCCTCAAAGAATAGAAGCCGCTATTGTTTATTCACTTTTTTCTGTGAGCGAGCGGGGCGGGCATATGTTCAGTCCTCGTGAGAAGTTGGTTGAAGATGTTTCCAAAATGCTCGGCGGGGTTGATCTTTCTTTGATTTCTGACGGAATAAGTGCGCTTGAGGAGAGGAAAAGAATCAGGGTGGAAAGCCTTCCTGAGCAGAATATCGATCAGGCAATTTTCTTGATGCACTTTTACAGATTTGAAAGTGAAATTTGTAAAAGGTTGCACGGACTGGTCAGTCATCCATCCCCTGTAAGTAAAGAAAAGGTTGAGAAAACTTTGCCTGAAGTTGAAAAGGAACTTGGATTCAATCTTTCAGACGAACAAAGGCAGGCAGTCTTTGACGCGTGCGTAAATAAATTTTTCATTATCACAGGCGGACCGGGAACAGGTAAAACTACAATTACCCGCGCTGTTGTTCTGACTCTCAGTGAACTCGGACTTAAAGTTAAACTTGCAGCACCAACCGGACGAGCCGCAAAAAGGCTTTCTGAAGCGACAGGAAGATCCGCATCTACTATTCATAGAATGTTGCAATATACCCCGGATAATGGCGGTTTTTATTACAATGAAGATCAAAAGCTCAAGGCTGATGTTCTCGTTGTCGATGAAGCTTCAATGCTGGATTCGCAGTTATGTCTTTCCGTGTTGAGGGCCGTTCCGTTAACTTGCAGAGTAATTTTTGTTGGTGACGTGAACCAGCTTCCGTCAGTCGGTCCGGGTAACGTTCTTTCCGATTTGTTGCAAAGCGGAGAAGTTCCGAGCGCGGTTCTGAATCATATTTTCAGACAGGCCCAAGAGAGCTACATCGTCGTAAACGCTCATAGAATCAATGACGGATTGTTTCCTCTTGGACATCCGGCAGATGCTCCTGAAGCAGATTTTTTCTGGATTCCGCAGGATTCTCCGCTCAAAGTGCAGGAAATGATAGCGCAAACTGTTTGTGAGAGAATCCCGGAAAGATACGATCTCGATCCGATGACTGACATTCAGGTGCTTACGCCTATGCACAAAGGTGATGTCGGGACTCAAAAACTTAATGCGTTGTTGCAGGAAAGACTCAATCCTTCAAAGGGTAAAGTTCTCAAAAGAGGATTTGTAGAATACAGGGTTGGCGACAGAATTTTACAGTTACGCAATAATTATGAAAAAGAAGTCTTCAACGGTGATCTCGGGCGAGTCATGTATATTGATGCCGAGGCAAACGAGCTTACAGCTGAATTTGACGGAAACATCGTTCATTATGAGTTGTCAGAACTTGATGAATTGTCTTTGGCGTACGCAGTCAGTGTGCATAAATCTCAAGGCAGTGAATATCCTGCTATTGTTATGCCGATAGTCTCGCAGCATTATCTATTACTACAGCGGAATTTACTCTATACTGCCTTAACCAGAGCACGTACTCTGGCTGTTTTAGTAGGCAGTAAAAGAGCTTTCCACATCGGTCTAAATAACATCACAGCCGGTAAAAGATTTACCAATCTGCGTTATCGGATCAAACAAATCTTTGACGAGAATTTATTATAGCTGGCGTCTTTCGCGCACCCAGCAGTTTCCTTCGATTGACTTAGCCCATTTCTTGAGAGATGCGGCTTGTTCACCTATTTCGAAAAGAGACTGTTCTGGGGTGCAATCCAATATTGCGAGTGAAACTGAAACCAGAGGAAATTTTGAAGTAGTTCCGTCTCGTCCTTTTCCTTCCATCCAGCCGTTTGTATTATCTTTTGCGTTGTAACTGGTTTTGACTAATCTTTTGAAACATCGGGTGATCGCCAGACATATTCTTTCCGCTTGATCCGGTGAGATAACCTGAACAAAATCATCACCGCCGATATGGCCGATAAAATCTGTGTCAGAGCCGTGCCGCGCTGTTGCCCATGTGATAATTCGACTGATGAGCAGTATGATTTTGTCGCCGTTTTTAAACCCGTATGTATCGTTGTAGACTTTGAAGTTGTCGAGGTCCGCATAAATAATGCTATATGGTTGAGAAACTTTCATGCGGCGCTCAATTTCTTGTTCAATCCCCAGATTACCCGGTAAACCTGTCAGCGGGTTTGTCCCTTTCGCCATTTCAACCTGAGCATGTGCAAGAGTATCTAACAGCTTCCGGACAGATACAACGCCGAATAATTTACCGTTTTTTGTTACGATAATATCGTCATAGGCTTTGTTTCTCTCTCTCGCCATGGCTTGTGTGGAAACCATTTCTACGGTGGTTTCCAGATCTACTAAAAGTGGAGAATCGTCCATAACTGAAGTGATCGGTTTGTTGGTGTATAGTGCTACTCCGAACTTGCCAGACAGATGTTTGTTTAGATTGTATTCCATAATCAATCCGCAGGGCGCTCCGTTTTTGACAACTGTAACGCTGCTGAGAGATTGTGCTTGTTCAAAAAAATCTTGAATGACAGGAACAGGGGTATCTATTTCAACTGAATCAACTGGAGTTGCCAGATTTTTTACGGGTATTCCACAGATATTATGATCATTTTTTAGATCAGGTGTTTTTTTTACATTAAGAGCTTCTAAACTTAACTCAGGTTTTATTTTGGCAGGTTTTGCGAAAAAGTAACCTTGTCCGAGGTGAACCCCCATGTCCATCATTGCTACGGCTTGGGATTGGGTTTCGATTCCTTCTACGATAAGTTTTCCACCTATTTTTTCAGCGAAATCTGTGAAAGTTTCTACTATTGCCCGGTTGACCCGACTCGTTTCGATGTTGTCGACAAAGGATTTATCCAGTTTGATATAGTCCGGCTTAATTTCAGCAATTGACGAAAGACCTGAATAACCCGTCCCCGCGTCATCAATCGCGACCATATATCCTTGATTTCTGTAGTGATCCAAAGTCTTACGGAATGTTATGAAATCTTTTACGCTGTGGCGTTCTGTTATTTCAAAGACTATATTTTCCGGTCTAAGACCCCATCTATCAAGTAAAATTTTTGTTTCACCTGATGAAAAATTAGGATCAACAATTGTGCGGGGGTGAATGTTGAGGAATAATTTTTGATGGAGATTAATTTCACCGAAGGAGCTGATTGCGGCTTCACGGCATATTTTTTCCAGCTGGAAAAGTTTACCGAGCTTTTCGGCCATATCAAATAAGGTCAGAGGAGATCGGAAGGGTGAGTTTTGCGGTCCTCTTGCAAGGGCCTCCCAGCCGTGTATTTTTTTGGCAGCCAGATTTACGATTGGTTGGTAGTGGCTGTTTACTTTGCTTTGAGCAATGATATCACAAAATTCTTTACTCAGTTCCATGTTGGAAATGTCAGCATTGTTTTGCGCTTCAAGCCTTGCTTTACCAATTGCTGAGAGAAATCCTGACCATAATTTATTATTGGTCTGGGAAGCATGAAAGGATGAATGACCGCTGTTTATGGTAATTGTATTACCTGTCCGGCTGATCTGGTCGCTCTTTACTAGGTTTTCTATGTTGACTTTGAATTGATAGGCTAATTCTTCAAGAGATAAGCCTGCTTTACATTCTGTGGGATCAAGTAAGAAAAATTCTCCGGTATTGAAGGAAAAAATGTGGAACTCATTATGCTGTAAATGTTCATACCCTTCACTTTCAATTCCTGTACGGATTTGAGCTTCAAGATTTTCGGACCATTCGTTGCCGTACATTTCAGTCAAAGTCGGAAGGTCTTGAATTGCGAAATATAAAATATTAAGTCTGCCGACATTCTGGATTAAACTTCCAATTCCCGGACCTTCAAAAAAATCGTTATTTCGGTCGGATGGAAAGTTAAATGCGTTAGCTCTTTTTTTGATAAGTTGTAGCATGGCAACATAAGCTCCATTATATATAATTAATTTAATTCATCGCAGTGGATGAACGGACATTACATCTATAATGGATTAGGTTGTTACCGTTAGGTTACATTTTGTTTAAGAAATGTTTGAGCTATTTCTTAAAAGAAGTCGCTGGAGTGTTAACTCTGTTTAATGTAGGTGAATTTTAGGAACAGATTAGTATATGTGGTTGGTTTCCGACTGAGATAAATTAAAGGGTCATGGGTAGAATGCAACAACGTTCAGATATTGCATATTATATAGAAGTATTCCGGCGCAGAAAAAATCATTTTATTGCATCGGTTGTGATTGTTTTTTTGATGGCAGTTCTTTTAGCTGTTTTTTGTACTCCGGTGTACAAATCCGCAGTTAATATTCTGTTGGCTTTTGTTGTTTCGCTTGGAGTGGGGGGCGTAGTTGTAATTGTTCTTGAAGTTCTGGATCGTTCTATTCGACGTCCTGAACATTTATCGAAAATTATTAATATCCCCATTCTTGCGAGTGTTCCATATTGGGAAACATCAGCCGAGGTAAAAGACGTTGAACACCGTAAGTTATTATCATTACTTGTTATTATTGTATTTGTTATGTTTGGAATTGTGATGATTCATTTTTTGTATAAGCCGCTGGATGTCATTGCAATAGAATTTGTTCGTAAAATAGTCTCGAATTTTTAATTGAAATACGGAGTCACCATGAGCAAGTTGCTCAAGGCTGTTGAGAAAGCCAAGCGGAATATAAGAATTGAAGAAGAGCAGAGTTGGATTATAAAAGGTGATTCTCATATAGAACCTCTTGAACCGGAAACAGATTCGAATATAGCCGGGTCGGGTTGCGTTGCTGCCGGAGGCTCCGAAAAGGATGATTCACCTTGTTCAGTTCCTCCTTCTTCATTTTTTAAAGATGACCTAGTTCTTGATGAGCTTAATCTTGCTAAAAATAGAATTTTAACTAGAAACAGCAGTCCTCTGTTTACAAATAATTATAATCTTCTACGAACTCAGATTTTACAAAGAACGAAGGAAAAAGGACATAACGTGCTGATGGTGACCAGCGCTATGCCCGGAGAAGGGAAAACGATTACTTCAATCAATTTAGCAATCAGTATAGCTCGTAAAATTGATCAGTTTGCACTTTTGGTTGATATAGATATGAGAAATCCTTCTATTCATAAATATTTAGGAATAGAAGTAGAACATGGGCTGACAGACTATCTTTTACATGATGTTTCAATTCCTGATCTTTTGATTAAGCCGGGGGTTAATAAATTGTCATTTCTTCCAGCAGGTGAGCCTCTCAGTGATCCTGCTGAGGTTCTTGGTGCCTCCAGACTTCAGGAACTGATTGTAGAAATGAAGGAACGTTATCCTGACCGGTATATTATTTTAGATTGTCCGGACTTACTGAATGCTCAGGATGCTCTTGTCTTATCTAGTTATGTTGACGGGATTATTTTTGTGGTCGAGGCGGGAAAAAACTCTCGTGAGCAGATTCAAAAGTCCATGACTCTTTTAGAAGGACGTAATGTTGTCGGGGTTGTTTTGAATAAAAAAGGCAAAGAAAGTCTTGATGTTAACTAGGTGAAGAGTAGCCAGAATGTATAATGAAATATGAGATGTTTTTTTTGAGCCGGAAGATTTTAATCTTCCGGCTTTTTTATATTGAATCAGCCTGAATGCAATTGTTTATTATTTGCAGGCGTACGATTTTTTTTACTTCGACAAGCTTGCGAAGCAGATGGCCATATATTTAGAGGGTAATGTTAGGTCAAAAAAAGAATAAAAAAAAGCAGCAGAGAACTGCTGCATTAAAGTAAGCGAAGAATTCTTGCTTTTAATAAATGATTGTCTACTGAGTGATTCTATCAGCTTTCTTTAACACTCTATCAATTTTATTATCTAAGTCGGTAACCTTTACACGGTTATAGAATAAGTCTTCAGGCTGTGCTTTTTCAAATAATTCTTTGAGAAGAACATTAAGAAACAAGCTTTTGTTAACATCAAGTCTTCCACAGGCAGTTTCGATTTGTTCTATTATTTCCGGATGTAAGTAAACGTTTGAAAGTATTTTATGCATTTTTCTCCTAATAATTAGTTATTAGTTTTTTGTAATTGTCTTTATGATCTTGATTAACCGTTCAAACAAATTAATTTAATTTATACCTATTATATAATGCATAAGTTGTAAAAAGTACAGGGAAGATAACGATTTTAACTCTTTTGTCACAAAAGTATTTTTTTGAGAGGATAAAAAACTGAACGGTTGTGCAGTCTCTTTTGACGTCTTTTGCACATAAGTGCAAACTTTGTGTGCAAATCATGTGTGCACATAATTGGGCTTCTTTATAACATACTTAATTAGTTGATTATATTGTTTGGCACGCTTGATGCTATATGCTTAGTAACCTGAGCGAGGCAGCCTGCATCCCCCAAGTTGTTTGCCTCAAGCTCGATAATATACAGTCTTCATTCCTTATCATCACTCCTTAAGCACGTAAGACCGGGATTCCTCCATCCCGGTCTTTCGTGCGTTTAGAGCTTTTTAATTATTTTTTCCCGGTTTGTTGAATAATATTTCCGCCAACTATAAAAAGAAGTCCCACCAGAGTGGAAGGCAAAATTTCTTCGCCCAAAATAAAATGAATAAGTATTAAAGATAGAAAAGGGGAGAGGAATATTAAGTTGCTGATTTTAGCTGTTTTTTCAGTAAGCTTGAGAGCTTTCAGCCATAGCGCGAAAGTTATGCCCATTTCAAAGAGTCCAACATAGGCGGCAGAAAGTACGGCAGGCAGCTCAAATGGCGGTGGCCCGGAAAATATCAGCATCGCAATTGTTACAAGCGGTAATCCGAGGCAAAAATTTAGGAAAAGCTCAATTAGAGGATCGGTTTTACTCTTAGTGTTGTAAATCCAGTATAAAGCCCAGATGATGGTGCTGAAAAGAGCCAGAAATACACCGAATCCATTACTGAACTGAATGTCCAGCAGGTTGCCGTGCGTAGAGATGACGACAACACCCAGATAGCTTGTGAAGATGGCGATAAATTCACGGGCATTAAGTTTTTGACCAAGTAAAGGGATAGAAAGCAGAGATAAGGTAATAGCCCAAGTGTAGTTGAGGGGTTGTGCCTCCTGAGCGGGAAGCAGATCATAAGCTTTGAAGAGGACAATATAATAAAGGAACGGATTTAATATTCCGGGCAGAGCACATTTAAGTATGTTTGGCATACTCATCTGTGCGACCTGCCCGATTTTTCCTTGTACTATCAGCAGAATCAGCAAGGTCAATGTGGAAAATACAACTGCGTAGAAAAGCAGTTGCAACGGGTCCATGTATGAAAGAGCAATTTTAAAAGCGGATGCAACCGTAGACCAGATCAGTACTGCGGCAAGTCCGTAAATATATGCTTTTTTCTGATCTTTGCTTTCCAATGGATACGCATTCCTTGCAGATCACTCAGCTAGATTATTACATGTTTTTTGATATAAGCAACAGCTTCTTCCGGTGAATCTGTTACCTGAAAAAGATCAAGATTTTCTTCGCTGCAGAAGCCGTCAGCTACTAATCTTGTTTTAAACCAGTCTATGAGTCCTCCCCAGAATTCAGTTCCGATAAGGATGATCGGGAAAGGTTTGATCCGTTTTGTCTGGATAAGGACCAGAGCTTCGCTTAGTTCGTCAAGGGTTCCATAACCGCCGGGCATGGCGATGTAGGCCATTGCATATTTGATAAACATAACTTTACGGATGAAAAAGTAATTATAGTCGCTTTTTATAGATAGGTATGGGTTTGAATGCTGTTCAAAAGGCAGATGAATATGCAAGCCTACTGACTCTCCGCCGGATTCAAAGCAGCCTTTGTTTCCTGCTTCCATCAGTCCGGGGCCGCCGCCTGTGATAACTGAATATCCGGCTTCGCAGAGAAGTTTGGATAGCTGTTCAGTTTGTGCATATAAAGGGTGGTCGTTCGCCACGCGGGCTGAACCGAAGATTGAAACCGCAGGACCTATTTCGCTCATGGTTTCAAATCCATCAACCAGTTCAGCCATTATTTTAAAAAGTCTCCAAGATTCCTGCATGGAGAGATCGTCGATAACGTATTGTTTTGATTTGTGCATGGTGCCCTCGTAGCGATGTTATTAAATATAGGTGGAGAGTTGCTAACTATTGCCTGAAATCCAATATTGGTGCATGTAACAGTGCATCCGAATTACCAAAAAAAGAATGATAATGATAGTAAGAAAAGTTGAAACTTAACGGTTGGTTCATACTGGAGGATTGATGAAAATTACTTTTATGGGCGCAGCAAGAACAGTTACCGGTTCTTGCTATATTGTTGAGACTGAAAGTGTCAGATTTGCAGTTGATTGCGGGTTGCATCAGGGTAATGCTGAAATAGAAAAACGTAACCGTGCAATAAGTGACTATAGAGCTAAGGATCTAGATTTTATATTGATTACACATGCTCATATTGATCATACCGGATTATTGCCTGCGGCAGTCAGAGCAGGTTTTGATGGGCCGATTTATATGACTCAGCCCACTCGTGATCTTCTTGATATCATGCTGCTCGACAGTGCTCATATTCAGGAAATGGAAGCTGAATGGGAAAACAGAAAGAGACTTCGTAAGGGTATTGCTCCGGTAAATCCTCTTTATGACCAAACTGATGCTGTAGCGACAAATCCACTAATGAGAACTATTCAATATGGTTCTTCTTTTGAACCAGCCTCTGGAATTACAGTCAACTTTAAAGATGCAGGGCATATTCTGGGCTCTGCTTTTATTGAGATTTGGGTTAAAGAAGGTGATGATACTACAAAAGTTGTTTTCTCCGGAGATATTGGACATAAGGATCAGTTGATTGTTCGGAATCCATCCATTATTGAAAAAGCTGATTATCTTTTGATGGAATCCACTTATGGTGATCGTAATCACAAGGACTCCACGAACAGTTTAGATGAACTTGCTGAGGCAATTGCCTGGAGTTATTCCAACGGTGAAAAAGTTGTTATACCTTCTTTTGCCGTAGAGCGTTCACAGCAGCTAATTTATTCACTTTTTCTACTATATAAAGCTGGCAAGCTTCCCGAAGATATGCCGGTTTACCTTGATAGTCCTCTTGCTATCCGGGCTACTGAAATTTTTAGAAATCATCCTGAGTATTTTGATCTTGATACAAAAGAACTTCTTCATAACGGAGATAATCCTCTCTCTTTGCCTAACTTAAAATTCACACTTGATACTGAAGCATCTCAAGCTATCAATAATACTTCCGGCCCTGCTGTTGTTATTTCTGCAAGCGGTATGGCAAATGCCGGACGTATCAAGCATCACCTCAGACATAATATATGGAAAAAGGGTGCCAGTATTGTTTTTGTCGGATATCAAGGGGTTGGAACTCCCGGCCGCAGGATCGTAAACGGTGCAGATGATATTACCATTTTTGGTGAAAAACTTAAAGTTGAAGCTAAAATTTTCACTATTAATGGTTTTTCCGGGCATGCCGGTCAGGATGAAATGATTGATTGGCTTAAACATTTTGATAGTCCATCCATGAAAATAATTCTGACTCACGGTGAAATAAAAAGTCAGAAGGTTCTTTCGGGTAGAATTACTCAGGAATTGGGTTATGAAGTACATATTGCGGACTACCGTGAAGAATTGATGCTTGCTCCCCGTGGTGAAATGCAGCCCATTCTTAAGGGTAAGGCTCTTCAGGAGATTGATTGGGAATTTCTCTTACAGGATTCTGAAAAATTGTTTGGAGAGTTCAGAACCAGACTGGACAAGGTTAAGTCTCAGCCTTTTATTGGGCAGACTGAGCTTAGAGATAAACTTCTTGAAATTAACCGTCAGGTCATTGAACTGATATCGGAATTATAGGGTAATGAGATTAACCAGTGGTAAATATGGCGGTAGAGTTATAAAAACTGCCAGCGGACCCGGATATCGTCCGGCTACATCAAAAGTTCGGCAGGCTGTTTTTTCAATGCTGGAATCGCGAGGCATTGAATGGGACGGTTTGCGCGTTGCGGATATGTTTGCCGGAAGCGGAAGTCTGGCTATAGAAGCTCTCAGCCGCGGGGCGGAATTTTCTCTTTTTATTGAGAAAAACGGACGCGCTGCGGCTCTTATTAAGACAAACTTAAAAGAACTAGGCGTGTCCGCAGCAGAATATAAAGTTTTAGCGGCTGATTTATTTAAAGTGCTTTCAAGGCCGCCTGATAAAACATTTGATTTAATTTTTATTGATCCTCCTTACGGTTATGACCTTTTGCCTAAAGCTCTTGATTCTGCCTTGAAAAAAGGGTGGCTGGCTGACGGAGGATTTGTTCTTGCAGAGGTTGAGGCTCAAGCTGAGCCGCCGCATTCAGCATTAATTGATGAGCTTACTCTGCTTTCAGACAAGCTCTACGGTCAGACGAGGATATTGTTATGGCGGAAGTAAAACAACTTACTGCAGTTTTTCCCGGAACATTTGATCCGTTTACTCGCGGACATTTCAGTCTTGTGACTCGGGGACTTAAAACCTTTCATAAAGTTATTGTGGCTGTTGCAGGGAGTACCTCAAAAAATTGCCGCTTTTCATTGGATGAGCGGGTCGATATGGCAACCAGAATTTTTGGAGGAGAGCCACGGGTTCACGTAGAACCATTTGACGGTTTGCTGGTGCATTATGTGCAGAGAAGTCCGGCAAATGTTATTATGCGTGGACTGCGGGCTGTTTCTGATTTTGAGTACGAATTCCAGATGGCTCTGATGAATCGCCGTCTTGATAATGATATCCAGACTGTCTTTCTTATGACTGACTATAAGTGGATGTATCTCAGCTCTACTATTATAAAAGATGTAGCTGTAAATGGCGGAGATATTAAAGGATTGATTCCAAAACAGATTTATGAAGAAGTTTTGGAAAGGCTTGCTCCGGCCGGTAAATAAGTTATGGATAAGCGTAAACCGGTTGTTTGCATATTAGGCCCTACAGGCGCAGGAAAGACTGCAACTTCGTTGGGAATGGCGAAACGTTTTCCTGCTCGTATCCTTAACTTTGATTCTCGTCAGGTTTATAAAGATTTTCCAATTATTACAGCTCAGCCCAGTCCGGAAGAAAGGGCGGTTTGTCCACATGAACTTTATGGATTTATGCCGACTACCGGAATTATTACTGTCGCGGATTTTATAGAACTTGCTCATGAAAAAATAGAGCATTCAGTTGATGAACTGCCGATACTTGTGGGTGGTACAGGTCTTTATTTAAAAGCTCTTACTTCGGGGCTTGCTCCTATTCCGGATATTCCGGACGAAATTCGTGCCAGAGTTCGAAAAAGAGCCGAAGAAGAAGGTTCGGCCGCTCTATTTGAGGAACTTCAGAAAGTTGACCCTGAATATGCCAAACGTACGCATCCTAATAATAAACAGCGTAATTCCCGCGCCATAGAAGTCTATGAAGGAACCGGTAAAAATTTTACGTGGTGGCATAATAGAGAAGTTCCACCGTCATCTTATCGCTTTCTTAAGATTGGTATAAAGGTAAATCTTGATGATTTAACTCCTTTACTTAATCGCCGGATTGATCAGATGATTGCAGCCGGGGCAATTGATGAAGCTCGCCGGGCATGGGATATTTGTCCTGATGAGAGTGCTCCGGGGTGGACCGGAATAGGGTGCAGTGAGCTGCTGGCGTTTATCAAGGGTGATATTGATATAGATGAAGCCAAGCTTCTTTGGGCAAAAAATACAAGAGCTTACGCAAAACGACAGTTGACCTGGTTTAACCGGGAAAAAGATATCCATTGGTTTTCACCTGATGAGCCAAGTAAAATCGTGGAGTTTGCCGCAGCGTGGCTTGCGAAAAGTGATGTGGAAGGATAAGCCCTTTTGATACAGATTAAACGGTAATCCTTAATATAAAAATTGGAAAAAATATGAGATTATATTCATTTTTAGCTTTTGTTTTTTTGCTTGCCGCTCCGTCAGCGATTTATGCCGGAGGATTCGGTAACGACCTTGGGTATGTTGTTGATACTCCAGATAGCAAGATCAATTGGGGCAGCGGGTTAATTTCTGCTTCTGCTGAAATTCTTCCAATGCAGGACACTATTGATCCTATGCGGACAAAAGCTCTTGCCGTTAGGCAAAGCGGGATTAAGGCCCGTAAAAATTTACTGGACTCAATTCTCGGGTTGTCTTTAAGCAGCCGGGAGACTGTAGAACAAGTATTTAGTGATGATATAAAAACCGCGACGATGCTTCGGGGGCTTGTTCAGAATTCACTTTTACGCACCGAAGATACACTTGACGGAAAAGTTAAAGTTACGGCTTCTATGAATATTATGGGAGAACTTGCTTCGATCATTATCCCGCCAACATTACCGTTTCTTTCAGGAATTGCGCCGATGCTGTCTGAGGGCAGGGGCGAGGCTGTTGTTCAGGCTCCATTATTTACAGATGAAAACGGCGTTGAAGCTTCATACAGTGGAGTTGTCATAGATGCCCGGGGACTTACTTTGACTCCAATATTGCTGCCTGTTATTTATGACGGTAAAGGCGTGGGCGTGTACGGACCTTTCATCGTAAGCAGAGAGTCTGTTATTAAAAACGGTTTGGTTTCCTATGTAGTGGGTTCTTCTATAGGAAATTTCAGAGAGCGGGTTGGTAATTATCCTCTTGTTGTTAAACCTGTAAGTTCTCATGGAACCGTGCGTGGGAATCTGATTTTGACACTTGAAGAATCTGCTAAATTCAGGGCGGCACTCAAAAGAAAATCTGTTATTGATAATTGCGCAGTAGTTATAATGATGGATGCTCCGGCAGGCGAAGAATCTGTACAGATTTCGAATGATAACGGAACCGTTGGTATTGGTTTGGTTCCTGTAAAAAATGATTCTCCTGTAAAGGATTCTAGATTGCAGGAAGAAACAATAGTTGATGAAGGCGCATCTCCTGCCTTGCAGCAGTAATTTATAGATCGGAGTAATCACTTGATCTTTACAGAATATATTAAAAAAAGTTTTTTTGTCTTTTGTGTGTTGATGATCGCAACAGCCGCCTCTGTGCCTGCTTTTGCTGTCAAAGTTCAGATTTTTAAGCCAACCGAAGAGAACGTTTCAAGTAAAGATTTACGAAGTGAAGCTGTTTCGCAGGCTTTCGCACAGGCTCTTTTTGCTGAATCCGTGCGTATGATGCCTTCAACGTTGTCTGCTGAGCGCAGTAATGCTTTAAAAGATATGTTTGGTAATCATTATGAGGAATTTATAACTGGTTACCGCGATATGGATGTTAAATTTCAAGAGGATGGCGTTGCTGTCCGTATTGATGTTAATGTCAATCGAAGCGCATTACGTGCTGTTCTGAAGAAGATGGGGCTTTTTTCAAATGCAGAGATAAGCGTTAAAGCAGATATTTCAGTTTCAAGCGGTAAAACCAAACTGAATGAAACACAGCAGTTGGACCTTGATACGGAAGTGCAGAATCTGATGGTTCTTTATGGAGTGCAAAAAACTGCTTCAACTGACTTATCTGCTCCTGAATTAAGTATTACTAAAGTCGGAAAGAATAGGTGGGCGGGTGAACTCACTTCTGCTCACGGCAACTGGAAAGCCTCCGGCCATACAGTCGAAAGAGTTTGGCAGAATTTGTGGGCTAAATTTTTTGATTCTGAAAATGTTGAAAGCATGATGAATCCGAAGGCCGTTCTAGTTGTGAATGGCTGGTTCAATCCTGATGGAGTCAGAGAGTTCGATAGGTTGTTGAAATCTTGGGATTCAGCTGTACAGGAAGTTCAACTGCTTGATGTAGAAATGAAACCGACTGCTGTTTCCGCAAGCTGGTCTCTAGAAGTCTCTGATCAGTGGGTTTTAAAAAGCTATCTTAATGATTATTTGCCTTCACGAGGTTTATCATTCAATATTGACGGGCTTAGCGGAGATAAATAAAATAGGATAAAGAGTGACGAGGCAAAAAAACTGGAATATTCCTAACCTGATAACCATTTTCAGGATTCTGTTAACTCTGGGATTTGTGTTCGTATATCTTGATCACAACTTCTTTTGGGCATGGATTCTTTTTCTGGTGGCAGGATTTTCAGATGCTCTTGATGGTTTTCTAGCGCGAATTCTCAATCAGCGCACGTCGCTAGGGGCGATGCTCGACCCGCTTGCTGATAAATTCCTTATTATTACATCTTTCCTGTGTCTCGCCATTCAAGGGCTAATTCCAAGCTGGCTGGCATTACTTGTGATTTTAAGGGATACAATAATTGTCGGAGGCTTATTCTTTTTGAAATCCTACGGAGTAGATGTTCAGAAGAAAATTAATCCTTTGATAATCAGCAAGTTAACCACTGCTTTGCAATTGCTACTTATATTCTCTGTTTTAAGCAGACTTTCTTTTGCTCTTGATTTCTTTGAGGTAGAGTTCGTCCTTGAATGGGCAACTGCTTTGTTTACGTTTGTTTCTGGAGTTGTTTACATAAAACAGGGATTCGCTATGTTTTTTGCTAAAAAGCAAGAATGTAAAAACCCCGGCTCACATTAAGTAAACCGGGGTTTTTACAGGCAAGTCAAAGAAAACTGTTAAGCTTCCTTATCCTTGTCTTTGTCTTTTGAGGGAGTTACGTCAATTTCATCAGACTCACTACTGGCCCTTTTGAAATTTTGAATTGCACGGCCTAGCCCACTTCCCACTTCAGGAAGTTTTTTGGCACCGAATATCAGGATAATAATACCCAAAATCAAAAGAATTTCTGTTATTCCTAATCCAAACATTTTTTCCTCCAATGCTAGACGGTAGGGAACTTTTACACGGGCCGGGCATTAAGGTCAAGAATGACTTTTCCTCTTAAAAACGCTTGTAAAAACTATCTTTTTGGTCTTTACAAATTTTAAATGCGTAAATAGGTCTTCAGTGAAGTTTGTTTGTTGTTTTAAACTGTAAATCTAATCACTGTTCAGGAGATTTTTTTTGGCAACTATTTCCAAAATGCCGGGACATATGTGTCGTTTTTATAAAAAAGGCAGATGTCTTTACGATGAATTATTAAATCCCGGGTACAATGCGGAATTGCGGTGTAAAATTTTAGTTGGCCTTGAGGATGAGTATGATAAATTACTCAGGCAGGCTGAAACTTTCAAGCTTAGCGCAGAGGTTGTTTCCGAGTTATGGGATCTCCGGATTGCAGAGCATCGGGCTTCTACGGGCGGATGCCATAAAAACGCCTTGCAGGGAGAGGACACATATCCTTTGTGTTCCGATGGTTACGAAGATATATGTTTATTGGAGTTTCCTCGCTGTGAAGGTATTTGCGATAAATTTATGCCTACTGAGGATTAGATTTTATTCGCAGAATGATTTTAAATTATGTGCGGTTGTTCTAAATTTTAAAGTGACATCTTTAACCGATGGAGAATTGCCATGTTGATATACTTCCCGCAGTTGCACGAAGAGTTGATAACTGAAAAGGTTGAAGGTGCGTTGCTTTTTGATCCAGGAGTTGACAGAGCACAGACAGAAGATGTTCTTGTTTTCAGGCCTGAAAACCTGCCTGTGGAACCTGATGTGTGTCGCCGTATGATAGCAGATTTCGTTAGTTATGGTGAAAGTCTTGGCAAAATGTTTAAAATGTTGTCCATGCCTACTTCAAACCAGAAAGATCAATTCGGTGAAAGAACTTCTGCAATTGAAAATGAGCTGAATGCTCTTATTCGTGACACTCCTGCTGAAAAAAAGTCTGAGACTGATCGCGTTCAAAATCAGGTAGTATTGGCTTTGGTATACGCTTACGAAGAGAAGCATCTTGAGCTTGCAGAAATTGAGCATAAATTGAATGATAAGTGGTCCGGTTTCGGTACAAGTCTCGGGCTTGATGATGAAGATGCAGCAGATCAGCAGGCTAGAGCCCTTGGGGGACTGTTTTCCAATGCTCCGGTTCAAGCTGGTTCAAGAGTTATTCTGCCATGGCAGAAAGTTCTTGAAGGGTTTGCTGTTCTTTTGCCTGAAAATTCTGCATTAGTCACAAGTGATATTGATGCAGTTTCATTCTGGCGTGATCTGGAACTGGATTTTTATGAAAAAGAAGGCGTTTTGCCTGAGAAGGCAACTGTAGTAAGAGATAAGGCATGGAAGCTTTTAGGGCTTTCAAGTGTACCTGAAGAAAAGCCGTGGTTGGACCGGGAGTTTCTTATCGCTCTGGCCGTCCCCGAAACAGAATAAATGAGGTTTTATTAATGGAAGGAATACATTTAAGCGATATAACTCCGCCTGAAGCTCTTAAAGAAGTTAAGGGAATTATTTTTGATTGTGACGGAGTTTTGATCAGTTCATTTGAAGCAAACAGGTGGTATTACAATTGGTTCAAAAATAGATTTAATCTTCCGCCTATGAGTAAGGAAGAAGAAAAGTTTGCGCATGCGCATACTGTTTTTGAGTCCCTGGCACATGTTCTTCCTGAAAAAAATTACGAAGAAGCTCTTGAACTCAGAAAGTTGCCTGAGCTTAGTGAAGCGCTGTCCTATATTCAAATAGAAGAGGGACTCCGCGAAGTCCTAGTGTGGCTTAGAGATAATAATATCCGTATGGCCATTAATACGAATAGAACTGATTCTCTGCCTACTGTTTTGGAAAATTTAGATATAGAAGGTTTCTTTTCTCCAACTGTTACGTCTACGCTTTTACCTAATTCAAAGCCCCATCCTGAAGGTGTTCATTATATTCTGGATAAGTGGTCTATGAAGCCGGAAGACGTCGTCTATATTGGAGATACATGGATAGATGAAGCATGCGCTTCCCGCGCAGGTGTTGAGTTCTGGGCTTATTGCAGTCCGTTGCTTAGTGCTTCGTTACATATTTCAGATTATTGGGTTCTTCGTAGTTTGTTTGAAAAAGCCAAAAATAATGTTTGGCGCAAGTCTGAATAAGTCATGGTTTTAGTCTTGGATTTTTAATAATAAGTTCATTTTGTTAATATGCCCTAAAAAGTGTTGATTCTTAGGGCTTGCTGTGACAATTTGTAAACAAGAATGGAAGCGTATACTGCTTTTTCAATTCTATGCCTGTCAGGAGTATGTTAAATGGATTATGTGATTCTTGCCGTAGCTAAAGTTCTTCAGATTGTCCTCAATCTTTATATGTGGGTGGTTATTATTTCCGCTCTTATTACCTGGGTAAACCCTGATCCTTACAATCCCGTTGTTCGTTTTCTGCGTAAAGCAACCGAGCCTGTTTTTGCAAAGGTCAGGCAGTATATTCCATTCGTTAATATCGGTGGTTTCGACCTGTCTCCGATAGTTGTTATTCTGATTATTCAGATGCTTGATATTGCCTTGGTGGGCAACCTTACAAGACTTGCATATGGAATGTAGCCTCTGGAGGTAGTGGATGACCCTTTCGAAGATTGATTTACTTAATAAAAAGTTTTCAAAATCTCTTTTCGGGTATTCTAAAAGTGAAGTGGATCAGCTTATGATTGAGCTTGCTGAAGTTCTCGGTGCAACCGCCGATGACAAGAAGCAGCTTATGAAGAAGATTGAACGCCGCGATTCCTCTATTCGAGAGTTTCGTCAGCGCGAAGAAACACTTCGTGATACTTTGATGACAACTCAAAGAATGATTGATGACCTCAAAGCAACTGCCAGAAAGGAAGCTGAGCTCATAATTAATGAGGCCCATTCAAGGGCTGAAGTTATTTTGCAGCAGGCACACAACCGTTTGGCTCAAATTCATGAAGATATTAACGAACTCAAACGCCAAAGAACTAGGTTTGAAGTTGAGCTCAAAGCTGTTCTTGAGTCCCATTTAAAGACACTTGAGATCAGTAATCCTGAACTTGAAAAAGTTGAAGCCATTGAAGCCAAGCTTAAATTTTTCAAAAAAGCCAAATAAATTGAGAGAGAAGATTAAAAAGTTGTACTGCGTTAGGATGGAATATTTTCCACTGACGCTTGAATATGCAAACCTCTGCAAAGGAGTTTCAAATGGAAGCTAAAGACGTCGATCTGATTAAAACTCTAGTTGGTCAGGATGCGGAAATTAAAGGGCTATGGGATCAGCATAAAGATCTAAAAAAGATTATTGATAGATTTGAAAAGAAAGGTCTTCTAAACGAGACAGAAGTCCTTGAATTGAAAGAACTGAAGAAAAAGAAATTGGCCGGAAAAACGAAATTGCATTTGTTAATAGAAAAATACAAATAATAGGGAGAGAGCCATGGAGCTCACCGGAGCTCAGATATTTCTTGAATGTCTGAAAAAAGAGGGAGTTGAAGTTGTTTTCGGCTATCCCGGCGGCGCGATAATCGATATATATGATCAACTCCCGAATTATCCTTTTAAGCATATACTGGTCAGACACGAGCAGGGTGCGGTCCATGCGGCTGATGGTTATGCCCGGGCAACAGGTGAAGCAGGCGTATGCTTGGTTACATCCGGTCCCGGAGCAACAAATGCTGTTACCGGTATTGCAACTGCATACATGGATTCAATTCCGGTAGTAATTTTTACAGGACAGGTTCCGACTCCTTTAATCGGAAATGATGCCTTTCAAGAGGTTGATATTGTCGGAATTACCCGGCCCTGTACAAAACATAACTACTTGGTCAAAGATATTAACGAGTTAGCCTTCACTGTAAGGCAGGCGTTTTATCTCGCACGCTCAGGACGACCCGGGCCTGTATTGGTCGATCTTCCTAAAGATATTATGCAGGCTAAGGCTGAATTTGTCTGGCCTGAAGATGTGTCATTGCGAAGCTATAATCCGAATCTGACACCTCATATCGGTCAGATTAAAAAAGTTGCCAAGCTTATTGAAAAGGCCGAAAGACCGGTTATTTACGCTGGCGGCGGGGTTATCAGTTCCGGAGCTGAGGATGAATTGACATGGCTCGCCAAGAGTCTGAATATTCCGGTGACAGCCACTCTCATGGGGCTTGGCGCCTTTCCCGGAGATGATCCCTTATGGCTTGGGATGCTGGGAATGCATGGCACCTATGCCGCAAACATGGCAATTAATAATTCGGACCTCGTTCTGGCAATCGGAGCGAGGTTCGATGACCGTGTGACTGGAAAGGTTGATACTTTTGCCCCTAAAGCCACACTCGTTCATATAGATATTGATCCTACTTCAATTCAAAAAAATGTTGCTGTTCATGTGCCTCTTGTTGCTGACTGCAAAAGTGCATTGTCTTCACTTAAATCAGTAATTGAGCCTATTCTCGACCAGACTTATTCCGAAGATTCTCATGCTGTCTGGGTTCGTCAGGTTCAGCAATGGTCTGAAACTCATCCTTTGCGGTATAATAAAGGTGGGTCGTTCATTAAACCTCAGTATGTTGTTGAAAAGGTTTATGAAATCAGCAACGGTGACGCTATTGTCGCTACTGAGGTCGGTCAGAATCAGATGTGGGCCGCACAATTTTATAAGTTTAAAAAGTCAAAATCTTTTCTGTCTTCGGGGGGTTTAGGAACGATGGGGTATGGGCTTCCTGCTGCCATCGGCGCGCAAATGGCGTTTCCTGACCGGCTTGTTGTGAATATTGCCGGAGACGGTTCTATTCAGATGAATATTCAGGAATTGATGACTGCTGTCTGCAATGACCTTCCGGTCAAGATTGTTATTTTAAACAATGGTTATCTTGGCATGGTTCGTCAGTGGCAGGAACTTTTTTACAATCGTAATTACTGTGAAACCTGTATGGATGCTCAGCCGGATTTTGTAAAACTAGCTGAAGCCTACGGAGCTGTCGGGTTCAGAGTAACCGAAGAGAAAGATGTCGTGCCTGTGCTTACGGAGGCGTTTGCTCTCCCTAAGGTTTGTATTATCGATGTTCGGGTTGATCCAGAGGAGAATGTTTATCCTATGGTTCCTGCCGGAGCTTCATTAGCCGACATGTTGCTCGTTTAGGAGGATAGAATAATGAGACATACTCTGTCCGTCATGGTTGAAAATGAGCCCGGCGTTCTTTCCAGAGTTGTAGGATTGTTCAGCGGACGCGGATTTAATATTGAATCCCTTAACGTTGCCCCGACTCTGGAAGAAGGAGTTTCGCTGATGACCATAACCACTGTAGGTGATGAGCAGATCATTGAACAAATCGTTAAACAGCTGAGAAAGCTTGTTACGGTTATTAAAGTTGTCGATCTCACAGAGCTTAAATCTGTTGAGAGAGAAATGGTTCTGCTTAAGGTTAATGCTGAAGACGCTAAACGGGCTGAAATTCTTCGAATAGTAGATATATTCAGATGTAAAGTTGTTGATGTCAGCGTGGACGAGCTGACTCTTGAGGTTACCGGAGATCACGGTAAAATCGATGCCTTGATTAATCTGCTATCCAGATTCGGTATTAAGGAAGTTGCCCGTACCGGTACGGTCGCAATGAAGCGTGCTTTGCAAGTATAATTAAATTTCAATCAATATTTCGGCATAGAAAAGATCTCTGACAGATTCTAATCATGTGATTAAATTTGCCGGGAAACTGTTATGGTTTCGTGTCCGATTGAAAGTGAAAATCAGGAGAATTCAATGAAAGTTTATTACGAAAATGATGCAGATTTAGGACTTTTGAAAGACAAAACTGTAGCCATCATCGGTTATGGTAGCCAGGGCCATGCTCACGCTCAGAATCTACGTGATTCAGGTGTTAAGGTTGTTGTCGGTCAGCGTCCCGGAGGTCCTAACTACGACCTCGCAAAAGAACATGGCTTTGAGCCTGTAAGCGCAGCTGAAGCTACTGCCGCTGCAGACCTAATTATGATTCTCCTACCTGATCAGGTTCAGGCAGCTATTTATAAAAGTGAGATTCTTCCGAACCTTAAGTCCGGTGATATTCTTGCTTTTGGTCATGGTTTCAATATCCATTTTGACCAGATTGTTCCTAATGCAGACAATGATGTAATCATGATTGCTCCAAAAGGACCAGGTCATCTTGTGCGCCGCACATACACTGAAGGTGGAGCTGTTCCGGCTATTGCTGCAGTTTACCAGAATGTATGCGGTAATGCTTTTGAGATCGCTCTTGCTTACGCAAAGGGTATCGGAGCAACTCGTTCCGGTGTTATTGAAACAAACTTCCGTGAAGAAACTGAAACCGACCTTTTCGGTGAGCAGGCTGTTCTTTGCGGAGGTGTAAGCGAACTTATCAAGGCTGGCTTTGAAACTTTGGTTGAAGCCGGATATCAGCCTGAAATTGCATACTTCGAATGTTTGCATGAACTTAAATTGACCATCGACCTCATTTATGAAGGCGGTCTTTCTAACATGCGTGCGTCAATCAGTGATACTGCTGAATATGGCGATTTGACTCGCGGACCTAGAGTTATCAATGCTGAAAGCCGTAAAGAAATGAAGAAAATCCTCAAGGAAATTCAGCAGGGTGAGTTCGCTAAAGAATTTATCGTTGAAAATATGTCCGGAAAGGCTCATTTCAATGCAATGCGTCGTCTGAATGCAGAGCATCAGGTTGAAACAGTCGGAACTGATCTTCGTAAGATGATGAGCTGGCTCAAGAAATAGTCTAGTTCTTTAAGTTTATTTATATATAGCCTGCATGGAAAGGATGACGTGTTCATCTTTTTTGTGCAGGCTATTGCTTTTTTTTGTAGAAGATTATAAGGGGCTAATTAGGATGCCAGATTTCAGCGTAATATCATAGATCGTTTTTATAGGTATTTAGTTGAATTGATTTCATGGCTTGGTAGGTTCCAAAGCCAAAATCTAAGGGTCGGATCGAGCAAAATGAATCGGGAACGGCTGTCTGGTCTAGTGTTAAAAGATGCAACGTTTTATGGAGTTTTGAGAAATGTCTAAAAACATTTACGTGGGTAATCTTCCTTGGAGTGCTTCCGAGGAAGACATTAAATCAGCTTTTGAAGAGTTTGGTGAAGTTATTTCTGTCAACTTGATAACAGATCGCGAAACAGGACGTCCGCGTGGGTTCTGTTTTGTTGAAATGGATGATCAGGGTGCTTTGCAGGCAATAGAATCACTTGATGGAAAAGATTTTGGTGGACGTAATCTTAAAGTAAATGAGGCCCGCCCACGGGAGGAGCGTCCAAAACGCTGGTAATTCGTTCCGTTTTGGTATAAAGCCCCTTTGGGCTGGTGAGATTTTTTAGTTTCATCAATTCCAAATTATACCTGAAGACAGTCTTGTTACAAAATTTCCGATCATCGGGAATATCAAAAATAAAGCCTGCTGTCGCTTAAGCGTTAGTAGGCTTTTCTAATTTAAATTTAAAAAATCGAGAAATTATTTTGGCAAAAGAAGAAGGAATTGCAGTTAATGGAACCGTTGAGGAAGCTCTCCCTAATGCTATGTTCAGAGTTGAGCTTGAAAACGGCCACGTAGTCTTGGCTCATATTTCTGGAAAAATGCGCAAATTCCGTATTAGAGTAATGCCTGGCGATAAAGTTACAGTTGAACTTTCTCCATACGATTTGACTCGCGGTAGAATTACTTATCGTCCCCGCTAAATTATAGTAGGTTGGTTTTAGCGGTTATTTTATCGCTGAAATATTCCCCACGCGGGGTCGGTCTTTATTGACGACCCCGTGGGAAGAGTAGTGAAAATTTCTCTTCCGTTTTTTTGCGTGCTTTTTTCGATTGCTTCTTATGCGTTCTTTATATCCAGAAGAGGCGTTCCGTCTATAGCTTCAAGCGGATAAACTCTGATTTCAAGTCCATTTACGCTTTTTATGGTGACAGGATGGAGTCCTATCGGATTTGGACGGTCAGGTGAGCGTGTAGAAAAAACTCCCCTCATAGGGGTTGCTTTGTTTCCGCGTGGATGAACTCTCAAATAGTTTCGATCGCCTTCATGCAGCCATGAAAGCAATAAAATTTCCATGCCCGGTTTCAGTCCGTCCATAGCTTCGGAAAATTCTTCTTTGATGTGAAGGACAGCTTCAACGCCACCTTCATCACCTTGTTTAGGTGTATCTTCTCTTTTTTTAAATTCTGACTTTATAAAACCTATTATTTTTAGATCAGTATCCATTTTTTCTCCTTAAGAGCCCTCCAGGCGGCAAAATTATCAAGATTTTAAATCTTGCAACTAACCTGAAAAATGATCAAATCCTTTTTCTGAATATTTTTTGCCGTTGAGTAAAATTTCAGATCTATCAGTAAGCACTCCGATCGGGACAATTCCTTCTACTGTATTTATCAGCTCATCAAATCCATCAGCGGATGCGGCTCCGAAAAGGGCGTAATCTTCACCGCCTTGAAAAGCATGTTCTTCGGGTGGAATTCCGTTTGTTTTGGCAAATCGTATAACTTCACTGTGAAGAAGATCTTCAGGTAAAGATATTTCAGCTCCGAATGCTGTTTCGCAGCAATTAATAAAACGTGGCAGATCCCGTGCCAGTCCGTCAGATAAATCCATCAGTCCTGTTACGGATGGGAATGTTGAAAGAGTGTTACCTATTTCTATTCGTGTTTGAGGCCGTAAATGAGCCTGTACGCTCTTTGGGAAGGTGTCGCGGCTGCACGGTTCATCTTTTTCCAACAGGAGCATTCCGGTGCGCGCAAGCCCCAATGAGCCGTGTATGAAAAGTATGTCTCCCGGCTTTGCATTACCACGGGTTAAAAATTTACCCTTAGAGCCTGAATTTTGTTTCGGGTTCTGAAATGGCTCACCCCAGACCGTTACGGATATGCCAAGCGATGTACCTTTGCACAAATCTCCTCCGGCAAGGATAAGTCTGTGTCTGTTTGCAAGTTTAGCCATTTCTTTCAGGAGTGAGTCCCAGTAACTTTCATCCAGTTCCGGAGGAACGATAAGGCCTAGGGCAAAACCTTTTGGAACTCCGCCCATTGCTGCAATGTCACTGATGTTTACGGCAAGCGATTTGTATCCGATGTCTGCAGGCGAGAAGTATGAGCGCCGGAAATGCACATCTTCAAGGAAAAGATCCTTACTTATACAGAGTTCTTTGTTTGTCCGTAAAATGGAGCAGTCGTCACCTCTGCCTAAAGTTACGTGTCCGTTTATGGACGGAAAGTAAGTGTCTATGAGTGCTAGGAAATCTTGTTCGGAGTTTAAATTTTTCATTTTTTTACCTACAGAAGCTCAACGAAGTCTTCTACGATTACCTTAACTCCGAATCCCGGGAAATTAATCTTAAGTTTATTAGGATCAACTTTATCGATAATTTTACCGCGTCCGAAAATCTTATGTGTGCAATGGCCTAGTTTTTGTGCGGAACTGTTTTTTTTGTTTTCGATAGAATCCGTACTACGGGGTTTTGTGTCAAAAGACGGGACAGCCGCAATCCGCTGTTTATTCATTCCGCCGGAATATGATTCATGCAATTCGTCAAACAAGTAATTATCAAGTTCCCGTATAAAAGGACTCGGGACCGCTGGTTCATTGAAGTCAGAATTTTTACGGTAAAGTGATGCCGGGGCCGATAGAATAAGTTCTTCTTTTGCGCGGGTGCAGGCAACGTACAGCAGTCTGCGTTCCTCTTCATATTCAAGAGGTTTGTGCATTGATTTGCGGGAAGGGAATCTGTCTTCCACCAGATCTATTATGATTACGGCGTTCCATTCAAGTCCTTTTGCCGAGTGAATGGTTGAAAGCGTAAGAACATTTTCCTGTGCAGCTTCTTCACGATGCTGATCAGGATCAAGACACATGTCAGCAAGAAAACTATCGAGATCTGTATAGTTGTTTGCAATTTGTAAAAGCTGATCAAGTCCCGCTTCACGTCTTGGATAATCGTCAGGATAAGTTGCAACAAGTATCGGTGTATAAAGAGGAATAACAACTTCAAGGGACGTTGCAGGGGATGATCTTTTTTCTCGCAATCCGTCGATATCAGCAAGAATATCTTTAAGCAGGGAGTATTTTTGAGTGTATTTGTTGATAGCGTTTATATCGCCGGAAATGACGGTATTCGCAATTTTTTGAGCTGTTTTAGGACCGACCCCTTTGATGTGACCGAGGCAGCGTTGCCAAGCAATAATATCAGCAGGATTAGAAACAAGACGCAAAAAGGAAAGAACATCCTTAATATGTGCGGCTTCGTTAAATTTAAGACCGCCATATTTTTTATAGCCTACACCTAACCTTTTGAGTGCAACTTCCAGCCCGTAACTCTGATATCCCGCTCTGAAAAGAACAGCGACTTCTTCGGGACCGTGTTTTTTCTGTAATTCGATAATACGGTCCAGAATTCTTGTAGACTGGCTGAAATCACTTAGCGGAATCATCAACTGCGGCTTTTTGCCCCATGTTTTTTCAGTGAACAGTTTTTTATCAAATTTATTTGCAGCGCCATCCAGAATTGCGTTGGTAATATCGAGTATCGGTTGAGTTGATCGGTAATTTTGTTCAAGGCGAACTATTTTTACGTCATTAAAAATTTCAGGAAATTTAAGGATGTTGGTGACATCAGCGCCTCTGAAAGAATAGATGGATTGCGCATCATCGCCGACAGCCATTACATTGCCGTTTTTACCGGCCAGATGTTGTACAATACGGGCCTGCACAAGGTTAGTGTCCTGATATTCGTCCACCATGATATATTGGAAGCGGCTGCGTAATGAATTTCTGAGGAACTCGTCTTTTGAAAGCAACTCTTCAAGATAAAAGAGGAGATCGTCATAATCCATCAAACCGTGCTGTTTTTTGTAGATGGCATAACCATCTGAAATCTGTTCCATTTCCTGTCCGTAGCAAGCGAGGTGGAATGCCTCAGAATTAAGCAGGAAATCTATGGAGACTTCTTTGTTTCTGGATTTGGTCACCATATCCAGCAGGGTAGCTTTTTTTGGGTAGGAACGATCTTTCTGGCCGAATCCGAAGTTGCTTTTAACTTCCCGTATGACATCTTCACAGTCGCCACGGTCCATGAGCGTAAAACCGTTTGGAAAGCCTATTTCGGCGCTGTTCTGCCGCAGAATAGAAAAAGCGAATGAATGAAAAGTTCCGCCATTGGTTCCATGCAGAGGTCTGCCCAGAATTTGTTCAGTTCTGGTCAGCATTTCCTGAGCGGCTTTGCGGGTGAAGGTCATCAGCAGGATTGATTCAGGCGGGATTCCTTGTTCGACAAGCCATGCAAGTCTGTAGACAATAGTTCTGGTCTTTCCGCTGCCTGCTCCGGCAATAACAAGTACCGGACCTTGAGGGTTCGTGGCTGCTTCATATTGCGCTGGATTAAGTTCTTTTTTGAAATCGATCATTTTTTTGTCTCCGACGGGCATGGGGTGCTGGGGAAGGGGAAATATTGAACCAGTTCAGGATCATTTTACCTGTGTCGCGCATTAAGTCGGCTTGTTCTCCGTCTGAGCTGTAAAAAAAAGCATCCCCGCGGGTATGAGTACCGGTTCTTCCGAAGAATCCAAAAATATCTTTACGGTCGAATTTAGCTTTAAGGTCAAATCCGGGTTTTGCTGTGCAAATTAAATCCGGTGGATTGCCGATGGCGGTTTCGCCGTAAAGTTCAGTGGTTGTTTGAACTGATTCCATAACCTGCTGACCGTTAAATTCCAATTTCATAAGATCAAAAGCTATATTTTCAGCTATGGATTTAACTTCGTGCCTGCTCACTTGCCCTCTGTCGAATTTCTCTGCTGTATGGATATATATTCTGCCGGGATCAAGTGCAAAAGCTTTGCTTTCATCACTGATGGCGGTTGAATCCCATTGGTCAGAGGGAATGTGCTTAAGGCTTAGAAGTCCCTTTTGAATGAGGAACGCATTGAGGTCAACCTCGGTTTTAAGAGATGTGAATCCGTGGTCGGCAAAAGATATCAGCTTTTTATCGCCGGGGAGAGTATCAAATTTATCAAGAACCCGTCCGATTGCTGCGTCCCATTTAATCATGAAATTCATACAAACATTGTGCAAAGGGTGATTAGTGTCTTCAAACGCCGGATAGAGGAAATGAAAGAGTCTGTCCGTTTCTGTAAAGACTATTACAAACAGATCCCACGCAAGGTCGTTCCAGAGCATTTCGAATGCGTTAAGTCTGCATTCGAGTGTCTTGCTTACTTGGTCTATCAGATATTGCGGGTCCATCAACCCCTTGGTTGTGTCTGCCTCTAAGATAAACCCTGACTTTTTAAGCGGTGCGAGTAGAAACTGCGGGTAAACAGCTTTTTCAAGTGAATCCGCTACAAAGCCGGAAATGAGCATTCCTCTTAACGGACGCGCAGGGTAGGTATTCGGAAGGTTAATCACTTTGCTGACTAAACCTTTTTCTCCTATGCGGTCGAAAATAGTAGATCCATAAACATTGTCGAAATTGTTTATGGATAGCGTGTAAGAGCTTCTATCTAATTTCGTAAAACCGTAAACACCGTGTGTTTCAGGTCCGGCTGCTGTGAAAAAAGACGTCCAGTTTACAGGTGACAGTTCCGGAGTTTCAGCGGTTAGCGGCTTGTTTTTACCCGCAATTCTATTAAGGTTAGGCAATCTTGCCGCCATTTTAACAGCAAGAGACGCAGGAAGTCCGTCAAGTCCGAGAACTACGAACCTTTTACGTTTTGTCGATGTCAGAATCATTTAATTTACCTGAAAAAATTAGCGAACTGTGATTTCGTATTTTTTCATAAAATCAACAGGATTGTATGAAAGTTTAGCTTTTCGCAGACCCGGTTCACCAAGATCCTGTTCACGATTTACAAATTTTTTATCACTTGCAGAGTTTTCAAGGAACATCTGGTTGATTGCCTGATATACACCTTTAAAATAGGTGTTTCCTTTTTCAAAGTGAATTACAATTGTATCATTACCCAGTGGCTCAGCTATTGTGTAGGCTATTATACGTCCGTCAATGCGAAGTGTTCCGCCTGTGAGATGTGTAATGGTGTCCATTTCTTTAAGTACTTTTGAAATGGCTTCGTTTTCCGCAACAAGTGCTGCTGAATTATTGTTTTCTTCCTGCCAGCGGTACCAGTCAAATTGCATTTCAAGCACTTCTTCTACGCAGTCAGGGGTAATTTCTCTATATTCGAAGTCATATTTTTTGATAAACTGATGCAGCAGATTCTTTTTTTTGTGAAATTTTTTGCCACGAAGTTCTATTAATTCTTCGACTGAATAAACATAGTCAAAGTGATCACGATTTTCTTCCAGTATAAGTTTGTCTCCGAAGATGCCTTGCAGTTGCAGAGCCAGTTTTTCAGGGATGCGGGTGAATCTGGTTCCGGGTGTGTTCATCATCTCACACTTTTCCCAATTGATACTTTCCCAATCGCCGATAGGAGCCCAATGTATAAGATCCGGCTTGGTCTGTCTTACCCACACAAGATTGTCTGAGCAGTTAAGCTCAAGGCCGTAGTAATCTGTCCATCCCCAGATATTTGCGAAAGTATAATCTGATGTGAGCTGACCGCATGTCTTTAAAACTTTATCAAATTTATCTTGGCAACAGAGAGTTATCGGGCTGAATTGTTTATCCATGATTATTCCTTTTCTTATTACTAGTCATACTGAATTTTTGCCAGTTACGGCATGAAAAAACATATAACATTATTGAGGCTTGAACTATTTGTGAAAGCAGCATCGCTATCCATATTCCGGTTGCTGAATGAAAGATTTCATGTCCGAGATAATATGCAAGCGGCAGTCTGAATCCCCATATTGTAAAAGTAAAAATAAAGAGGTTGTAGAGAGTCGCACCTGCTCCGTTTAGCGCTCCCGCCATAATCATGGAGGTGAGAGTGAACGGGATGGCCAGCATATTAAAGAACAGATAGTTTACAGCTTCATCAAGAACAACCAGCTCAGGCGCAATGATTGCCGTTATGGGTCTGATGAACTGCCATAATCCCAGAGCAGTAAGGCTCAAAAAGGCTATTGCCAGAAAGAGTATGCGAAAACCGAATTTTTTAGCTTCTTCGGGTTTGCCGTCGCCGAGGTAATGACCGATGATAATTGAGGCGGTCATGTTAAAAGCAAACGCAGGAAGGAAAAGAATGGACTCAATTTTAATTCCGGCAGTCATTCCCGCAAGGGCTACAACATTTTCAAGGGGCAGACTGGCTGTAATTGAATAAAGAATCAGATATCCGGAATGCCAGACAAGTTGCATAAGTCCGCTGGGCCATGCAACTTTCAGCAAATAAGGGAAGGCGTTGCGAACCCATCTATACGGGGCAAATGATTTTCTACGAAGCGAGCCTGATTTATAAAGCAGAAAGAGATTAAAGACTGCTCCGGCTGAAACTGAGTAGAAGGTTGCCAGAGCAATACCTTTATATCCCAGATCAGGAAAGCCCCACATTCCAAGGCCGAGTCCAAGATCTAGAATAGTATTAAGGACCGTTACAATGATCATGCTGTAGAGTGGTAGAAAAACCTGCTTTTGCGCTCTGAAAATTGCGTTTGTGATGATGAGAAGGTAGTAAAGAGGAAGCAGGTATAGAAATATTTCTATAAAATATTCCATAACATAGCGCATTTCTTCAGGGACTCGTAGAATGCTCAACATTCCATTTCTAAATGGAAAACCGATAAGAAAAATTATTGACCCGAGCACTGCGCCGAGTTGAAAGCAAAGTCCGACATACCGTTTGGCTCTGAGCAGAAGACCTGCGCCGATGGACTGACTGATTGCTGCAACAGAACCGTTCGCGACAGCCATGCCGATGACGAGAAAAAAGAATAGAGATTGGCTGACCATGCCCATTGAAGCTTGAATTTCGCGGCCAAGTTTACCGGCAACCCACACATCAACAAGTCCGATCATAAGATGAAAAATCATCATCAGGATTTGAGGCCATGATAGGCTCCATATAGTTTTATATGGAGAGTGGGTCATGTTGGTGGTGTTCATTTCCATCAAGTAGAGAAGCTCCGTAGTCGTACAAGGTTAAGATAAGTATCCATTATAATTATATATCTTAATTCTGTAGGCGGTGTTTTAATTTTGCCAAGAGATTAAACTTAGTTATAGTTTTAGGAAAAGCAAGGGGTTGTTTTCAGTCGTCACACTTTATGTTAAAAAAAAATAGATGGCTATGAATTGTAATTTTTTAGGAGGAAAAGACATGTCCGGTGATGATGAATTTTGTCCTAGAGTCAGGCTTAACCTTTGGCTGGAAACGGACGAAGGTATGCTTTTCGGCCTAGGACGAGCTCAGCTCCTTGAAAAAATTGAAGAGTTGGGATCACTTAATAAGGCGTCAAAAGCACTTGGTATGTCGTATAGAGCCGCGTGGGGAAGGATTAAAAATACGGAAGAAGTTCTTGGGGACTCGCTTGTACTTAAAACCAGAGGTCGTGGCGGGTGCAGTCTAACGCCGCTTGGAGAGCGTGTGCTTGAAGAATATCGTCAATGGGCAAAAGAAGTTGAAAATTTTGCCGTTATGACTGCTAGAAAATCATTTCCATGGAAAATTTCTTCTTTTGATGAAGATGTTGAAAGAAAAAAGGAAGAATCAAGTGAATAGTTTTTTACTATTTCGATAACATATAAAAAGGGGAAAGCTTAAAAGCTTCCCCTTTTTCCGTGAATCTATTTTTGATGTGATTTATTCAAGCCCTACTTCTGGAGCAATTTTTTCAATTGCAGCAATTGAAATTGTAAAAAATTCTCCCAAATCAAGACCGATATGTTCGCATTCGTTTATAATATCCCGATTTACACTTGCAGCAAAAGCCTTTGCTTTCATTTTCTTTTTGAGGCTTTTCGGTGTCATGCCTTTCATGCCTTCAGGGCGTATAAGAGCGTTGGCGTGTATGAGACCTGTGACGGTTTCTCCGCAGCGCAGTGCAAAATCAAGATCTGTATCAGGCTTTACCCCGTTTAATTCTGAATTGTGTGCTCTAATCGCTTTGGTTGAATCCGAGGGCAGGTGTTCTTCAAGTATTTTTGCTGAAACCAGTCCGTGATTCTCAGGTAATTTGCATGTTTTGCTGTAATCAAGGTCATGCAGAAGACCTGTAAGAGCCCATTTCTCCTGATTTTTACCAAGTCTCTCCGCAAGAGCTCTAAGCACAGCTTCAGATTCAAGTGCGTGATGAATGAGATTCTCTTCAGGGGTATTGTTTTTCAGCAGTTCAAAAGCATCATCTCTGGATATCATGTTGGACTCCTTTCCTCTTAGTATAGGTGGCAGAAGACCGTATGGTCTTTTTTTATTTCTTTACGCATGGGCGGAGTTTCTTTGCATATATCCATAACCTTCGGGCAGCGCGGGTGAAAAGGACAACCCGGAGGCGGAGATATAGGGCTTGGCATATCGCCCGGAATTGAAACATCAGCCATTTGAATGGTCGGGTCCGGAATTGGAACCGCTTCAAGTAGTATCTGAGTATATGGATGAAGTGGATTATGGTAAAGTTCTTCGGTAGGGGAAATCTCCATGAGTTTGCCCAGATACATTACTGCTACGCGGTCGCTTATATGACTTACTACCGATAAGTCATGTGAAATAAACACGTAGCTTAGAGCAAATTCTGTTTGAATTTTTTTGAGTAAATTAAGCACCTGTGCCTGAACGGAAACATCAAGCGCAGAGACTGGTTCATCACAGATTATGAGGTCTGGATTCATTGCAATCGCTCGTGCTATCGCAATACGCTGTCTTTGTCCTCCTGAAAATTCATGAGGATATCTTTTGGCATGTTCCGGGCGCATTCCAACCTGAACAAGTAACTCTTCAACTCGTTTAGAAATCTCCAGACGTGTGCCGGTTTTGTTGATTCTCATTCCTTCCGAAATAATATTCCCGACTTTCTGTCGCGGATTAAGCGAAGAGTACGGGTCTTGAAAAACCATCTGCATCATGGTGCCGATTTTCGAAGAATCCCAATCTTTAAAAGTTTTTCCTTTGAAAAATATTGTGCCTGAATCTGGAGACTCCAATCCTGTGAGCAACCGGGCAAGTGTCGACTTGCCGCACCCTGATTCTCCTACAAGGCCGAGTGTTTCGCCGTTTCTTACTTCCAGAGAAATATCATTAACGGCTTTGATGGTCGCTTTTGATAACGAAAGAATTCCACTGCTGACCGGGTAGTGTCGTTTGATATTTTTTATTTCAAGAATATTAGTTGTCATTTTTTTACCATAAAAAAATTACGCATGCAGCCAGCAGCGAATTTCTCTTCCTTCTTTACTCATTAACTGTGGTTCTTGTTGTTTACATTTATCAAAGGCAAATTTACATCTGGGATGAAATCTGCATCCTTCGGGCAGATTATTCAGGGCTGGAACATTACCCGGAATCGGCGTGAGTTCCGTACGGCTGCCGAGTTTAGGTACTGATGCAAGTAAACCTTGAGTATAAGGATGTAGCGGTTCTTTGAATAAATCATAAATATTTGAGCACTCAACAAGTTGCCCTGCGTACATGACCGCAACGCGTGAGGCTACTCTGGCAACAACTCCCAGATCATGGGTGATTAGCATTATCGAGCCGTTCATTTTCTTTTTCATGTCATCAAGCAGCCGCAGTATCTGTGCTTGAATTGTCACGTCTAAAGCAGTGGTAGGTTCATCTGCAATGAGTATTTCAGGATTACAGGCAAGAGCCATAGCAATCATGACACGCTGCCTCATTCCTCCGCTCAGTTCATGTGGAAAGCTGTTAACTCGTTTTTGAGGATTGGGAATGCCCACAAGGATAAGGGCTTCTATGGCGGCTTGTTCTGCTTCGTGTAGATCAAGTCCTTTGTGGAGCCTGAGAGTTTCGCCGATTTGATCGCCGATTTTAAAAACCGGGTTGAGCGAAGTCATGGGTTCTTGAAAAATCATGGAAAGATGATTTCCGCGAATTTTTTGCATCTGTTTATCAGTCATTCGGACTAAGTCCTGATTTTGATAAATGACCTGTCCTTCAGTGATTCTTCCAGGAGGATCTGGTATAAGACCCATGATGGAAAGGGATAGAACCGTTTTTCCGCAGCCGGACTCACCTACGACTGCTAAAGTTTCTCCTTGCCCTAACTCAAGACTGGCATTATCCACAGCCCTGATGATTCCGTTAGGAGTTGCAAAAGATGTTGTTAAATTCTTGATTTTTAAAATTGGTGCAGTCATAAGTCAGATCTAGTCCGTATGCTTGTGAAATTTATTTACTAGCATAGTACTAATAGAGATATCTAAAAAATTCAATCGACTTTGGAGTAGGCTACGTGGAAAAAATAGCAGTTATCGGTGGCGGTTTGGCCGGGTGTGAGTGTGCAATGCAACTTGCAAAGGCGGAAATTCCCGTTGTTCTTTTTGAAATGAAGCCGGATCGTTATTCCGAAGCCCATCATATTCCGGGACTGGCAGAACTGGTTTGTTCCAATTCGCTTCGCTCGGGAGATCTAAGCACTGCTGTCGGCGTACTTAAAAAAGAGATGGAATCTTTAGATTCAGTGGTCATGAAGGCTGCTATGCAGTCCAGAGTTCCTGCGGGTTCTGCTGTTGCAGTAGACCGTGATATTTTTTCAAATCTCGTGACGGAAGCTCTGGAAGCAGAAGAGCTTATTACGATTGTTCGCAAAGAAATCACTTCACTTGATGATCCTGAGCTTGCAGAATTTTCTAAAATTGTAGTTTCAGCGGGCCCTTTGGCTTCCGAAGCATTAACTGAAAGTTTAATTGCAAAGATTGGTGGCGGACGTCTTTATTTTTATGATGCGATTGCACCGATAGTGAGCAAAGATTCAGTTAACATGGATATTGCGTTTTTTGGTTCACGATATAAGCCTGAAGATGACGACTATTTGAATTGCCCCATGACTGAAGAGCAGTACGCTGCTTTTCTTGCCGAACTCAAGAAGGGGGAAAGGGTTGTTCCGCGTGAGTTTGAAAAAGAAATTCATTTTGAAGGTTGTCTGCCTATAGAAGAAATGGCAGATCGCGGAGATCAGACGTTAACTTTTGGTCCGCTCAAGCCTGTCGGGCTGATTGATCCCCGTACCGAAGAAATGGCTTATGCTGTTGTGCAGCTGCGGGCTGAAAATAAAGAAAAAACGTCATTTAATCTTGTCGGTTTTCAGACCAAACTTAAATATCCTGAACAGAAAAGAATTTTCAGAATGATTCCCGGGCTTGAGAATGTGGAGTTTTTAAGACTTGGAAGTATTCACCGCAATACATATGTAAATGCGCCGGATGTCCTTGACGAAAATCTAGCTTTGAAAGCTGATCCGCGCATTCATCTTGCCGGGCAGATCACTGGAGTAGAAGGGTATCTGGAATCCGCCGCTTGCGGGCTGTGGGTAGGTCTTTTCTTAGCTCAACAGGCAAAAGGGCGTACTCTTTCTGCCCCTCCTGCTGAAACATCAATGGGAGCGTTGCTCGGTCATCTGCGTGAACATAAGAAGAATTTTCAGCCTTCAAACGTTCAGTTCGGTTTAATGCCGGCACTTAATAAGCGCGCACCTAAAAGAGTACGTAAAGAGCTTTACGCTAAACGGGCTATGGAAATGTTTGAAAACTGGTTTAATGAAAATTTGGGTGAATAGATAATTAGCCGAAGACAAAAAAGTTTATCAAAAAAAGCCCCCGAATTGAGAATATCTCGATTCGGGGGCTTTTATGTGTGGTAAAACTTATTTGTAGCTTTTAGATTATTCCGTTGTCTTTCAGAATATTTTTTAGCTCCAATTCGTTTTCAGGAAGCAGGGGAACAATGGGAAGTCTGAATGAAGTTTCGAGCTTACCCATCATTCCAAGGGATGTTTTAACGGGAATAGGATTCGTTTCAATAAACATCGCTCTGTTAAGAGGCTGTAGTTTATAATGGATTTCCTTTGCTTTTGCGGTATTCCCTGCGCGATATGCCGCACACATTTCACTCATCAGCTTTGGAGCGATGTTTGATACTACTGAAATCGCACCATGGCCGCCGATGGAAAGTAACGGAAGCACTGTAAAATCATCACCTGAGAAAACTATGAAACCTTCGGGGCATTGTTCAATAAGGTTTGAACATTGTTCAAGGTTTCCTGTCGCTTCTTTTACACCGATAACATCGGGAACTTCTCTTGCTATTCTTGCAATTGTTTCGGGCTGGGCATTAAGACCAGTTCTTCCCGGCACATTGTAAAGAAAGAAGGGCATTGACGCTTCTTTAGAAAGAGCCTTGAAGTGTTCAAGGAGTCCCTGCGGGGTCGGTTTATTGTAATAAGGAGTGATCTGGAGGGTGGCATCAGCACCTGCTTTTTTAGCAAGAACTGTAAGGTATACGGCTTCTTTAGTATTGTTAGAACCTGCGCCAGCGATGACCGGGACACGTCCCTTGGCCTGCTCGACACAGATTTTTATAGCCTCACCCTGTTCTTCGTGAGTCATAGTTGCCGCTTCGCCGGTTGTTCCGCATGGAACTAAACCGTCGATGCCTTGTTCAATCTGCCATTCGATCAGTTCACGATACGCATTCTGATCAATTGCTCCGTCCTTGAACGGAGTAACCAGAGCAGTGAATGCTCCTTGGAAAGTCATTTTTGCCTCCTGAAGGTCAACCTATTTATCGTCTGAAATGCCTTCAATGAGCTTCAACACAGTTGGTTCTTGACGATTATTTTTACGTAGGCTTTGTAGAAACCATCGAATATTCTGCCCTGAAGTCCATTTGAAATCAGCATCCCGGGACGGCCACTGAAAAATATCAATCCTATTGACGGCTTTTCCGGTAGGGTAGCTGCGGACCCATAAAGTTTTGCCGTTGTCATCAACAGCTCCGGTCATTCCCGGTCCGTCCCCACTTCCAAGAAGAATATCGAGGGGAGCTTCTGCAAAAACTGGTGAAGCAAGAAGTTTTTTTTCTTTAAAATATCCCCAGGAACTAATTCCGATCAGGATATCTGTTTTGTTTTTAAACTTCTTAAAAAGTTCTGTTAATTCAACAATTAACTCTTGAGATAAACCCTTAGATTCTTTTTCAAGGTAAGGCAATATTATGAACCCGGCTTTTTTGCCGTGAGCTAAAGGGATAATTTTGACTGAAGTTTTGTTGCAGTTGATCCAGTTTTCAGGAATTCCGTTTGGCGAGTCTTTTAAAAAAATTGCCTCAGCAGGACTGAGAATCCCTAAATCATAATTCATAAACTGGAATGATTTAGAGAGAGCATCTCTTTTAAGAGCAGGGACTGATTCGCCGGATGTAGGTAAAAATTCGAATGCTCCGCCAACAAAAAAACTCTCGGGACTTTTAGAGTCTCGAAGATCTATAAAATAACCAGCCCGCCGGGCCAGTCCTCCAAGTGTTTTTCCGCCTCATGTAGGACAGGGGTTAACTGTCCCGAAGGTGTTGGCAGTGTATACAATAGATAATGCCACATCCTTGCCAGCATGAGCTTGAAAAGGAAGTCCAATGCTGGCAAGGATGAAAAGAATAAATATGTATAGTCGCATTAACCGTTCAAAAATTCTTTAAGCTCTTTACCTGGGCGGAAGAACGGTAATTTTTTAGGGGTTACACTAACAACAGAACCCGTTTTCGGATTTCTGCCGGTATAGCCTTGGTATTCTTTCATTTTGAAACTGCCGAAACCTCTAATTTCAACTCTGTCACCACGGACAAGAGCTTCTTTTATGGCATCGACAAATGCATCAACAATTTCGGAAGACTCGTCTACATGGAGTCCTTTTTCTTCAGCAAGATTCTTGATCAGTTCACTTTTGTTCATTGTCCTCTCCCAAGTCGTGTTGAGTGTGACAAGCAGTTTTAAATATTATTAACACAACTATGCCGAAAAGTTGTCCTTTTCGTCAAGTGTTTTATTAGGTGGATAGATCCGGAAATTTTTTAATAACAGGTCTATCACCTAATTTACCCATATTCTCCATCCGGATCTTTTGAATCTTGACAGCGATATTTAGAATATCGCGGCTTGCCTCGGATTTCGGAGCATATTTAAGAAAGGGTATTTGTCGTCTAACTGCTTCAGTTACCGCAGGATCATAGCGCACAAAGCCTATATTTTTCAACTTAATATTAAGAAATTTTTCACAGGCCATATTTAGTCTGTCAAAAGTATCTTTAGCTTCCTTAGATGTTGTTGCCTGATTTACTATTATATTGAAATCACTTACTTTGTGCTGAGTGTGGAGAACTTTTATCAGAGCGTAGCTGTCAGTCAGAGAAGTTGGTTCGGGTGTTATCACAACAAATCTCATTTGAGCAATTGTTGCAAAAGAAAGAACTGTGCTGTTAATTCCAGCTCCAAGATCCATAACTAAATACTGGTAACGTCCTACCAGTTTGGAAATTTTACTGAAAAGCATTTCCTGCATGTCCTCATCCATTTCAACAAGCTCAGGAACTCCGGATGCCGCTGGCAGAATGTCAAATTTTTTACCTTCTTCAATAGGAATGACTACGTCTGATGGTTTGGCTCCGCTGATAAGAAGGTCCTGCATGTTGCTTTCGGGAGAAATTCCTAAGAGAACATCAAGGTTGGCCAGACCTAGGTCGCAATCCATAAGGAGCAGACTGTTTCCACCGGCATTAAGAGCATATGATAAATTCAGGGAAAGGTTCGTTTTTCCGACTCCGCCTTTTCCGCTCATTACTGCCAGGCTAAGTGTTTTATTCGCGTTGATCATTATTAATTCCGCCCCTTTATTTTCCCGTGAATAAAAATTTCTTTTCGTTGGCATGAACAAGAGTTTTTCTTGTCACTGATTCAAAATCTAATATGTCTGCGGTGCAAATACGGTTTTTACCAGTATTTTTAGCCTCATATAGAGATTTATCTGCCTTTTCAATGAAGTCTTGCATTTGTATATCTATTAACCCCTTGTAAGTGGCTAATCCGACAGAACAGGTTATAGAAAAAGTCTCTTTGCCATGCGGCTTTTTAAACGTCAGTGTTCTTGTTTTTTCAAGAAGGCGTTCAAGTAATTGTTCAGCTTTAAATTGTCCGGCCCCGGAAAGAATAATTGCAAATTCTTCTCCGCCGATTCTGGCAACAAGGTCATACCTGCGAGAACTGTTGGATATCATGTCTGCAAGGTCTATCAGAACTTCATCCCCTTTAAGATGTCCATATGTATCGTTGACAGTTTTGAAGTTATCAAGATCCAGTATGGCGAGGCTGACAGGGGTTTTGTTTCTTCTTGAGCGTTCAATTTCCTGATCGAGAGTTTTTTCAAACGCCCTTCGGTTTGACAGTCCTGTCAGGGGGTCATGTTCGGTTTTGTAAGAAAGAGTCTGCAATACACTTTGGACGTGTTTAAGGTGCGGTGTAATGTTCTCTTCAAGTGGGATTGTCATCCAGTCATTGAGACCGTGACGTTCTGCAAGAATTTTCCACGCACTGAGAGTCATGCCGGGGCAGAGTCTGAGAACGGCAAGGCCATCCAGACAGTTTTTACCAAAGCAAACGTTTTTTTCATCGCAGAAGCGTTCTCGTACTGAAAGGAGTTCATCCAGCAGATAGGCTTCATTCTCAGCAATATATTCAGCGTTCATTTTATCCGCCATATGCATGAAGCAGGTAGTTTCTGACTAAATCATCAAGTTCACCGTCAAGAACCGCGTCAACATTTCCGTCTTCTGCGCCGCAACGATGGTCCTTAACCAGTCTGTAAGGCTGTAGGGTGTATGTTTTAATCTGACTTCCCCACGCAATTGAATCTTTGGAGGAGTAGTCGGCTTTTTTACTTTCTTCCTGTCTTTTCAGCTCTTGCTCGTAAAGACGGGATTTCAAAACTTTCATAGCCGTTTCTTTATTTTTGAGCTGAGATTTTTCATTCTGGCATTGCACAACAATATTTGTCGGCAGATGTGTAATACGCACCGCTGAATTTGTTTTGTTGACGTGTTGCCCGCCGGGACCGCTTGCGCGGAATACGTCCAGACGGATATCATCATCTTTAACTTCTATTTCAATATCGTGAGATATTTCAGGATAAACATCGACTGAGGCAAATGAGGTATGTCTTCTGCCTGATGCATCATACGGAGATATGCGGATAAGTCTGTGAATTCCGGCTTCTCCTTTCATAAAACCGTAAGCGTAAAGTCCTTTGACTTGAATAGTTACACTCTTAATACCGGCTTCATCACCTGGTTGAAGATCAAGATAACTGGCTTGCCAATTTCTTTTTTCGCACCAGCGCATGTACATTCTAAGAAGCATTTCTGCCCAGTCCTGAGCTTCAACTCCGCCTGCACCCGGATGAATTTCCAAGATGGCGGTGCTTTTATCTTCAGGGTTGGAGAGAAGAGTCGCAAGTTCAGTTTGCTCAATTAGATTAGAAAGCTTTGTGAGGATCTCTGAAAGGGTTTCCAGAATTTCCTGATCCTGATCTTCTGCGGCAAGAATCAGCCATTCTTCCACATCACTTTTGGTCGAAGAAAGTGCTTCGTATGAGGCTACTTTTTCTTCAAGTATGCTTTTTTCTCTGAGAACAGGGGTAAGCTCATCCGGCTTATCCCAAGCTCCGGGCTTGCTCAGGTCGTGTTCTATTTCTTCGAGGCGCTCTTTACATTGAGAGTGGTCAAAGTCGCCCCCAGAGGCTGATAAATTTTTTGTTGCAGTTTGCTGCTTTGGATTTTAAGTCCGAAAATTGAAGCATTGTTTTTCTGTATAATCCTTTTAGTATTTTCTTTTATTGCCTGATACGAGGTGGGCAATTGCTATCCATATGACGAACAATAATGTCAGAAATAACGGGCCGTATGTCATTAATTCATAGTTGGAACTGAAAAAGGTCATTCCTGTCATCAGTTCGGGGGTTGTCAAAATAGCTGCATCAACAAATAAGCCGGTTGAATCAGATACTTTGCCGAGTGGATCAATGCACGCGGAAATTCCGGTATTAGTGCCTCTAATCAGATAACGTCCCTGTTCCACAGCTCTGAGTGAGACCAGCCCGAGGTGTTGAAACGGTGCGGATGTTTTTCCGTACCATGCGTCATTACTGATGTTAATCAGCAGGTTTGCACCTTTTTCGACTCGTTCCTGAGCAAGTTCCGGGAAGATTCCTTCATAGCAGATGAGTATCCCCATAGCAAGGTTGCCGCTTTGAAGAGGGCTGGCATCTTTGCCCGGAATAAAATCTCCAATGCCCTGAACTAACTTATCAATAGGTAAATATTCTTTAAGAGGTACATACTCTCCGAAGGGTACCAGATGTGATTTTTCATACCAGTCAAGGGTTGTTTTGTGTGGATCAAGGAGGAGAGCTCTGTTGTATAATGAGTAAGATTTGGACTGCGGGTGCAGAACATAACCCGGTGCACCTGTTAAGAGGGGGGTGCCGGAATCTTTGCTGAAGTTTAACAGAGTTGCACGCATGTCGCTCGGATCTTGTATCTGGAAGGGCATTGCTGTTTCCGGCCAGACTATCAAATCAGGTTTGACTGCGAAATTTTTGCTCAGTTTTATATATTTATCAAGCGTGGCAATCTGGTATTTAGAATCCCATTTTGATCCTTGATCAATGTTGCCTTGCACAACTCCGATTGTAGCATTTCCAATGCTGCGGAGTGTTGAGAAAGTTTCCGGCTGAGTTCTCAGAACTCCGAGTAGGACAATAGCCGTCAAAATGCCAACACTCCAGATTTTTGCAAGGTTTGAGGATTTCCACGTCAATAGGCCTGTTGTGATGGAGGCTAAAAGTCCGGAAAGTCCATATGCTCCTACAAAAGCTGCACCTTGAATTGATTCAGGCCAGAAGGAGAATGCGGATGAAAGAGTCATCCACGGAAAGCCTGTAAAAAAATATCCCTGTGCAAACTCCATGGTTGTCCAAAGAAGTCCGCTGAAAATGCAAAGCATGAAAGGATGTAGCTTGCGGGCGGCAATGTTTAATATGAACGTATAAAGTCCATAGTAACCTCCTACCGCCATAGCCATAAGAATCGGGCAGGGGATAGCAAGAAACCATGATATTCCGCCGTAAACTCCGACTGGGTAGGCAAGCCAGTACAGGCATGCAAGACAAGCAAAAGAACCGACGATCCATCCTCTTTTAAGAGCTTCGCGCGGCGAGCGTGCTGAAAAAGCAACTAAACCCAGAGCCAAGGGGAATCCCAAGGCGGCCGCTGGAAAGTGTACAGCAGGGTTTGCATAGCCGATTCCGGCACAAATCGTAGCAATTAAAATCGGGAGGACTAAGTTCATCTAGCTGCCTTTGGGAGGTTCTACAAGAATGGAAGTAATTTGCTTAGCATCACTTTCGTGTACAGTGAATCTGTATCCAGACACATCGATAAATTCACCGATATGAGGTATTCTTCCCATTAGTTCGGATAGATATCCACCGATTGAATCCACGTGTTCAGATTCCAGATCAAGGTCGAATTTTTCAGAGACTTCACATAAAGAAACTCTGCCGGAAACCATGAAGTTGCCATCCTCTCTTTCATAGAAATCCGAGGGGCGCACAACATCATGTTCGTCGGAAATGTCGCCGACGATTTCCTCCAGAACATCTTCCATAGTTATCAGACCGGATGTTCCGCCATATTCATCTTGCAGAATTGCCATGTGGTTTCTGCCTGATTGAAACTCTTTCAGCAAGGTTTTGATTTGTATATTCTCGGAAACAATAAAAGGATCACGCAATATTTTTTCCAGTGATTCATATGTTTGGCCTGCCAAAAGAGGAGCTATAATGTCTTTGGCATGAACAATTCCAACAATATGATCTTTGGTGTCCATATAAACGGGAATTCTGGAATGCCCGTGCTCTATTATCTGTTCGGCAACTTCAGCAAGTCCCCCGCTTATTTCAGCACCGATTATATCGGTACGGGGAATCATTATTTCATTTGCAGTTGTGTCTTTGAGTTCAAGAACATTAAGTAGCATCGAAACAACTTCGCTCTTTATTTCGCCTTCTTCCCGAGCTTCGAGAATATGTTCTTCGAGAGGTGAGTCTGTTTTTCTAAAGAGATTAATTAATTTGGCCCATAATCGGCCCTCAGAGCCATCGTCCAAGTGAATTCTCCTGTTTGCAGTTTAAAAACATTTTAGAAATTTATTAGAACTATTTCGTATAGTAAGTAATTATTATGTAGGGCTTGTGTCAACAATCATATGCAATTGTTACAATTATTCTGTTCCTTCTCTATATAACTCTAAATGCAGGTTGTAAGACCAGTCATCCATTTCGGCACTGCCTTTATTTTTAAGCGCGGCCCATTTGGGTTTTTGAGTTATGTCATCAAATCCAAGAAATTGATTTTCAAATGAAAGTCCAAGTTGGGCTTTTCCTTGAGTCGGGTCAATAAAAATACGTCTGATGCGGGTTGTGAACAAGTAACGAACTATTCCTTTGTTTCCGGTATCTACCAATCCCAAAAGAAGAAGGAAACTTTGTCCTTTGCTCAATTTAAGGTTGGCGGCACGTTTGGTGCTCATGTGAGTAATCTCTAAAGAGACTCCACCTCCGGAAATATCAATAAGGTTCGTTCTAGAGTCTTTTCCACCCATGAATCCAGGAGAATATTCACCACTTGTGGTAATAAATTTAAGTCCGGCCTTCATGCCCTGAGTTGAATCGGGGATAATGTTTACATAGTCATAATATCTGGATGGAGGAGAGACTCGTAAAAATTCTCTTTTTTGAGTCTGCTCAAGGTATTTAGGGTATTCAGTATGAATATAAGTGTACGAAGAACCTTTTGAACTGATGTCGGTGATCACTGAGGTAAAGTGGTAAAAAATCACCAAACCGGCCTGCTTGGTGGGAACGTGGAAAAAACCGTCTATTTGACGTCCTATCCAAGATTTTCCAATCCCTTCTCTCGTTGGCATTTCCAGCAGTATTTCATGAGTAAGATCAGAAATTGAGCATGGTATAGTTTTTCTTTTTTCAGATGTTGAATGGAAGCTGATTTCTACTTTAGAGCGATATACCAGTGCCGTTTCAAATACTTTAGATATCTTGGATTTTCCAATCAGCCAACTTGGAGGGATGGGGTTCAGTCTTTTTTTTAGTTCCTGATTATTATACCAAAGTACTGCTCCGGCAAGCACAGCCACACAAAAACCCATAACAATGAGCATGTTAATTGTTTGCTGCGGAAGGCCGGTTTCTCCGAACCCTCGAAGAACCTTGTATAAATATGCCTGATCAACTGCGGCTTGCATTCTTGGCCTTCAGATTTTTAGAAGATTAGAACTATGCATTCTCTTATACTTTTTTTTTAATCTTTTGGAAAGTCGCAGGTTTTGATTATCTCAAAGTATAAAATGGAACTTTTCAGATGGCTCCAATTTTTTTTAGATGGATTTCAATGGACGAGATTGCTGCAGGTGTTATTCCTGAAATTCTGCTTGCTTGCCCTAATGTTAAGGGGCGTACTTCGGTCAGTTTTTCAACACCTTCTCTTGTCAGGCCGGAAACTTCTGAATAGTTTATATCCCTTGGAATTGTTACAGACTCTTTTTGGCGGAATTTATTCACCAGTTCTTGCTGTCTGACAAGGTAGCCTTCATATTTAACCTGAGTTTCAGCTTCAAGAAGAATGTCTTCCGGGAAAGTGTCTATGTCGGACCAAAGACCTTTCATGTCGTTAATGTTCAGCTCGGGCTGACGAAGCAAAGCCGCAAGGGGCACAGATTTACCGGGAGCCGTTCCGCCTATCTTTTTGATGATCTCGCATGTTGCCGTGTCAGGTTTTATGCGGATTGAGTTTAATCCCTTGATTACTTCATCAAGACCTTTCTTTTTAGCGCTGTACTTTTCCCATTGTGCGTCACCCACAAGGCCTAGTTCTCTGCCTATTCCAGTGAGTCTTTGATCCGCATTTCCTTCCCGCAGGAGAAGTCTGTATTCTGCGCGGGAGGTGAACATGCGATAGGGCTCTTGAGTTCCCTTAGTGACCAAATCGTCAACCAGCACCGCAATGTAAGCCTGATCCCGTGAAAGCACGAAAGGAGGACGGTCTGTCAGAGAGCAGAATGCGTTGATGGCAGCCCATATTCCCTGCGCTGCAGCTTCTTCGTAACCGGATGTTCCGTTGATCTGACCTGCCAGAAACAACCCGGGCAGAGCCTTTGTTTCAAGGGTTGGCAATAATTGTGTCGGAGGAACAAAATCGTATTCGATTGCATAGCCCGGTCTGACTATCTGAGCCTGTTCAAGGCCGACAATGGAGTTGATCATCCTCTTCTGCACATCCAGAGGCAAGCTGGTAGGAATGCCACTTGGATATACTTCGGGGCTTTCGAGTCCTTCCGGTTCAAGAAATATCTGATGTCTTCCTTTTTCAGGAAATCTGGCAACTTTATCTTCGATTGAAGGACAATAGCGCGCTCCGGTTCCTTTGATAACTCCCGTGAACATAGGGGATCTTTCAAAGCCGCTGCGAATTGCCTCGTGAGTCTGTTCGTTGGTGTAAGTTATGTGGCAGGGAACCTGCGGAAGACGGATCTTGTCGGTTCTAAAGCTGAACGGAACAGGGGGATTATCTCCATGTTGCGCTTCCAGCATGTCAAAATCGATTGAGTCTTTGAGCAGTCGGGGAGTTGTTCCCGTTTTGAGTCTGCCGAGTGTCAGGCCGATTTTCTTAAGTGATGCCGACATGCCGACGGAAGCCGGGTCGCCCATTCTGCCGCCGCTGAAATTTTCAAGACCAATATGGATAAGTCCCTGCAAAAAGGTTCCGGTGGTAAGCATGACTGTTTTGGATCTGAATCTTTCACCAATTTTAGTCACGATTCCGCCGGCTTTGCCGTCTTCAACGATCAAGGTTTCAGCGGTGTCCTGTTTTACCCACAGGTTTTCCTGTTCAAAAATATCTTTTTGAACAACACACATGTATTCATTGCGGTCCATCTGGGCACGGCTGGCCCGTACGGCTGGTCCTTTCCGGGTATTCAGGGTGCGAAACTGGATTCCGGCTTTATCTGACCACAGTCCCATATATCCACCGAGGGCATCAATCTCTTTGACCATATGCCCTTTAGCAAGTCCGCCGATAGCCGGATTACAGGATAGATGCCCGATTCTATCAACGTTGATAGTGAGCAAAAGGGTTTTCAGGCCGAGAGTGGAAGCTGCCATGGCTGCTTCACAACCGGCGTGTCCGGCTCCTGCGACTATAAGGTCAAATACTTCCGGTGGAGGCTGTTTTCTAATCATTCTAGTGTCTACTGCTTAATGCTATTAAAAGGGGAGAAGAACCATAACTTTTGCGTCGCCGAGAGTGTTAGCCAGAGATCCTTTTTCATTAGGCTGATGAGCCTGATTAAGGAGAGTTGACCATACAACGGCCTGATAACCGCGTTCACGCAGATGAGCGGCAACAGTGCCACCGCCGATTCCGCAGGCTTTGGCGTCAACACCGTAAATTTCTTTGATCGCGAATATTGTTTTTTCAACAATTTCAGCATCGATTGAGGTTTGAGGTGCGGCCTGATTTTTGGTGTCTATTTCAACTGTAACCTTTACCCCGAATTCTTCAGCTACATAATTTCCCATCCCTTCGACCTGTTCAATAACTTCTTTAAGGTCGTAATTAGGGAGCACTCTACAATCAATGTAGAAAACATCTTTGCCCGGCATGGTATTAATATTTTCAACGTTTGCTTCTTTTTTAGTCGGGATAAAAGTAGAGTAGGGAGGAGAGAAAAGTTCATCCTGTTCGTCAAAGTGGAAATGAAGTTCAGGAATTTCAACAATCAGGGCAGCTGCTGCAACAAGTGAGTTTACACCGTGTTCAGGTGTTGAGGCATGACACTGCTTACCTTCAACTGTAACTTTCAGCCATACTGTACTTTTTTCCGCAACTTCCACCATGCTTGAATCCGCAGAGCCGGAATCAGGAACAAGAAAAAGATCATTCTTTTTAAATAAATTTTCATGCTCTTTAAGCATGTATTCGAGACCGTATTCGCTGCCTGTTTCTTCGTCGGAAACAAAGATCAGACCGACGTTGCAACCCGGAGTCATGCCGCATTCTTTTAAAGCGCGTGCGGCTAAAATAGAGCTGACGATGCCTTGGTGATTATCTTCTGTTCCGCGTCCGTAAATGTCATCGCCGTCCTGAACAAGAGTAAAGGGATCATTGTTCCAAAGACTTAAGTCGCCGACCGGTACAACATCCATGTGTGAAATAATCCAGAGAGTCTTAGATCTGTCCTGTCCGGGTAGAATCGTTACAAGATTCGGTCTGTAGCCGCATTCAACCCTGTCGTCCGGGGCATTGTAAGATTTAACTTCTCCGAAACCGTGCTCTTTGAGATAGGAAGTAAGATAATCAGCCTTATCCTTTTCTCCTCCGCCGTTATTAGTCGGGCCGATTGCAGGTATTGAAACCAGTTTAGAATGGAGTTCAAGGGCGGTATCTTTCAGTGCATCGATTTTAGACAGAAGCTGACCGGGCATTAATCTCTCCAGTTTTTAATCTGAATTTATTGTTGTTTTAAAAAGTGAAAAAGTCCGGATAATTATATACGGACATACTAACGAAAAGAGCCGGAACTAGTCCGGCTCCTTTAATACACGAATATACCTTTGTCGAAAAACAGTTTTGGCTGTTTTTCAGGTAAGTAAGATTAACGACTTGCCTAGAAAGGCAGAGCAGGCTGATTACTACCGGCCGCGTGCTGCACGCTTGGAAGCTTTCAATGGGTTAACCTTGACTTTACCTTCTTTGTCAACTCCTGCACGTGCGTGAGTTGCGAAGTTACATACGCCGTGACTCCATTTTTTGGCAGGCTGAGCGTAGCTTGGGCAGTAGTTTTTGCTATCGAATTCAATAGCACGTTCGCATCCTTCACACTGTTCAACAACAGGTTCCAAGATGGTTCCTTTGAAAGACAGACCTTCTGCAGTCATTTCAGCACCGTCAAGTGCATGTAATTTAGCATTCTTTTTAGACATGTAGCGCCTCCTGTTTGGCAAGTCGCTTGCGAGCAAGCGTTTTATGTAATATTTATATCGAAAAGCACAATTCCCTATGCAGTGTTGACCTATATTGTCAAGAAAAAAACTGCTTGAAAATAGTTGCATTTTTTTGGGTTAATGATTTTTAAGTCTACTGAGCGCCCATTTTACGGCCTTTTCAGCTTCATGCGAGACCGTTTCGATATCAACAGTAAAATGTTTACCGTCGTGATAAAGAACCTTTCCATCACAAATTGTGAGGCTTACATCCTGAGCGCCGACGCAGTATACAACGTGAGATAGGGGATTGTATACTGGTTTCAGGTGCATTTTGTTCATATTTATAGCAATAATATCAGCTTTCATTCCCGGCTTTATGCTTCCAGTGTCGGTTAAGCCTAGAAAATCAGCGCTGTTGACAGTTGCCAGATCAAGTGCAGTCTGAGCGGGGATTGCTGTAGGATCTTGAAGGATTCCTTTTTGCAACAGTGCCGCTGTCCGCATTTCTTCAAACATATTCAGGTCGTTATTACTGGCGGCTCCGTCAGTCCCGAGGCCTACTGTAATTCCTGCGTCAAGCAACTTCGTCAGAGGACAAATGCCTGACCCAAGCTTAAGATTGCTCTGTGGGTTGTGCGAAACCATTGTTCCTGATGAACTTAGCAGCGCTATTTCTTGTTCAGTCACGTCAACGCAGTGATGAATTCTGGTTCGGGCTGTTAATAGACCGTTATCGCGCAGAATTTCAAGAGGTCTTTTGCCGAATTTTTTTAAAGTAAGTTCTGTTTCGGGAATAGACTCCGCACAATGTATCTGCCAAGGCACATCCAGTTTTTCAGCCAGTTCCATGCTTTCAACCAGTTGATCAGGGTTGGTTGTAAAAACTGCATGCGGGGTTATGGAAATACTGATTCTGTCATGTTTTGAAAAACGTTCGTGCAAAACTTCCATGACTTCCCATGCCTGTTCTGCTGTTTTAAAAAAAGGGGATGGGAATTCGAAAAAACCTTCACCTAAAACAGCTTTCATACCTGATTCGTCAACCGCTTTGCCTACAGCATCTTCGTGCATGTAGCCGTCAAGAAAAGCTGTAGTCCCTCCTGCTATCATTTCTGCGCAACCAAGATGCGCTCCCAGTTCGACCAGTTCTTTATTCAGCCCGGCTTCAATAGGAAAGATGTAGTCATGCAGCCATGTAAGCAGTGGGAGGTCGTCTGCTACGCCTCGCATTAGTGTCATGGGTACGTGAGTGTGTGAATTGATCATTCCGGGCATTAGAATCGATTTTCCAGCATCCAGAGTCTTTGAGGCGGTCCATTTTCGGTCTATTTCAGACTTCGGCCCTACATCGGAAATCGTTTTCCCAGTAACTGTTATTGCACCGTCGTTGATAATGGATCGGTTTTCATCCTGTGTAATAACACTGGAGCCGTAAATGATCAGGTCACATTCAAGAAGAGACATACAATGTATTTCCTTAGATTATTGCAGATTCGACATGCTGGTATCTACTGCATTAAATTAGGTTTCAGCCTATTTTTTCAATGGTTTTAATCAGCATTGAAGTAACTTTCTGGGCATTTTCCTGAAAAATTTTGAGGATATCATCCCATGTGACAGGCTCTTCATCGGTTTTCCAGCAGTCATAATCCGTAGACATGGCGACTGCTGCGTATGGAATTCCGGCTTCATTTGCCAAAATCGCTTCCGGTGCTGTGCTCATGTTGATGATATCAGCTCCCCATGCACGAAACATGTGGGATTCTGCCCGAGTTGAAAAACGCGGGCCTTCAATAGTGACAACTGTTCCTTTGTCGTGAGTCGTAATTCCGAGATCCCGGCACGATTCACTCATTTTATCACGCAGAAAATTGTCGAAAGGTTCAGCCATTGGTGTGTGTGCTGGCGCATGCGGCTCAAATGTTTCATGAAAAGTTAGATCTCGTCTGCGGGTAAAATCTATGAATTGATCTATAATGACCAGATGTCCACGGTCGATTTCTTCTTTCAATGAACCTACTGCTGTGGTGGCAAGGATGTAGTCACAGCCAAGGTCTTTAAGAGCCTGAATATTTGCTCTGTTATTTACATAAGTAGGCGGAATAATGTGTTCTCTTCCGTGGCGTCCAATAATGTGAACCTCGGTTCCAGAAATTATTCCGGATTTTATTGGAGAACTTGGCTTACCCCATTTGTTGGTGATAACGGAGTCTTTTGCATTTTTAATAATATCGGGATTGTCCAGTCCACTGCCGCCGATTATTCCGATTACTGCCATTTTATTTCTGTCCTGTTTAGCAAATATAAAGTTTGAAATAGTTAAAACAAAAAATCTCCTTTTTGCCGCTTTAACTGCAAAAAGGAGATTTAAAAAAACTGAATTTAAAGCTTAACAAGGTGGCCGTTAGGAACACCGTTTAGTTTGCTTTGTCCGTCCAGAAATCCAAGTTCAGTAAGGAAACCTATCCCAGATACGATACCGCCAGCTTTTTCAATGAGTTTGATCATGCCTTCTGCTGTTCCGCCTGTAGCTAGAACATCATCAATAAGCAGAACATCTTCGCCGGCGCTGACAGCGTCAATGTGCATGCTCAGGCTGTCTGATCCATATTCCAGATCATAGCTTACGGAAACAGTATCGTAAGGCAGTTTTCCGGGCTTGCGGATGGGTACAAACCCGATTCCGAGTTTATATGCCAAAGGTGCGCCGAATATAAATCCCCGTGCTTCAGCTGCTGCAATTTTATCAGCTTTGTAGTCGCTGAATTTTTCAGCCATCATGTCTATGGTGTACTGAAAAGCTGTTGGGTCTGCCAACAGGGGGGTAATGTCAAAGTATACGATACCTTCTTTAGGGAAATTAGGTACATCGCGGATATATTTCCTCAAATTCATGAAGTTCCTCCATCCTATGCAAATTGATATTTATAGAATGGAATTAAATGCTTTCATAGGAGTTGTCAAAGCTAGATTTCTTTCTTACGTCAGTGAATTTTTGAAACCTTTTGCGCGTAAGGCTGTTTCTTCACCTTTTTGTTTTTGAGTTATGGCTTCGGAAAGTTGAGATTGGAGCATCGCCAGTTGATTTTCCTTAGCGGCTACCTGCTCTTTTTTTTGATCATCAGGGGTATCGCTTTGCTTCAAATCATCAATTTCTTTTTTGAGTTGTTGAATCTTTTTTTGAAGCTCCTTAATCATTTTTTCAATTGGCGATGAATCGTCTTTTTCTTCTGATTTTTGAGCATTCATCTGATTAAGTTTGGATTTTCCCTCTTCTGATATGCTCACGGAATCTCCGTCCTTTTCTTCAGTGACAATGTCTGATGTTTTATCCTCCTGTTTTTTCTCTACGGTTGAAATAGAGGTAGCCATCTGCGGTTGATAATTATCAGTAATATTAACATTGAATCCCATTATACGCCTTCCTTCTGATTATATGGAGTATTATGCTCGTATAATCGGTGGAGATTAGGATTTCTTTAGATAATTTTAGTTTAAAATAATAAAAAAATTAATGCGGGCAAGTTAGGAAGAATAGTACTGATAAAAAGCATAGCATCCACAGGCCTGCGGATATCTCGCGTATTTTCCCGGTTACAGTTTTCATAAACGGGTAAGCGATGAATCCGGCGGTCATTCCGGTTCCGAGATTATAGGTGAAACTCATCAAGGCGATAACTAAAAATGCGGGAACAAGTTCCGAAATGTCGTCTACTTCGAGATTTTTGCACGGGGCGATCATGAGCATGCCTACGATAATTAGGCTTGGCCCGTATGCGCAGGGGGGGATGGTTGTTAGAACAGGCTCTAAGAAAAGTGCGGCTAGAAACAGCATGGCAGTTGTAACAGCAGTTAAACCAGTCCTTCCACCAGCTTCTATCCCTGTTGCGGATTCAACGAAAACTCCAGTCGTTGTTGTGCCTAAAAGTGAGGCTAAAACCGTAGTAAGCGCATCAACTAAAAGTGGTTTTTCGATTTGAGGTAAATCACCGTTTTTATCAAGAAGTCCAGCGCGATATGAGACCGCATAGAGGGTTCCCATCGTGTCCAGAAAATCGAGAATAAAAACGGTCAGAATTACTGAAATAAATCCCCATGTGAAAGAACCTGTAATATCAAGTTGTAAAAATGTCGGTTCGAGTGAAGGAGGCATGCTGAAATATTCGGTTGGCGGCTGGGCTATTTTTAAAAAGAAGGCTGCGATAGTTGTTGCGATAATGCCGATAATTATGGCCCCACTGATTTTTTTAGCCATGAGCATAGCCATGAGGAAAAAGCATCCTATGGCAAGAAGTGTTGATGGATTTGAGAGGTTTCCCAGATGTATCGGGGCTCCAGGCACGCCTATAGTTACAATTCCGGTGGTATTGAGGCCGATAAAAGTTAGAAAAAGTCCTATGCCGACGACAAAAGCATTTTTTAAATTTTTAGGAATCGCTGAAATCATCCAGGATCTGATGCCTGTAGTTGTGAAAATGACAAAAAGGACACCGCCGATAAAAATGGCACCGATTGCTGTTTGCCAACTGTAACCCATAACTTTTACAACAGTGAAGGCAATGAAAGCGTTTTCTCCCATATACGGGGCGACAGCAAAGGGCCGTTTTGCATATAAACCCATGGCCATTGTTCCGAAAAAAGCACTGATAATCGTTGCAACCATGCTCGGGCCGAAGGGAATACCGGCCGCCTCCAGAATCTTTGGATTGACGACAATTATGTAAGCCATCGTGGCAAATGTGGTCATTCCGGCAATTATTTCACGGCTGATTGTTGAACCGTATTCGTCTATTTTAAAATATTTATTGAGATAATTTATCATGCATGATCTCCTGATAAAGATATTTATATTTTATATAACAACATAAAGGGTGACAGGACAAGATTGGCTAAAAGGAGGGCAACCTTAAGCTTGCGAAATGTAGACGCATGAAGGTAAGGTGTTTTTTTTAAGTGATCAGAAGTAATTATTTTTAAATGGAGTTTTTGTGGAAGTCAGACATAAGGCGAAGAAGAGTTTAGGTCAGAATTTTTTACAAGATGATAATATAGCTCGTAAAATTGTGGACAGTCTTAAGATTTCAGAAGGTGATTCTGTTATTGAGATTGGTCCCGGGCGTGGTGCTTTGACCAAGCATATACTGGAAGCATCTCCTAAAAAGCTGATGCTTATTGAGATGGACAGGTATCTTGCGCCTGCGCTTGCAGAAGAGTATCCGACTGCAGAAGTTGTTCAGGAAGATGCTCTAAAATTTTTATGGGAAGAGCTTGATTCTGGTGAAAATTGGAAAATTATCGGTAACTTGCCATATAATGTGGCGTCAAAAATTATGTGGGATATTGCTTCCAAGAGTCCAGCTGTAAATTGTGTTTTTATGGTGCAGCATGAAGTGGGTCTCAGAATCACTGCTAAACAGGGTTCTCGAAAATATGGCGGGATCAGCGCATGGATACAAAGTTTTTGTCAAACTCAGTATCTTTTTCAAGTTCCCCCCACCGTTTTTAAGCCAAAACCGAAAGTGGACTCCGCAGTCATAAAATTTTATTCATTGCCAAATAGTGAAAAACCCAGTGATCCCGAGGGGCTTGCAAGCCTCATAAAATTCTGTTTCCAGTATAGGAGGAAACAGTTAGGTAACACACTGAAATCATTCGTTTCTGATTCTTTGTTACAGTGGATGGAGGAAGAGGGTATTACACTCAAAGATCGGCCCGAAGCCTTGTCTCCTCTGCAGTTTCAAGGGTTGTATAATTGCATTAAAAAAGATTTTCCCTCTTGACTTGTTGGCAAAAATTTTGTTTTAGATTTTCATCAAGGTTCGACAGGATAAAAATTCCTCGGAGTGATTCTGTATTTTGGGGGGGTAGGTTATTTGTAGTGTCCGAACTTGAAAGATTGATTTGAGGCTTAAGGTCTCTGTGTATCGTTCGGCTTAGATTAGAACCAAACTCTCGCACTTACGCGAGGTCAATGGCAGACGTCGATGAGTGCGTCGCAATAATTAATTTCCAGTTTTAAGGAGGAAGGACAGATGACTAAGGCTGAACTAGTAGTAAAGATTGCTGAGAAAGCAGGTATGACTAAAGCTGACGCAGAGCGTTGCCTCAACTATTTTCTCGACACAGTTGAAGAAACTCTTGTAAACGAAGGCAAGTTGACCCTTACAGGTTTCGGAACTTTTCAGGTAGATGAAAGAAAAGAGCGCGTTGGTCGTAATCCTCGTACTGGCGATGAAATTAAAATTCCCGCTTGTAAAGTTGTTAAATTCCGTCCCGGCAAGCTGCTCAAAGACGCTGTAAAATAATAAAGGAGATTAATAATGTTGCATGGTGAAACCGTACAAAGTCCTCTTCCTATGGATCTTCCTTGGTGGCAGCCTGATCACTTTATTTTCTTCGGTGTTCTTTACGCTGTTCTCGCTGTTCTCGGTGCAGGCCTTGCGTACTGTGCATTGAAAGCTTGGATGGATTCAAAAGATCAAGCAGCTAATCACTAGTCCTTTCAGATTTTATGTTTTATGTTCAGCATCTTCTTTTAGGTGCTGAACTTTTTTTATTGCAGTATTGCTTGACTTTACTGCTCTAATGGATGTACAAGATTCCTCTTCCGCATCTATTTTTTTAGGTGCGAGATTTATTTACGGGGGGTGATTTGATTGCCCGGTGTATACCTTGAAGATTCTGATAATTTCGAAATAGCTCTTCGCCGTTTTAAAAAACAGGTTGAAAAAGCTGGAGTTCTTTCTGAACTCAAAAAACGTCAGCACTATGAGAAACCTAGCGTACAGCGTAAGAAGAAAAAAGCTGCCGCACGCAAAAGGTTGATTAAAAAAATGCGCAAAATGTCAATGGGTTAATATATGAGTCTTATTGAGCAGATTGATAAAGACTATATCGCGGCTTATAAAGCCAAAGACGATGTAAAAAAGGCTGTTTTGAGGCATCTCAAGACAGCTATAAAAAATCGCATGGTCGACGGCGGTGGCGAAGTCACCGACGAAGATGTGCTTGATCTTGTTGCAAAGCAGATTAAGCAGCGAAAGGACGCCATTGAACAGTACGAAAGTGCTGGACGCCCTGAACTGGCCGAGAAAGAGGCTGTAGAAATTGTTGCCCTTTCAGGTTACATGCCACCCGAGCTTTCTTCAGAGGAACTCGAGGCAGCTGTAGAAAAGGCAATTGCCGAACTCGGTGCATCTTCTATCAAGGATATGGGTAAAGTGATGCAGGCCATCACGGCTGCTCATAAGGGACAGTTTGACGGAAAAGTTCTTAGCGGACTTGTACGTTCACGTCTTTCCTGATCCAGATCAGCGTTAGCTAGTATTTAACGGCAGGCCCCGGATTCATTCCGGGGCTGTTCTGCCGTTTTTTCTGTATTGGCCCCTGAGATTTCAGGATTATGTTGATCACCTTTCAACCCTACTGGAATCCTAATGGAGTCGAGATCTCTTCAATTACTTGAGTTTCCAAAGGTTCTCAAAGTACTCTCAAATTTTGCTGTGTCTTCTTCCGGAGCACAGGCATGTCTTGACCTTTCTCCAATGCGGGAAGCAGATACTATCAATTCCGTGTCCCGTTTTTTTAGACAAGGACATAATTTTTCAAAGGAAACCGGTTTCCGACTCAGCATCTTTCCTCCGCTTGAGGGACTTTTTGAGTTTCTGATTAAGCCTTCGAATATTCTCGATACTGATGCTCTTTTTGCTCTTGTACAGACTCTCGGGCAGGCTCGTTTGCTTAAAGAAGCTCTTTCTATTGCTGAAAAAAGAGAATGGGATTGTATTGTTGAATTTTTAGAGGGTATAGTCTGGCCTGAAAAAACTTTTTCCGGTTTGAAACGCTGTATTGATCCTGATGGACATATCCGTGATGAAAGTTCTCCTGAACTTTATGATGTCAGGCAGTCACTCAGAGGTCTTCACCAGCGCTGTTCAAAGAAAGTTCGAGATTACATTCACGGTGAGGACATCAGTCGTTTCATGCAGGACGATTTTATGACTATCTCATCTGATCGTTATGTTCTGCCGCTCAAATCAAATTTCAAAGGCCGGTTGCAGGGAATTATTCACAGTTATTCAAATACTGGTGAAACCTGTTATTTCGAGCCGCTGTTTCTGGTGGAACTTAACAACACCATGCAGGAGCTTAAGCAGAAGGAAAGACTGGAAGAGCTTAAGGTTTTGACTTATCTTACAGGGCTTGTCCGCGCTGAACATGTAGAATGTGAAGCGGCATATGGTTTTCTTGTTGATTACGATGTGCTTCAAGCAAAAATCAGTTTTGCTGAGTCTCTAGGTGCTGTTGCTGTTGATGTTGAAGCCGGTGCCGGATTTAATTTTCAGGGAGCTCGTCATCCTTTGCTGGTTGCAGCAGATATGGGTGTGCATCCTTTAAATATTGAACTTCCGTCTGAGCAGCGTGTTCTTATTATAAGCGGCGGTAATGCAGGTGGTAAAACAGTCTGTCTTAAAACCGTGGGGCTTCTTGCTGTTATGGCTTTCAGCGGAATTCCTGTCACTGTTGATAAGGGTTCAATACTTCCGCTATTTAAAAATATTTTTGTCAGTATTGGCGATGAACAGTCTCTTGAGGAAAATGTAAGTACATTTTCTGCGCAAATTCAGGCTATCAGTAGAATTTGGGACTCAATGGATTCATCGACACTTTTTATTCTTGATGAGTTCGGGTCCGGTACAGACCCTGCACAGGGAGCTGCTCTTGCTCAGGCTGTTATTGACGGTTTGCTCGAGAATAAAGTTACTTGTTTCGCTGCAACTCATTTTCCTGCGCTTAAAACTTATGCCCTTGTAACCGAGGGAGTAAGAGCTGCGAGTGTTCTTTTTGATCCGGGTACTAAAAAACCTTTGTTCAGAATTGCGTACGATCAGGTCGGTGCATCCATTGCTCTTGATGTTGCGCGTGAGCATGGTTTCCCTGAGTGTTTAATTACTAAGGCGGAACAATATCTGCTTATGGAAGGTTCGGAGACCGGTTCGGTTATGTCTCGCTTAAATGACCTTGCTGTCAGCCGTGAGTTGGAACTTGAGGAGCTGGACAGGGAACGTGAAAAACTTCGTATTAAGCGTGCAAAGTTTGAAGAAAGGTTCGAAAAAGAACGTATTGCTGTTTTAAATGATGTTAAAGCTCAGGCTCAGGCTGTTTTAAAAGAGTGGCAGGACGGGAAAATTGGACGCAAAGTAGCTCTGAAAAAACTTGCTGATGCCCGCGGAAAAATCGGTGGCGACAGTAAGCCTAAAATCGAAGCTAAGGCTTTTTCATATGATGATATCGAGGTTGGTACAGATATTTTAAATATCAATTGGGACCGCAAGGGTATTGTTCTTGAAAAAGATGACCGAAAGAAAAGGGTGAAGGTTGATATGGACGGTGTCGCAATGTGGATGCCTGCTGATCAACTCGGACCGGTAAAAAAAGACGGACAGATTAACCGTCCTCAGATATCTCCGGTGGAAGCTTCTTCTCATGGAGATATGGCTCTTAAGGTTGACCTGCGTGGAAAACGTGCTGATATAGCAATAAGCGAACTTGGTAAATTTTTCGATCAGGCGTTACTGCGCGGAGCAACAACTATTGAAGTTGTTCATGGGCGTGGAACAGGGGCTTTAAGACGCGAAGTTCATATTTTTCTGGATAATAATCCGACGGTTGCAAGTTATGCTCTCGCTCCTGAGGATCAGGGCGGGGACGGTATGACTTTGGTCGAATTGGTTTAGTGCAAAACCTTTCCTGCCATGCTATGCAAATTTTGGAAAAGTTTTTTTTATTGGCAAGCGGAGGCTTTTTTTGGACAGAAGAGCAATTGAAGCTATCAAGGAACGCCTAGACATAGTTGATATTATTAGAAGGTATGTAGAGCTGAAACCTGTTTCCGGTAGATGGATGGGATTATGCCCGTTCCATCAAGAAAAATCTCCTTCTATGAGTGTTAATAGTGAAGAAGGTTTTTTTTATTGTTTCGGATGTCAGGCTTCGGGCGATATTTTTGATTTTTATGCTAATATTAACGGGCTTGAATTTAAGGATGCTCTGGAGCAGTTAGCTGCTGAAGCCGGAGTGGAACTTACCCCTGGAAAAGTTGACCCCGGAGCAGCTCAAAGGAGCTCTGAAAAGAAAACATTTCTCGAGATGCATGAGAAAGCCGCAGAATATTATTCCCGGCTTCTTAAACTTCCCGAAGGACGTACTGCAAGAGATTACCTCAAAAAAAGAGGAGTTGAGTCCGCTACTATCGAAAGTTTCGGTCTTGGTTGCAGTTCCGAAGATTGGCAGGGGCTTGAGAAATTCTTGGTTACAAGTGGTTATTCCGCGGAGCAGGGAGTGCGGGCAGGCTTGCTTTCCCAAAATGCTAAGGGCCGTACCTATGATAGATTTCGCGGGAGATTAATATTTCCTATTAAAAATTTATCGGGCCGGGTTATTGCTTTTGGCGGAAGAATAATTATTGATGGAGAACCAAAGTATTTAAACAGCAGTGATACTCCCATTTATAAAAAGGGAGAGCACCTGTATGGACTTTCTCAGGCAAGGACATCAATAGCCCGGACTAAGCAGGCTCTTCTGACTGAAGGGTATATGGATGTTATTTCCCTGCATCAATTTGGTTATGCAAATTCGTGCGGAGTACTGGGAACAGCTTTAACTCCTGAACAAGTCAAAAGACTTTCAGGGTTTTGTTCAAAAGTGAATTTAGTTTTTGATGGAGACAGCGCCGGGTTTAAAGCAGCCCTTCGCAGTGCAGAAATGATTTTAACACAGGGTGTTTCCTGTGGAGTTATAGTACTTCCCGACGGGGAGGACGTTGATAGTCTCCTTCAGACTCGCGGGGCTGAAGGTTTTCAGGTTTTTCTGGATGAAGCTAGAGAAGGGTTGGACTTTTGTCTTGCTACTCTCAAAGCGGGGTATTCTCCCCGTGAAATTATGGACTGGGCACAGGGTTTTCTTAAGAACATGTCCAGTGCTTCACTTAAAGCTTTTTATATTCCTAAGGTCGCAACCGGCCTCGGGGTAGCTGAAGCAGAATTAAGATCAGCTTTTTCCGGTGTTTTGGGTAAATCTTCGACTCCTGTCGTCCGAAAAAGAGAGCCACGTGCTGCTGTTTCGGTCGGAGGACAGGAAAAAGATGATAAATATTTCTTGAGGTATGCCGTACAGCATCCTGAACATGTCGTGGAACTCTCTGAAAGGGGGGTTGCGCAAGTCCTGACCTCGCACTGGGGCAAAAAACTGTGGTCAATACTGACGGCTCACAGCGGGCAGGACATAATTCCGCTTCTAGATGACTCAGAAAAAAAATTCTGGGCATGCTGCAGAATGGAAGAACCATTCGTCGGCGAAGATCTAGAAGAAGAATGGCGACATGTTTGTAAGGTTATTGCCAGGCGGCGGTATGAATTGGGCAGAAAACAGCTCACAGACGCTTTGCGCCGCGCTCAGGCGGAAGGCGACTCAGACCGTGTTAATGCATACCTCAAAGTTCTGAACGACTCTGTATGGAGGGATGATGAGCAACATTAAAGATATTCAGGCGATTAAGGTTCTAATTTCAGAAGGTAAGAAACAAGGTTTTCTTACTTTTGAACAGCTTAGCAAGGCTCTGCCTGCCGAGTTCAACCAAACCAAGCAGCTTGAAGATGTAATTAAGATTTTTGATCAACTCAATATTGCCATTGTTAATACCGAAGAAGACGGTAAAAAATTAATGGATGACGATGTCGAGACTGAGAGTGAAATCAATCTTACTGAAAGTGCTGAAGATGCAATTGATTACGTTTCCCGCAGTACTGACCCTGTCCGTATGTATTTACGTGAGATGGGCGCTGTTGGTTTACTTGATCGTGAAGGCGAAGTTGTTATCGCCAAAAAGATTGAAAACGGAGAGATGGAAGTTCTTTATGCTCTGGTTGAAATTCCGGTTGCAATTGAAGAACTTATCAGTGTCGGTGAACATCTCGATGAATCCCGTATCAAGCTGAAAGATGTTGTAAAAACCATCGAAGAAGATGATCCTAGCGAAGACGAGATGAATCAGCGTCAGCGCGTTATTTTCCTTCTTGATGAAGTTAAAAAGATTTATAAGAAAAAGAAAAAAATATACGAAAAGCTTGATTATTGCGCACAACTCGACCGCAGGGTTTTCGGCGTGCAAAATGAAATCATGATTTACAAGCAGGAAGTTGTTGACCGCCTGCGTGACATTAAAATCGAAAAGACTTTGATCGACCAGATCATTGAGACTGTCGGTGATTATGTCAGACAGATGCATAACTGTCAGCGCGACCTCTCAGCATATATCCTTTCTACTGGTAAAACTCAGCAGGAAGTCAAAGATCTTTTCAAAAAGATTGATGACAGAGAAATTAATCCTGTTGCTGCTGCCGATGAATTGAATCTGACCGTGGATGAATTGTTCTCCTTCAAGGAAATGATTTTAGGTAAGATGGAAATTCTGGTTCGTCTGCAAGATAAATGTTGTCATAATGTTTATGATCTTGAAGAAGTTTTATGGCGTATCAAGCACGGTAACAGATCGGCAATGCAGGCTAAGCAGGAGCTCATCAGAGCTAACCTTAGACTGGTTGTTTCTATTGCTAAGAAATACACCAACCGCGGTTTGCAGTTCCTTGATCTTATTCAGGAAGGTAACATCGGTCTTATGAAGGCCGTTGATAAGTTTGAATATCAGCGCGGATACAAGTTCTCAACATATGCAACATGGTGGATTAGACAGGCTATTACCCGCGCTATTGCGGATCAGGCCCGTACTATCCGTATTCCTGTTCACATGATTGAGACTATTAATAAGCTGATCAGAACTTCCCGTTACCTCGTTCAGGAACTCGGACGTGACCCTGCGCCTGAAGAAATTGCTGAACGTATGGATTATCCGCTCGAAAAAGTTAAAAAAGTTCTTAAGATCGCCAAAGAGCCGATATCTCTTGAAACACCTATCGGTGATGAAGAAGATTCCAGTCTCGGTGATTTTATTGAAGATAAAAAAGCAACTGCTCCCGCTGAAGAAGTCGTCAGTACTAAACTCGGTGAGCAGATCGCAACGGTTCTTTCTGATCTTACTCCCCGCGAAGAGCAAGTTCTTCGCAAAAGATTCGGTATCGGAGAAAAATCTGACCACACTCTCGAAGAGGTCGGTAAGCTTTTCAACGTTACTCGTGAGCGTATTCGTCAGATTGAAGCCAAGGCTCTCAGAAAGCTTCGGCATCCTGTCCGCAGTGCTCTTCTTCGTTCATATTACGAAAATTAGTCTTTTAGGCGGCACGGAATCACTTCCGTGCCGCCTTTTTTGTATGATATAGAAATAGCAACGCTTCTCCTTAAACGTGATAGGCGCGGTGTTTTTCTATATTTAAAAATTGATCACCCTTAACTAACACAAATGTGAGGATGAAATTTAATGGATAATTCTACTGTAGTATTTCTGATACCTGTTTTCGCCATGATTCTAGATTACTATTTCGGAGATCCAAGCTGGTTTCCACATCCCGTACGTTATTTGGGCATGGCTCTTGACCGGTATGACAAATGGGTCAGATCGCTTACACTCTCTCCTAAAATTATGGGCGGAGTCGGAGTTGTCGGATTCAGTTTAGTAATATTCAGCGTGTTAAAAATCTTTCTCGCAATTCCGTTTGTAGGTGTGATTATTGCCCTTTATCTTGCGTATGCAGGACTTGCTCTTGGTGGACTTCTTTCTGAATGCCGCAAAGGGGCAACTCTTCTTGATCAGGGAAATATTGAAGCAGCGCGGAAAGCTATTTCCCAGCTTGTTAGCCGTGATGTTTCTAATCTTGATGAGGCTGGCCTTCGCAAGGCTCTCGCTGAAACAACCAGTGAAAACCTGAATGACGGTTTTGTTGCTCCGTTTTTCTATCTGGTAGTGACCGGTCCTGCCGGAATGTGGGTGTATAAGACTGTGAGCACTATGGATTCAATGTGGGGCTATAAAAATGAGCAGTATAAAGAATTCGGATATTACGCAGCAAAAGCTGATGATATTCTGGCTTTTATCCCTGCTCGTATTACCGCATTCATGATGCTTGCCGCAGGGCGATTCCTTAAGCTTGACTGGGAACGCACTTATGAAAATCTGATTGAAGATGCAGGCAAAAGCGAAAGTCCTAATGCTGGTTGGCCTATGGCCGCTGCCGCATGGCTTCTCGGTGCTCAGATGGGTGGCAAGGCCGTTTATTTCGGTGAAGAAAAAGAAAAGCCTGTTATGGGGCCTGTCGGTGAATGGACTTCTCTTAAACTGAAAAAACTTGGAACACTCATGCTCTTTAGCGGAATCCTGAGTGCTATTCTTTTAGATACTTATTTCCTGTTGGTCTGGCTTTCAGAAATGTAGGAATTTAATTCAACCCGTTTTGTAAAAGAGGTCGTTTACGGCCTCTTTTTTTTGGTAAACAGCTTTAAACGTTACCTTAAAAAAAACTGTTCAAAAACGGGTAATAACGGTACTTCCTCAGTAGAAAAAAATATTTACGGAGCGTTTTTTATGTCTGATAATTCAAGCCGGAACAGAGTTATCGTTATTCTGCTTTCATTGTCGATTCTATTGTTTGTGTCTGTTGTCTGGTTTGCTGTGGATAGTTCTCTGGCAAAGACGGAGAATTCCTATCTGACAGCTCATTCAAAGGGCAAGTGGATCAGACTTGATGTTCCGTTTCGATTGAATGCTCGAAATAACGGTTCGGAAATGACGCTGTTTCGAACTTCATTTGATTTATCAGAAAGTAAAAGTGCAACGCTTCATTTTAAAGCTTTTCGTAGTGCCGGCGTTTGGCTCGATGGTAATCCGCTGCTTAAATCTGATGGTGATTTAAGTAACTGGCGTGAAGAAGTTTCTTTAGATCTGCCGCAACTTAGTTCAGGAGCTCATCAATTAAAAATTGCGGTTGTTAATGAGAATGCCCATCCGGTGCTTCTGGCATGGTCTGACGAATTAGGTCTTTCAACCGGAGAAGGGTGGGAGGCTAGTAAAGATAATTATGTCTGGAATCTTGCTTTAGATGCCGGTAAATCAGGGTCTGTTTTTATCAGTAATAAATTTAAAAGGGGTGATAAAGCTCTTCTGCAATCATTTCCTTACATGCTCGTCCTGTTTCTATTCACAGCCGTTTTGGTGTGGATGCGCGATCATAAAAAACTTTTACCTCAACTAAATCAAGCGAGCATAAGTCCTGAATTGTTCAGATTTGTTCTGATCTTTTTTTGGGTAGTGATGGCATTAAATAATTTTCATAAATTGCCACTTAAGCTAGGCATGGATTCAACGGGTCATTATACCTACATTCAATACATTGCAGATAATCTAAGATTACCCAGCCCGGTAGAAGGTTGGCAGATGTTCCAGCCTCCGCTTTATTATATAATTTCAGCCGCTGCATATAAGGTTTTATCCGCGCTTATGGGGATTGAATCCGCATTGTACTGGCTCCGGCTTATTCCGCTGGCATGCGGCGCGGCAATGATCGAAATCTGCTATAGAAGTGCAAAGCTGGTTTTTGGCAAAAATAAAACTTTGCAGATCATTGCGACGCTGCTTGGTGGTTTTATGCCTATGAATTTTGTGATGTCGCAATTCTGGTCAAACGAGCCTCTGGCCGCAGTTTTTTCGGGGCTTATAATCCTGATGGTTTTGACCTTAATTATTAAGCAGGAAAGTCGAAACCTAAAATCCTACGCATATCTAGGGCTTTTCATGGGATTGGCTATTCTCAGTAAAGCTACAGCCTGTCTGCTCATACCGCTTAGTGTCTTCTTTATATTATTTGCGATATTGTCATCCAGAAAAAATTCAAGTGCCAGCCCGTTATCCTCGTTTGTCGGGATAGGGCTGTCTGCGGCTATTACCGCTGTTGTCGGAGGCTGGTATTACTTTTACAACTGGTATGCGTATGGCAAGCCTTTTATAGGCGGCTGGGACGCTATGCGGGAGATTGTATGGTGGCAGGATCACGGCTATCGTATTTGGGAGCATTTTGTGACTTTCGGGAGTTCGCTCTTACGTCCCGTTTATTCTACTACCAACGGTATATGGGACGGTCTTTATGCAACGTTATGGCTTGATGGAAATTTAAGCGGGGTTAGTAAGTTTGCCAGCAGACCGCCGTGGAATGATGATTTGATGGTCGCATCCGCATTATTGGCATTAATTCCATCGATATGGATTCTAATCGGAATCTCCAGAACATTCTTTACACCCGTAAAATCGGTTTTGAATGGCAGAATGTTTCTTGTGGGATGTCTTGTTGTATATTTTACCGCAGTGACTTATCTTTACTTGAATCTTCCAATCTACAGCACCGCCAAGGCCAGTTATACACTTGGACTTTTGTCATGCTTCGGAATTCTTGCAACAGTGGGCGTAGAGCCGTTCTTGAAAAATAAAATTATGAAAGCGGTAACGTGCGGATTTTTGGCAGTGTGGGCAAGTACTGTCTATATAACGTATTTTGTTTAACGAAGTGCGTTATTTTTTACATACAAAAAAACTCCCCGCTTACCCAATTAAAAGTTTTGGGGAAAGGGGGAGTCCAGAGGGGGAAAACACTTTTTTCAAAAAGGGTTTTCCCCCTTTGGTCTTAAACTATTTTTTGCCGAGTTCGATGCTGCGTTCATAGCTTTTGCGGACTGCGTCTATAATATTAGCGCGGGTGGCAGTGCGATCCAAGTGAACCAATGCTTGAACGGTAGTTCCTCCGGGGGAGGTTACCATTTCGCGCAACTGGCTGACGTGTTGCTTGCTTTCCTGCGCAAGTTTCGTAGAGCCTTCAAAGAGTTTTCCCACCATTGCGGTAGCCTGTTCTCTGGGAAGTCCGAGTTCTACGGCGGATTCGATCATCGCTTCCATAAAATAGAAGATATAAGCGGGGCCGGAACCTATGACGCCTGTGAAAGAATCAAACTGATTTTCGGTAAGTACGTATACATCGCCGAGCGGTTTGAACATTTCACGCGCAAAAGAAGCCTGGTCCTTGTTGATGTGTGAATCATCAAGACATACAGCGAATACTCCGGCATTAACCAGAGCAGGGGTGTTAGGCATAACCCTTACAACAGGGCATCTGTTTTCGCTGGAATCTTTAAGTGTGGTCACTGTTAGTCCTGCTGCTATTGAAACAATGCATTTGGACTCATCAAGTTCGGGCGCAATTTCTTCAAGAACTGCGACAGCGTGCTGCGGTTTGACGCACAGCACAATAAAGTCAGATTCTTTGGCAAGGTCGCGGGCAGTGTCGGTCTGAATCAGACCGGTTTCTTCCGCAAGAAGGCCAAGCGCCGTTTTATTCAAATCAAAGCCAAGTAGATTGATGTTTTCATCTCCCGCCATGCCTTTGATGATGGCGGCCCCCATATTGCCAGTGCCTATGAATCCGACTTTTTTAGTCATGCTAGTTCACCAACTCGAGGCTGCTGAAGAAGTAGGAAACTTCAACTTTAGCAGTGTCAGGTCCGTCAGATCCGTGTGATGCGTTAGCTTCAATACTTGCGCCGAAAGCTTTACGGATTGTTCCTTCTGCTGCTTCAGCAGGATTGGTTGCGCCCATGAGGTCACGGTAACGTTTGATAGCGTTGTCACCTTCAAGAACGGAAACAACACAAGGACCGGAAATCATGTATTCTACGAGTTCACCGAAGAAAGGACGCTCTTTGTGAACAGCGTAGAAACCTTCAGCCTGAACTTTAGTCATCTGGATCATTTTGGTAGCTTTGATGGTAAGACCGCTATCAGAGATCATTTTCAAGATGTCACCAATTTTGTTGTTCGCAACGGCATCTGGTTTGATGATAGAAAAAGTAAGTTCGCCCATTTTAAAATCCTCCAAAGTGTATTGTTTTCTGCGGTTTTTCGCATATTTCAGGGCTGTAGCCCTGCCCGGGAAGGAAGCATGATTGACTGCTTTAAGAAAAAAGCATCCTGTCAGTTGCCATACTCTCGCCACGAAGGGAGTAAAACCTTTCAAGAAGGTCCTCAACTTTTAATCCCGTCTTTTCCTTTCCGGAAATATCTAAAATAATCGCTCCCTGATGGAACATTATTAATCTGTTACCCATGTTAATGGCCTGATTCATATTATGAGTCACCATCAATGTTGTCAGGTTGTCTCTGCTGACAACGGTTTCGGTTATTTCAAGAATTTTTTTACCGGTTTTGGGGTCAAGAGCTGCCGTGTGTTCATCTAACAGCAGTATGTCGGGTCTTGTCATTGTTGCCATGATCATAGTCAGGGCTTGTCTTTGCCCGCCGGAAAGCAGTCCGACTTGATCGGTGAGGCGGTTTTCTAGGCCTAGCCCCAGTGTAGAAAGTTGTTCTCTAAAAATAATTTTATCTTTCGCACGTACTCCGAATCCAAGTCCGCGTCTTTTGCCTCTTTTGAGCGCAAGAGCCATGTTCTGCTCAATGGTCAGAGAGGTGCATGTTCCGAGTAGTGGATCTTGAAAAACTCTTCCCAGATTTGCCGCGCGTTTATGTTCAGGCCACGAGGTTACGTCTTGATTATTAATAATAATTTTTCCGCTGGAAAGGATAAATGATCCGGCAATAGAGTTTAGGAAAGTAGACTTGCCCGCACCGTTTGAGCCGATAATGGTTATGAAATCGCCTTTATCAACTTCAAGGTCAATTTCACGTAATGCCTGAACTTCATTTACACTGTTAGGATTGAAAGTTTTGACGGCTTTTTGAATGGTAAGCATTATGCGCGAAGCCTCCTTCCGAGAACATTAGCTTTGATCTGCGGAGAGACTAGTGCTGCGATAACCAGAACCGCTGTGACTAGGTTGAGGTCGCTGGGAGTGAATGCAAAATCACCGAATCTCATGCCTAGAGCCAGAGCAATTGCTATTCGGTAAAGTACAGAGCCGAGCACTGCGGAAATCATGGCGCAGGTGATTGTTTTTGTACCGAAAATTGTTTCGCCGATGATAACAGAAGCCAATCCGGCGATAATTGTACCGATTCCCATATTAACGTCGGCAGATCCCTGATTCTGTGCCACCAGTGCGCCGGACAGGGCAACCATCCCGTTTGATAAACCAACTCCGAATATAATCATCATGTCACGGTTTACACCTAGACTGGTGATCATTTTGGGGTTGTCTCCGGTTGCCAGCATCGCAAGCCCGAAAGAGGTCTTGAGGAACCAGATAAAAGCGATAAGTCCGGTAATGGATATAATCGCGAAAAGTATCGGGGTGGAAATATATGGTGCAAGTCCGGTCATTTCCATAAATTTGTCAATTAAAGTGTCTTGTCCGAGCAGTGTTATGTTCGGTCTGCCCATGATACGGATATTTATAGAATATAACGAGATCATGGTCAGAATAGACGCGAGCAAATGCAATATCTTGAACTTGGTGTTAAGTATTCCCGTGACAGCTCCGGCGATAAAGCCGGCACAGACAGCCATACTCATGGCTAAGAACGGATGATATCCGTTCGTGATTGCTACAGCTGAAACAGCAGCACCAAGTGGCAGACTGCCGTCAACAGTCAGGTCGGGAAAGTCTAAAACTCTGAATGTAAGGTATACTCCAAGAACCATCAGCCCGAAGGCAAATCCTTGTTCAAGAGCACCCATGAAAGCATATAAGCTGATCATTTTTTAAATAGGGGTAATAACGTTTTGTTTTTATAAAAAATAAAGGCGCGGTTTCTACCGCGCCTTTAACTCGATTGCGTGAATTTGGCAAATAGCAATTATTTGACGATTTCGTCAGCTCTGTCCAAAACTTGTTTTGGAATTGCGATTCCCATTTTTTTTGCCGCGTTAGGATTAATAAACAATTGAAGGTTCTGCAATGATTCGACAGGTGTGCTTCCCGGCTTAGCGTTTTTAGACAGTATGCGAACCGCCATGTCTGCTGTTTGAAGCCCCATGCGATAATAATCTAAAGCTAAAGCAGCTACTGTGCCGCGTTTTACAGAATCAGTGTCAGCTGAGAATATAGGCAGTTTGTTTTGTCTGCATACTTTTATAGCGGCTTCGAGTCCTGAAACAACGGTGTTGTCGAGGGGAATATATATGGCGTCACATTTACCGACAAGAGATTTTGCGGCCTGATATACTCCGCTGGAGTTGGCTATTGAAGCTTCTTCAACTTTGATGTCAAAGCTTTTGCATACTTCTTTAAGAACTTTAATCAGTACGACTGAGTTGGATTCTCCTGCATTATAGATCGTTCCAATGGTTTTGATCTTTGGCAGAAATTCTTTAATAAGCTCAACTTGGCGCAGTATGGGGCTCATATCCGTCATGCCGGTAATATTCTTACCGGGGATCATCAGGCTTTTAACAAGTCCTGCCGCAACAGGGTCGGTAACGCCGGTGAAAAGGATAGGGGTTTCTTTGATTTTCTGAGCAACTGCTTGCGCGGAAGGAGTTGTGATGGCTAAGATCAGATCAGGGTTTTCACCTTTAATCTGGTTAGCGATTTGAACATTGTTAGCCTGATTTCCTTGCGCTATATGAACATTATACTGAACATTAATTCCAGCTTCTTTCATGCGGTCTTTGAATCCTTCACGCATGGAGTCAAGGGAAGGGTGCTCAACTATCTGGGTTATGGATACTGTGTAGCTCTGGGCTAAATGGATGACTGGTACCGCAATCATGAAAATTAAAACCATAAAAAGTAGGATTTTTTTCATCCGTCATATACCTTTGTGTTGAAAATATTAATATAACTATCGGACTTTAAAAAAAACTATTCAATTTTAGTCCCTGCATGAATTTAATGGACTAAAAAAACATAAATTAAAGGACAAATCTACTTATTTGTTGTTTATGTTTATGAAAAAGCCTGACAATCAGCTTTTTTAGCTCTTTGGAACCAGATCCTTAACTGGGACTACTTTTATTTTTCCGTTTATTTCTACTGACCATTGCCTAATTGCTTCAAGTGTTTCGCGGTTCGGGTGACCAATCGCAATGGATTGACCCGTCTTACGTGCAATTTTAGCCGCTTTGGTTAATTGGAATTTAATTGCGGCTACATCTTTTACATTATCAAGAAAGATATTCCTTTCGTACAGAGTTACCTTAGCTTTTTTAGCTGCTTTGCGTGCCGTGCTCTTTGCTGTTGTGCGGCTGTCTAGAAAGAATATCTTTTTTGGGTGTAGAGGAATCATTACTTCCGACATTCCTGCAAGATTCTCAGTGAATCTTGACCCCATATGATTATTCAATCCTGTCGCATAAGGTACTTTATTCATTGCCGTAACGACGCGCTGCTGAATTGTTTTTGAATCCATACCAACGAGCAGTGAGTCTGCTCCCGGGTTTACTTTCGGGTATCCTTTGGGTTGCATCGGGAGATGGATCATTATCTCATTCCCGCTATTCTTCGCGATTTTGGACACTTTATTTACGTGAGAACTGTTGGGCCAAATGGAAAAAGTTACTTTAATATCAAGAGCAGCCAGTCCACGCGCGAAGTTTATGTCTTCTCCCATGTCGTCAATAACAATGGCCATTTTAGGAGCGTTGGGATCAATTATGACCGCAACAGGCTTTTCTTGTTGAACCGCTGTGTCTATAAAGAACTTATGGGTCGGAACTTCGTTAATACTGAGCAGCCAGCATCCTTCGGATACTTTGTGAATATTGGCCGACAGTCCTGCCGCACTAAGTCTTTTTTTTATGTTTTCAACGAAATTCAGCTTGTCTCCGTTAAGAGGAAATCTAAGTTGCTGAAAATGAAAATAGCGGCCCTGATGTTTTTTCAGGGTTACATCTTCCAATTTCAGGTCAGACATTGAGACGTCAGCTGATTTAAGAGTATTAATAAGGGATAAATCGGCAATCTTGACTAAATCTTCGAGGTCATCTTTTTCAATTTCCTCGTAGGGATTTGTAGCGTTTGCCGATATGAATCCTTGCTGTTCGTGAGGGATAGATTGCTTATGATCTGCAACGGTATCAGAACCGCTGTAGACCATTAAAGCAATGATCAGGCATATGAAAGTGGCTGTTGCAATTGTTGCAACAGCGATTCCAAATGGTTTTGAAAGGTAAGCCCGAATCCCCGGATTTTCTACCGGGGTTTCGGGCTTATTATTTTGGTCCGTAGTATTATTTACCACTTCAATTAACTCCTACGCTACTTAATTTCCTTTAAGCGGGGAAGCTGTTTCACCAGTTGTAGACTAAGTCTGAGCTGGTTATCTTTTTCAAGCATTTTTAGAGCCTTATCATTCTGATTTTTTTCTTTGCCGGATTTAGATCCGCCGTTATTTTCCAGATGTCTGCTCAGATCTTTTTCTCTTACTATGAAGCGGTCATCTTTATCGTCATCTTTGGACGGCGGGATGAAAGGATATACGATGTCAGGATCAATTCCTTCAGCCTGAATAGAGCGTCCGCTAGGTGTGTAGTAAAGCGCTGTAGTCAGTTTGATTCCTGATCCGTCAGCCATGGGGATGATGGTTTGTACAGAGCCTTTACCGAATGTGCGTTCACCGACAAGCAAAGCTCTGTCGTGATCTTTCAATGCTCCGGCAACGATCTCGGAAGCCGATGCAGAACCTGAATTAATAAGTGTGACTATAGGCACATCCGCATAGCTTGCATTTCCTTCAGCCATAAAATCTTTTCTGCTGTTTTTGTCGCGGCCTTCAATATAGACGAGGAGTCCTTCAGCTATGAAAGTGTCTGCGACTGATGCAGCCTGAGTGAGGAGTCCGCCGGGATTGTTGCGTAAATCCAGAACGATTCCTTTAAGTTCATTTGATTTCTTGTATTTTTTAAGAGCCTTGTGCATGTCGCTTGTAGTGTTTTCACTGAAGCGGGTAAGTCTTAGATATAAATAGCCTTTTTCAAGTTCCTGACTCTTTACGCTTTGAATCTGGATTGATCCACGGGTGATAGTTACTTTGACAGGCTTATTTTCGTTTTTATGGAGAATCGTAAGCACTACATCTGTTCCACGCTTACCTCTGATTTTGCCTACTGCTTCCATAAGAGAAATTGACTGTGTTGAAGTTCCGTCAATTTCAAGGATTATATCACCGGATTGAAGTCCGGCCTTGTAAGCAGGAGTATCTTCAATGGGGGAAATTACAGTCAAACGACCCTTATCAAGACTGATTTCAATACCGATGCCGCTGAATGCTCCACTGGTAGCTTCCTGCATTTCTTTGAAATCATCTTTAGAAAGAAAAGTAGAATGAGGATCAAGCTGCTCAAGCATGCCTTTGACAGCATCGTTGACCAGTTCTTTGCGGGAAATGTCTTCTACGTAGTTATGCTCAACTAAATCCAGTACCTGACTGAATCTGCGTAAAGGCTGAAAGCGGTCTTCATCAACGGCTTCAGAATTCTGCGGGGCAGCAGAAATTACGAAAAGACAGACGATAGCTATCATCCACAAAGTTTTTCTCATTTGTTCCTCCAGCGGGGTGGGTGCTGTATCTTGCGAAAGTTATTATTCATTTGAAAGTTATTACTCATTATTATCGGGAAAGCCATTTTTGCGGGTTAACGGGTTTCTGGTGAAAACGCAATTCAAAATAGAGTCCGGTACCTTTAAGAGCAGGATAATATCCTGTTTTTCCAATAACTTCATCCTTTTCAACTTCCTGCCCTGTTTTTACGAAGCTTTCCGAAAGGTAAGCATACAGGGAGTAGTAATTATATCCGTGGTAAATGATAACAACGCGTCCGAATCCTCTAAGGGTGTCATTATGAACGACTTTTCCCCAGAAAATGGATTTGACATCTATATTGCCATTGGTTGCGTAACCTTGTCCCCTCACAGGAGGTTTTGCCGAAGGTTTAAAGTTAATTTTAACCTTACCGTCACAAGGGGCCGGCAGTGATCCCTGAAAAGTAAGAATCTTTTTGCTGGTCAGACTTTTAAGTTTGTAATTCAGTTTGTTAATTGTATCAAGAAGAGCTTTTAATTCTTGCTCCCTACTCATTTTCATGGACCTGATCTGTCGGATTCCGGAAAGAAGGCTTAGTTTGTCTTTCAGTAAAAGGTCTTTTGTCTTATTGATCGACGTCAGTTTTTTTTCGGCTTTTAAACGAAGATGCTTTTGAACTTCAAGGTTTTCTGAAATCATTTTAGCTTTATTTTCAGCTTTGGTAAGTTCAGTTTTTGCATCTTTATAGATTGAAGCAAGCCATACAAAATTACGATCAGAACTTTCCCAGTCTTCAAGAGAACCGAATTTATTTTCGAGTTTTCGGGAATGAATAGGCCATAGCTTTGCCAGCATCAGCTTTAAGTTGCTTACTATCTTTTCCAGGTCATCCTGTAGGGCTGCATGTTCCTGTTTAGCTGCGTTTTCATCTGCAACAATTTTGGTCAGCTCGTCTTCGCTTCTGAAAAGTTTCCGCTCAATGTCCGTTATTCTGTCTTCAATTGATGCAAGTTCACCAAACATATCCCTTTCTTCGCGGGTTAGTTTTAATAAAACTTGTTTTTGTTGTTGAATGTGCTGTTTTTGATCTTTGATTTTTTCACGGATTCTGTTCGCAGCAGAACCCTCCGCCATCGCATAAGAAGTCGATAGCAGGGAAAAAGCAAACAAAGCTGCTGTAACGATCAGTATATGTCTAAAGGACACTTTAAGCATATTTCATAATGGTTCAGTTGTTGAGAAATTTTCCCAGTGGGCAGTTGTCACAATCGGGGTCAGTCTTCTTACACCATTCTTTCGCGGTCTTAACCAGAAGAGCATGATATTCGTTGAATAGTTGTACATCTTCTTTCAAAACATCCATAAAAAAATCTTGAAGTTCATGGTACTCAATATCCTCGTGGATTAACATATGTCTATTGAAAATTCTGCGAGTGTAGGCATCAACAACAAATATAGGCTTTTTCATCGCATAGAGCAGGATTGAATCAGCTGTTTCCGGTCCGATACCTTTTACCGAAAGAAGCTTTTCTCTCAGCGTAAAGGTGTCGAAAGAGGCTAAATCTGTAATGCACTCAGCAGAATTGTCATTTAGAAAATTCAGAAAATTGATCAGTCTTACAGATTTTATTCTGAAAAAACCGGAAGGGCGGATCAGTTCCTGTAATTCTTCTAAAGAGAGTTTACGGATTCCCTGAAGGGTCAGCGCATCATTTTCTTTAAGGTTATGAATTGCTTTTTCGACATTCTTCCAGTTTGTATTCTGTACGAGTATAGCTCCGACCGCTATTTCAAACGGAGTTTCACCGGGCCACCAATGGCATGGGCCTAAGGCCTTTGATAAGGCCTCGTAGTAGCCCATGAGTAAAGATTCTCTGTCCATTGTTTTTCTTTCTTAATTGTCAGTTGCGCCGGTATTTTCCCAGAGCAGGGCAGCCCATTCACCGTCTATGAATATTTCAGGAGCAGGCAGTCCTTTTGTGATATATGCCTTGGCGACACTTTCGGCTTGTTCGTTTAATATTCCTGAAAGAATCAGGATTGAGTTCTCTTTCAATCTTGCAATAACAGCAGGAGACAGTTCAATGAGCGGTCCGGATAATATGTTAGCAACGACAAGGTCATATTTTAGATTCTGATCAATGCAATCAGCGCTTCCGACGGCAAGGGTTATGTCGGATTCAACTCCGTTGTTTTCCATATTTTCAAGAGCACAGATAATAGATTGCGGATCAATATCGACGCCTGTTCCTTTAAGTCCCAGCTTTGCAAGGGCAATTGAGAGGATGGCGGAACCCGTTCCGAGATCAAAAAAAGACATCTTCGGATCAAGTTTGCCTTCACGAAATAGTTTACTGATTAATTCAAGGCAAAGAGCGGTCGTCGGGTGACTACCTGTACCGAAGGCCATTTTAGGCTCAATAACGATATGCATCAGCCCTTCGGTTTTGGTGTCCATCAACCACGGCGGCAAAATTTCAAACATGTCTCCACATACGATTGGTACGAAAAACTCTTTCCAGGCAAGTCCCCAGTTTTCGGCTTCAATTTCTTCGTGGATACATCCCGCTTCGGGCCACCGTTTTTTTATCTCCTCAACTATCTCTGTTCCCAGAGGATGATCTTCAAGATGTATGGTGTAAAAAATACTGTCATCATCAAGCGGTTCTTCTTCCCATCCATGAGCAACTCTTCCGGAAAGATAGACCTGACACTCGGCAATTTCTGTATCAGGCAGTGTGAATTGAATTTTAAGAAGTGTAGACATTTAGTCGCCTTATTTTGTTGTTAAGATATATTTTGTGCTGCAAAAAAGCCCAAATACTCACGTATGAAACATACGTTTTGTCCTTGGGCTTTTTGTTTTTCAGGATTTAGATCTATATCATCTGGTCTATTATAGTTCCTTTTCCGGTCACTCTGTTCATAAGTGAGGTAGCCTCTTTTGCAAGATCTGCTTCATGAGCCCTTAGTGCAGGGCCGTGCATATCATTAGCAACGTCAGTCCGCTCTGTATTGGTCGCAGGTATAAAGGAGGTGTCTTGAACGCCTCCCTCTACAGGGATGGAAAGGGCGATTGTATCCATTTCTGTCTCTCCAGTTTTTCTTATCTTATACTATAAAGATAAGTTTGGGTAGAATGATGGTCAAGTCGCATTAATCCATTTCAGCTAATATTTCATCAAGAGTATTAAGGAAAGATACGAGATCTGCACGCTCAATGGTAAGTGCGGGCAGAAGTCTTAAGATGATTCCCTTCGTGAGGTTAAGTATAAATCCTTTATCACGAAGTTTTGAAAACACTTCATTGCCGTCAAATCCGAGTTCAATTCCAAGCATTAAACCAAGACCTCTGACAGATACAATCTTTCCTGGATATTTGTCTTTGAGTTTAAGAGCCTCACTGATAAAAAAATCACCCATTTCTGCGGCCCTGTCAGCCAGTTTTTCTTCGGTCATTATGTCGAGAACCTTGGAAGAAACTTTGGAAACAAGTGCGCTGCCGCCGAATGTTGTTGCGTGGCTTCCGGGAGTAAATCCTTTTGCAACTTCATCAGTGGCAAGCATTGCTCCCATAGGGAGTCCATTGGCAAGAGCTTTCGCGGAGGTGAAGATATCGGGTGTAATTCCATAATGCTGATGAGCCCACCATTTACCGGTCCGGCATAGTCCGGATTGAACTTCATCAACTATAAGTAGAATATCTTTTTCTTTAACCAAAGCTACAATTTCTTGTACATAGTCGTGAGCGAGAGGCTTAATACCGCCTTCTCCCTGAACCATTTCGACCATGATAGCTGCTGTTTTGCCTGATACTGCCGCGGACATGGCTTCAATATTGCCCACAGGTACAGAGGAAAATCCTTCCGGAAGAGGCGAGAAGCCGTTTTTGATCGGACCGGTCTGACCGGTGGCCGTCAATGTTGCCAGAGTTCTGCCGTGAAAAGAACCTTCGAGAGTAATAATCTCATAAGCATCTCTGTTTTTAACCGTGCGCATATATTTTCTGGCAAGTTTGATTGCGGCTTCGTTGGCTTCAGCTCCTGAGTTGGAGAAGAACACTTTGTCCGCATCGCATGTTGCAAGAAGTTTTTCAGCGCATTCGACTTGTTCTTCCTGATAGAAAAGGTTGCTGACATGTACCAGCTTGCGAGCCTGCTCGGCCATTACGTCAGCAAGATCTTCACGGCAATGTCCCAAGTTTACAACTGATATGCCGGAAAGCAGATCGATGTATTCACGTCCTTCGAGATCCCAGAGCCTGCTTCCTTTGGCTTTGGTTATATCAACAGGATATCTGCCGTAAGTGTTGCAGATGGATTTTTTTGTGTTTTCAACAAGAGATTCATATTTAGTCATGACAATTTCACTTTCACTTATATTTACTGAGAGGTTATTATTTCTTACCAGTATGACCGAATCCGCCGGAGCCGCGCTCAGTTGAGGACAGTTCTTCACAGGGGATAATCGACGCGTGATAATAGGGCATAAAAACTAATTGTGCTATGCGCTGCCCGCGCTCAATTCGTCGCTTTTCGCCGGAGGTATTCAGGAGCGAAACTTTAATCTCTCCGCGGTAGTCCGGATCAATAACCCCGACACCCTGACTGACGGTAAGGCCATCCTTTGTTCCCAGTCCGCTTCGTGAATACACGAAGCCGGCAATACCCTTGGCTGTAATTTCAATCGCAATTCCGGCAGGAAACGGGTATCTTTCACCGGGATTTATTTCTATAAAGTCGTTGTCTATACAGGCGCGCAGATCAATTCCGGCAGAATTTGGAGTTGAATAATCCATGCCGCTTTTTCTGGCTATCTCATTAAGGTATTTCACCTTTACATCTATGAGGTGTGTGCTTGAGGTCGTCATAAATCTTATCCTTTTAGAAATATTTCAATCACGGAGAATGCTCCTACATGTTGTGGGTGTCAACTTTCTACATAAAATTATTATTATTAAACTGTCTTGAAAAAAACATCTGAATAAGGCAAATAATAAATATAAGTGTAAAACGTTAGGCTTTTCTGATAGATTAATTTTATTACAGTCAAAATTGTATATTACTAAGGAGATACATATGCAGCCGCTTCGCGTATACAGTGTTGTCCCTCGTTTGCCTAAGCAGTTGGAAAAATTGTGGGACTTAGCATATAATTTTTTGTTTGTTTGGAATAACGATATTTCCAGCATTTTTTCTTCAATTGATCAGGTTCTATGGAGGGATTGCCAGCAAAACCCCGTTGCGTTTTTGAACAACATGCCTCAAAAACAGCTGGAAGAGCTTGCAACTGATGTTTTTTTTATTCAACGTCTTAATGAAGCCGTGAGGATACAGAGCAAATATCTTTCCAGAGTAAGCTGTTCATATAAATTTGAGGGAGCAAAACAGGGAGAACCCGTCGTTGCTTATTTCAGTCTTGAATATGGAATTGGTCTGAGTTTACCGATTTATTCTGGAGGACTTGGTATTCTAGCCGGTGATCATCTTAAGTCCTCAAGTGATTTAAATATTCCACTTGTGGGCATAGGTCTGTGTTATCAGCATGGGTATTTTCGTCAGTATATGACTCAGGACGGTTGGCAGCAGGAACGTTATCCCAGTCATGACTTTGAAGAAATGCCGATTAAGCCTGCTAAGAATGAGAAAGGTGAAGATCTTAAATTTACTCTGGAAATGAAAGGTGAGCCGCTTCATGTAAAGATTTGGAAAGTCGATGCCGGGCGTGTTACATTATATCTTCTTGATACCAATATTTCAGAGAATACTGCTCAGTTTAAAGCTATCACAGCCCGTCTTTACGGAGGCAATCTCGAAATGAGGCTGTGGCAGGAAATTCTTCTCGGTGTGGGTGGAGTTAAAGCTCTTGCCGCATTGGGACTTGAGCCTAGTGTAATTCATATGAACGAAGGGCATTCTGCTTTTGCCGGACTTGAGCGTATCAGAGTGTTTATGACCGATCACGGTTTGTCGTTTGAAGCTGCGATGGAAATGGTCGCGTCTTCAAGTATATTTACGACACATACTCCGGTTCCTGCGGGGAACGATCGCTTTCCGGCTGATTTGATGCGCCCGTATTTTGAACCTTACGCTCAGACTATGGGGCTGGCTTATAAAGTATTTCTGGCTCTCGGCAGGGAAGATCCCCGTGATGACAGTGAATTGTTCTGTATGACAGTCCTTGCACTTAAGCTTTCTCGTTTTAATAACGGAGTTTCCAAGCTTCACGGGCAGGTTTCCAGAAATATGTGGCAGAAAGTCTGGCCTCAGTATCCTGTTGAAGATGTTCCCATCGGGGCGATCACCAACGGTGTTCATATGCCTACTTGGGTCGCTAACGATATTTCTCTCCTTTTTGACCGCTACCTCGGCACGAACTGGCGTGAAGATCCGGATTGTGTTCGTACATGGAGACAGGTTGATAATATTCCTGATGCGGAGCTTTGGAGAACTCATGAGCGGTTAAGAGAACAGCTTGTGGACTTTGTTCGCAAAAGGCTTCGTAAACAATTGCTTAATATAGGTGCTCGCAGAAAAGAGATTGAACTTGCAGAGGAAGCGCTTGATCCAAGAGCTCTGACCATCGGTTTTGCTCGCAGATTTGCTACTTATAAGAGAGCAGGACTGTTGCTTAAGGATAAGGAAAGATTAGTTAAACTAATTTCTGATACCAGACATCCTGTTCAGTTTATTTTTGCAGGTAAGGCACATCCTCAGGATAATGAAGGTAAGAAATTGATTCAGGAACTGATTCAGTTTTGCCGTCGTGAAGAATGCCGTATGAGTATGGTTTTTCTCGAAGATTATGACATGAAGATGGCTAATTATCTTGTTCAGGGCTGTGATGTCTGGCTCAATACTCCCCGACGTCCTCTTGAAGCTTGTGGAACAAGCGGTATGAAAGCAATGGCTAATGGTGTGTTGCAGTTCAGTACTCCTGACGGCTGGTGGGACGAAGCTTATTTGTCAGATAACAGTCTCGGGTGGGCAATTGGCAGACGCGAAGATTATAACGATCATGAGTATCAAGATTTTGTTGAAAGTCAGACACTTTATAAGGTGCTGGAGAATGACATTATCCCGGATTTTTATGATCGCGGACATGGAAGTCTTCCAAGAAGCTGGGTAACGAAGGTGAAAGCCGCTCTGTGCAAACTCGGACCTGAGTTCAATGCGAACCGTATGGTTGAAGATTACACCGAAAAGGCGTATCTTCCTGCTTTTAATAATTATAAGACTATGGCGAAAGATGAGTTCAAGGGAGCTAAAGATTTAGCTGCCTGGAGAATGGAACTTATGACGAAGTGGTCCAGTCTTAAAATCAGAAATATTGTTTCTGAAGTGCATACGGATATATATGTTCAGGAACCGATTATTATCAGTGCCGAGGTTTTTCTTAACGGTTTAAATACTGAGGATGTTCAAGTAGAAATTTATGCAGGTCCAGTCAGTCAGGATCGGGAGTTTATAGGTCGTAAAACGATCGTAATGACTCCTGAGGAAAGTTTGGGCGCAGGCTGGCATCTCTATCAGGGAGAAGTGCTTCCTAATGAAGCCGGAAGGTTTGGTTATACTGTAAGAATTCTTCCTCACCATGAATTGCTGCTTGATCCGCATTCTCTTGGACTTATTCATTGGGCTCAATAAACAGGAAAATAATGTGCTGATTCGATTTTATAAAAATCATGATAAACAAAACGGGGCTGATAGAAGCTCCGTTTTGTTTTTTTGCGTCGTGGTATGTATCTGTCTCTTTTCCGCTTTGAATTGCGAGGCTTATGAAGGGAAAGTTAAGCATGTGATTGATGGGGACACGTTTGTTCTTGAAAATAATGAAATAATTCGTATTGCTTCCATTGATACTCCGGAAATAGGACGTGAGGGGAAGCCTGATCAGTATTACGCTAAAGAATCCTCTGAAATTCTTAAGGAGTTGCTTCTAAATAAAGTTGTAAGAGTTGAGCCTGTTAAGAAGGGAAAAGACAATTACGGAAGAACTATCGGATGGGTCTATCTGGATAATTATTTTGTGAATGAGATTATGGTCGAAAAGGGCGCGGCTTTTTTCTATTTTCACCCTTATAATGATTCTGTAAAGCAGGATTTATTATTACAGGCTCAAAGAAAAGCTATGTCGGAAGTAAAAGGTTTTTGGCGTAAAATTTCCAGTCTCAAAGATTTTAATATAAAATGGGTCGGAAATATGAGAAGCCGCAGATGTTTTCGTGTCGGCAGTAACTTTTCGGTTACGATTATGAATAGAAATAAAGTCCGGTTCAGCACTCTCGGTGAAGCTTTTATGGAAGGATATACTCCCGCAAGGGCTTCAAAGTTCTGGCCCAATGTCACCCAGTAGTTTTTTGAGGTTATTTTGCTTTTTCATAAATTAACCGATTTTTATCATGAATTTGTAATTGAGCGGGATAAGAATCTCTGTATTGATTGCGATGTTTGTATCCGGCAGTGTTCATATGGTGCTCATTTTAGAGATGCTGTTCGAAACATAGTCGATCATGACAGTAGTAAGTGTGTCGGCTGTCAGCGCTGTTCAGCTTTTTGTCCTGCCGGGGCTCTCGTAATTAAAAAGAAAGATTTATCTTCTTGTCAGAAGGAATTCGGGCAGGCGGCCTTTTTGCGCAATATTTATAAACAGGCTGAAACCGGCGAGGTTTTGTCGTCAGGTTTGGGTGCAAATGCAGTTGTCCCTTGTTATTGGGATAAGTTGCTGCTTGATACTTGTTTACCAGATAATTTTTTAAATGATCTTTCTTTGTCCACTCAGTTTGCAATTGTAAATTCTATTTTATTCAGCACTAGATCATCTAATCCAATTAATTCAAATCTGTTTGCTGCCATGAAAAGTGCCGCAGGAAAGCTCGGTATAGATTTTGATATTGCTGATAATCAACATGGTGAATTCGTTGTTGCGGGCCATAATGTCGCTGATATGGCCGTTGATGCAGTGCGGTCCGGGGCAGATATTGTTTTCATTGAGGCACAGCAATTCGGTAGAGGTCCGTTCGCTGCTAGGACACAGAATGCAGGCATGCCTATTGAACTTGCTATTGCCGTGGTAGATCAGAAGTTAAGAGACGAGGGATTGCGAGATAAAGTGTCAGTTGTCGCAGATGGTGAAATTCGTTGCAGCGCTGATGTTGTTAAAGCAATCGCTCTTGGGGCAAATGCTGTTTGTATCGGTAGTGTAGCAATGGCGGCTGTAGGGTGCACTTGTTGCGGTCAGTGTCATACTGGTAAATGTCCATGGGGAATCGCAACCACCGATCCAATTTTTTCCAAACGCCAGAACCCTGAAATTGCAGCCGAAAAACTTGTGAATCTTGTCAGCGCATGGAATTGTGAAATCAAGCTGATGTTAAGCGCGATGGGACTTCGTTCACTTGATGAGTTGCGTGGAAATAGAGACAAGCTCAGAGCTGTGGGATTATCTAATACAGAAATGACGATTTTTGGCGTCAAGCACTCAGGGCAATAGGAATCATTCGTGAAACGAGTATATCCAGATAAAGAATATTGCATAGGGTGCAAACTGTGTGAGCTTGCGTGCCTTACCGTTCATTCAAAAACTAAAGATTTGATTCTTGCTTATACCGAAGAGCGGATCGCCGGGCTTGTCTCCTCAATACAAGTTGTTGAAAAAAACGGAACATGTGTTGCGCTCAGTTGCAGATATTGCGATGAACCTGCTTGTGTTGCCGTATGTGCTGCCGGGGCATTGTCAAAGAATCGTGATTCGGGCGTGGTTGAGTATAACCCTGAAAAGTGCGTGGGATGCTGGTCGTGTATTGTAAGTTGTTCCTACGGGGCAATACAGCGCAATAAACTTACGAATAAGATTATCAAATGCGACTTGTGTTCCGGTAGAGATGAAGGTCCGGCCTGCGTGCAGGTGTGTCCGAATCGCGCTTTAAAATTTTATGAAAGTCATCCGGCCTCGGTAGAATTGTACTCTTCTATTTCTTCGAATATTGAAAGAGAAGAAATAAACAACGTTTTAAATGATATTCATGAGCTTCTTAAAATTTCAAAAGATATTAAACGGGCAGTAGTCATCGGCGGAGATGTTGGCGGATTAAAAATTTCAGAAAGCCTGTTTAATCTGGGTCTTGAAGTTGCTATTGTCGAAGAAGGGGAACGAATTCTTTCCCGGAGTTTTGATCAAAAAGCTTCTGACATCATGTCTCGCAGAATTGAGGAAGTTGGACTTCGTTTGAAATGCGACGTTTCGGTTGATGAGATAATTGGGGGCAAAGACGGCAGTGTGAGAGGTGTCCTTTTCTCGGATAAGTCCTTTCTTGAGGCAGGCTTGATTGTCATTGATGATAATGTTCTCTCAAATCTGGATTTTACTCGTAAAATTGGTGCAGAGGTCCGGGCAAGACTCATTGTTAGCCATTTTACGCAAGGCAATGAAATTGGAGATATGCCTGGTTATCCTGAAAATATCTTAATGAATTCATTTATTTTTTGTGGGATGCCAATGGCTTCTGTCGGTGAGTTTTTTGTGCCGGATAACAATCCCGGTTATGATGTTCATTCTTTTTATGATGAAATTAAGCAGGTTTATCGCAAGCTCGTTTTTAAAGAATCCAGGCTCGCAGGCTATGTTCTGGTCGGAGATATTGATCTTGCGGGTATATTTACTTCATTTATAAAGTTTAAATGTAAATTGGATGCTGAAACTAAAAACAAGCTGTGTGAAGGCAGTCCCGATATTCTAATGTGGCCGGAGGAGCTTTTTATTAAAGAGTGGAATCCTTAAAAAAGCTAGATAACAAGCAAAAAAACCTTTACACCCTATTACGAACCACTTAGGCAAGTGCAAGCTTTAATGGCCTGTTTACTATTTACGTTCGTTGCGATGTCGGTTATCGAGTATATATTCATATTAAGTAGTGTATGGATCTGTTGTCAATAATCGTAACAAGTTGATAAATAGAAGTTTTTTGTGGTTTAGGTAGCTGTTTTACTTATAGGTGTGTTTTCTGCTAAACCAGTTACTTCCGGCGCACATATGTTTTTTATTTTTAACAGTGCGTTTGAAACTTATATTTCGGTAAATCCTGTTAATGATGGCTATCTCGGTGTATCCGCGGTGTTATCAAGGATTAATTTGAGGAAATCGGTGTGAGCGTTGGTCGCTTTCACCGCCCTTACGGGAACATGTATGTTCCCGCGTAATAGGCGGATTATTTATCTCGTACACAGTCTTTTCAGGAGGACATGATGTTTTTTGACAATATCGCACACGCGATGGGTTCTTTCGGAGGAGGGCAGGGACAGGCTGGACCAGCTGGTGCTCTCGGCTCCTTTCTGCCTCTCATTCTTATGTTTGCAATTTTTTATTTCTTGCTTATCAGACCGCAGCAGAAAAAGGCTAAGCAGCATAAAGCAATGCTTGCAGGTCTCCAGAAGGGTGATCGCATCCTGACTGGCGGCGGACTCTACGGCAGAATTGTTGCTGTTAGTGGTGATGAATTGACTGTTGAACTTGCTGAAGGGTTTCAGGTTAAAGTTGACAGAGGATACGTCGCCGGTTTGGCAATCACTGCTAAGGAAGAAAAAGGTAAATAAGCCTTTTTGTAATGCAGCCTTGCAAAGGCAAGTCACCTTGTTCGGTTCGTTCCGGCGGTGCTTGCCTTTTTAAGTGTGTCGTAACATTTCCTATTTGGATTTATAAAGGGAGAGGAGATGAACGGGAGTCTTCGTTGGAGAATTGCTCTGACTCTGTTGGTGATTGTGCTTGGAGGTCTTTACCTTCTGCCTACAATGCCTGCGGTTCAGAATTCGGCCATGGCTCGTTTCCTGCCGAATGACAAAATCAGTTTAGGCCTTGACCTCAAGGGTGGTATCCATCTGACCCTAGGGGTAGATATGGATAAAGCTATGGACAATACTCTTTCCCGCCTCGGTGACGACCTTAGAGCCGTTGCCAGAGAAGAGGGAATGATTGTTCTACAGCCCCATGTGCTTGCAGGCGAAAAAATTGAAGCTGTTTTGCTCAAAAAAGAGCAGCGGGAAAAATTGGAATCTTTGGTTAAAAAAGATTTCAATAACTTGAGTGTCGTCAGCACGGTTGTAAAACCTGACGGCAAAGTCACTTACATCTTTGCTCCAACTTCGGAATTTAAGAAGTATCTAACTAAGCTCACAATGGATCAGGCTATTAAAACTATCCGCAACCGTATTGACCAGTTCGGTGTTGCAGAGCCTGACATCCGTAAGCAGCAAGGAAATCGTATTCAGATTCAGCTGCCCGGTATGCAGGACCCTGAGAGAGCTATCAAAATTATCGGTAAAACAGCTCATCTTGAATTCAAGCTTGTTGATGATACTGCTGATATTGAAAAAGCCGCTAAAGGTATTGTTGCTCCAGGCCGCGAAGTGACTGTTATCAGACACAGACTGCCTGACGGTTCTTATATTGAAAAACCGATTGTTCTTAAAAAAGAAGCAATGCTTACCGGTGAATTTATTAATGATGCGCAGACTCGTTTCGACCAGTTCAATAAACCTTACGTAACTCTCAGTTTTAATAACAGAGGGGCAAGGATCTTTGAACGTATTACAGGCGAGAATATTAAAAAGCGCATGGCGATTGTACTTGACGGTAAGGTTTATTCCGCTCCTACTATTCAGGATCGTATCAGCGGCGGTAAAGCAAGTATTACCGGAAGTTATTCTACTGATGAAGCGCATGACCTCGCTATAGTGCTCAGAGCCGGATCACTTCCTGCTCCGGTTAATATTCTGGAACAAAGAACAGTCGGACCTTCTCTTGGACAGGAGTCTATTGATAAGGGCATAACCGCTGCAGTTGTAGGTAGTATTCTTGTACTGATTTTCATGCTTGTATACTACAGCTTTGCAGGACTTGTTGCGGACGTCGTACTTGTTCTTAATGTTATCCTGATTCTTGCCGGACTGGCTGCTTTCGGAGCTACTCTGACTCTTCCGGGTATAGCAGGTATTATTCTTACCATCGGTATGGCTGTTGATGCGAATGTAATCATCTTTGAACGCATTCGTGAGGAATTAAGAAGAGGGCTTACAGCAAAAGCTGCAATCGTCGAAGGTTACAGCAGAGCAACTCTCACTATTCTTGATGCCAATATCACAACTGTGATTGCAGCTATTATTCTTTACCAATTCGGTACCGGGCCGATCCGGGGATTTGCGGTAACACTGACTCTTGGTATTCTTACCTCGATGTTTACTGCAATTTTTGTCACCCGCATCATGTTCGATCTTTACACCTCCAAGCGTGCCGCTGATGCGCCGCTGAGCATTTAGGGAGAGTGAATACATGGGATTGCAAATAATTAAACCCGATACTCATATTGATTTTATCGGATTCAAACGTAAAGCATTCATGATTTCCGCTATTTTGATTCTGCTTGGACTATGCTCCTTGGTAATAAAGGGCGGCCCCAAGTACGGTATCGACTTTGCCGGCGGTATTGTAGTTCAGGTTAAGTTTGATAAGTTTGTTGAAGTTAAAGAAGTTAAAAATGCCCTTAAAGGCACAGAACTTCCAGGGCTTGTAGTTCAAAGCTTCGGGCATGCTGATGATAATGAAATTCTCATCAGAACCTCTACTTCAACAGTAACTTCTCAGGATATTCGCGAAAGAATTAATAGCGAGTTTAAAACGAATCTGAAAGGTACTCAATTTGAGATTCAACGTCTTGAGATGGTCGGTCCCAAAGTTGGTGCCGATTTAAGAACTAAGGCGATTGAAGCTCTTTATTTTGCGGTACTTCTGATTGCAATTTATATCTCAGGACGTTTTGAGAAACGTTGGTTTGCAGCGGCTATTATGGCTGGTGGACTCTTCGGCGGAATCAGCGTCCTGGAACTGGCGGGAATGTCTACTTCTGTACTCATTTTTGCCGCATTGATAATTACTGTGGGATTATGCTGGTACTTGAAGCTTAATTATGCACTAGGGGCAATTGTCGCCCTTATTCATGATGTGCTTATAACTGTCGGGATATTCTCATTAATGGGTAAAGAATTTGATCTTACCATTATAGCCGCTTTGTTGACTATTATCGGTTATTCACTGAACGATACTATCATTGTTTTTGACCGCATCCGTGAAAATATTCATGGTAAAGTGGGCAAGACCTTTGCAGATACTATCAATATTAGTATTAACCAGACACTCAGCAGAACAATTCTGACTTCAGGCACAACATTGCTTGTTGTTATTGCTTTGTTTGTTCTTGGCGGCGGAGTTATTCATGACTTTGCTCTAGCACTGTTAATAGGTGTTGGTGTCGGTACTTATTCATCAATCTTTGTTGCAAGCCCGATTCTTCTTGGAGTTGGAGCCAGCAAAACAGATGAAGATATCGCAGAAGCTGACGCTGCATAATCGTTAACTCCTTAGATTCTGCTTTGATAAGCGGGGATGGTTGCAAAACCATCCCCGCTTTTTTTTGTTTAATAAATGTTTGTAACATTGATATTGTGAATGTTTTACTGTCAAAATTTAATTTTGATCATAAATCTGTAGTAGTGATGTTAAAAATTGATATTAATGTATGTTGTTTTTCTTTTTAGTTTTTGTTTTACATGAAATTTCTTTATTAATTTTTATTATGTCTTAAAAGATATAATAAAATATCAGTTGTGCTTGAAAAGATATAATTTAATTGTTTTGACAACTGACGCTACACATATATAATTATTTTGCTTATTAATTGATTATTACCTTTTATCATTAAGAGAAGGTTGGTTGGAATTAACTTTAATTTAAGGGGGTCATATGCCCAGAATCCTTAGAATCAATACTCGTACTAAAGAATTTAATTTTGAAGAACTTGGCGAATACGCTGGACTTGGTGGTCGCGGACTTACTTCTAGACTTGTAAATAAAGAAGTTCCAGCTGACAGCCATCCGCTTTCCGCATCAAATAAATTGGTTTTTGCTGCTGGCATCCTTGCTCATTCCGGTGCAGCTAACTCCGGCAGACTTTCCTGCGGAGCCAAATCTCCTCTGACTGGTGGTATTAAAGAAAGTAACTCCGGTGGTCAGTTTGCTCAGGTTTTGCCTAAGCTTGATATTCTGGCAATTGTTTTTGAAGATAAACCAGCTCAAGATGCACCGTTTTCAATTCTTGAAATTTACGCTGACAAAGTTGTGTTCAAAGACGCTTCAGCCATAGTTGGAAAAGATAACTACCCAGCACATGAAGAATTAAAAAAAGTGTATGGCGAAAAGGCTGTGACTGCTTTGGCTGGACCTGCCGGTGAACAGTGTCTTACAGCTTCAACCATTCAGTTCTCTGACCCGCATAATCATCCAGCCAGATCTGCCGGACGTGGTGGTCTGGGTGCAGTTATGGGCTCTAAAAAGATCAAGGCTGTTGTTCTTGATCCTGCAGCTTCAGGCCGAGGTAAAGCCGTTGATCAAGATAAGTTTAAGGTAGCTCGTAAACGCTGGACTGAAATTCTGACAGGTCATCCAGTAACAGGTGAAGGCCTTGCTGCATATGGTACTTGTATTCTCGTTAATATCATTAACGAAGCAGGCGCACTTCCTACAAAGAACTTCCGTAATGGTCGTTTTGACGATGTTGCTGAAATTTCAGGTGAAAAAATTGCTGAAATTATTGAATCCCGTAACGGTAAGACAAAAGAAGGCTGTCATACCGGTTGTGTTATTCAGTGTTCACAGCGTTACAACGATAAAAATGGTGATTACCTGACTTCAGGTTTTGAATATGAAACAGTCTGGGGCTTCGGTGCTAACTGTTTAGTTAAAGATATTGATGTCATCGCGACTATGGACCGTGTTTGTGACGAAAAGGGTATTGATACCATTGAAATGGGTTGTACCATGGGCGTTGCAATGGATGGTGGCATTCTAGAATGGGGTGATGGCGAAGCCGCTCTTGCGCTCCTTAGAAAGGTCGGTACTGCTGATCCTATGGGACGCATTATCGGTAACGGAACTGTTTTCGCAGGTAAGGCTTTCGGAGTTGACCGTATTCCTACCGTTAAAGGACAGAGTCTTCCAGCTTACGATCCTCGCTCAGTAAAAGGTATCGGCGTTACTTATGCCACAACCCCTATGGGTGGTGACCATACTGCAGGATACGCAGTTGCTACCAATATCCTTAAAATCGGTGGCGATATTGATCCTCTTTCCAGAGAAGGTCAGATTGAGCTTTCCAAGAATCTCCAGATTGCTACTGCGGCAATTGATGCTTTAGGACTTTGCCTCTTTGTTGCCTTTGCAGTTCTTGATACAGAAGATGCTGTTCAGTGTATCTGTGACATGGTTTCAGCTTCTCACGGTATTGAGTTTACTACTGATGACTTTATTGCTTTGGGTGTAAACACTCTTAAAAACGAGCTTGAATTCAACGCTAACGCAGGATTCACAAAGTTTGACGATCAGCTTCCTCGCTTCTTCAGCGAAGAAACTCTTGAGCCACACAACACTATCTGGGATTACTCAGTAGAAGAACTTCAGGCTGCTAAAGTTTAAAGTTCCTTCAAATTAATGTATTTAAAACCCCCTCAGAGAATTTCTCTGAGGGGGTTTTCTTTGTTCTGTCATATGAGCGAAATATATTTACATGTTTAAATAATATCCGCGAAGCATTTCAAATGGCATCGGAGAATTCCAATGATTGGTGAAGACTGCTGTCGCGTAGTATAGCATAAGTATAAATAAGCTTCCAATTGCTATGGTCCCCCAAGGGATTCTTTTACGACTCAGTCTGTCCGTCAGGTTTAGACAATCAGGCACAGGGCAACTTCCGATGCACTGTGTGCATCCTACGCATTCAGCGGAGTTAACGGTTGTCATTGTATCAACTTGAATTCCACCCGGACATACTTTTGTGCATTTTCCGCAATCTATACATAAATCCTGATCTCTTTTTACTGCAACCGGAGAGAGCTTAGAAAGTATTCCAAGCAGAGCTCCGTATGGGCATAAAAAACGGCACCAGAAGTAGGGTATAAAAATACTGAGCAGAACAATTGCCGCTATGCTGATGGAAGGGATTAATCCAAGATTAGTGAAAAAATTAAGCATCTTTGCTTCTGCTGTAAAATTATATCCTGAATGAATAAACGATGATATTTCTCTGGAACCCATTTTGAAAAAAATCGCATAAACAAAAAATGTCATGGCGATGTATTTGGGGAGCAGCAAAATAAATTCTAGTTTACCCTTAACTGTAATTGTGCGTTTTGTTTTTAACCCTAAGCGGTTCAGCAGGTTGCTTATGAAGCCCACTGGGCAAATGTATCCGCAAAAACCTTTACGAAGGATTAGCGACATAACTAGTACTGCAATAAAGATTGTCAGTCCCGCAGGGTGAACCTCGTCGTAAATACCTTCTGTAAGTAATTGCTTAAATGAAAGCAGGGCACTGATAGGTAGAAAGCCTTCGACAGCACCGGGTTTTGCAACGGCAATGCTGGAATTACCAATCATCCATTGATAGAAAAGGTAGAAACGATATCCTGTCCATACACAGAATATAGTCATCAGGCATTGGATAGAATTTCGCAATAAAGCGGGGGATATTTTAGGCATAAAAGTGGTCTTAGTCAGTTCTTTTTATAAGTCGTTATTAAGATCGTTGTAGAGATAGTCTCTCAGCGCCTGGACCCACGGGCGTGGATTTATTCCTGTTGTTTCGGTGAATTTTGATGTGTCGAGGACAGAGTAAGACGGTCTTGCGGCCTTTGTGGGATAGGAGCTTGATGGTACCGGGTTTACAAGACAGTTGATACCAGCGCAGTTGATGGCTTCTGTTGCCAGTTCGCACCAGCTTGCTTTGCCTGAGTTGACAATGTTGAATATGCCATTGGCATCACTTTTTAAAAGCGCAACTGTGTATTCAGAAAGATCGGGAGTATACGTCGGGGAGCCGGTTTGATCATGGACGATACTTAAAGAATCACGTTCGCGGGCAAATTTCAAAATTTTTTGAACGAAATTAGTTTTATAAGGTCCGAACAGCCATGCTGTTCTAATTATTAATATGTTTTCATAGCCGATAGCTAAAAGTTTTTCTTCACCGGCAAGTTTGGTTGCACCGTATACTGATTTTGGGTTTGTTTTGTCTTTTTCAGTGTACGGTGAGTCGTTTTTGCCATCAAAGACAAAATCTGTGCTGAAATGTATAAGCTTGGCGTTGTGTGTTTTTGCGATTCTACCGAGTATTACAGGGAGAGTTGTATTGAGGAGGTGAGCTTTGTTTTTATCATCTTCAGCCTGATCTACCATTGTATAGGCAATTGTATTGAATATGAAGTCAGGTTCTTCCCGTTCAAAAAAAGCTGTAAGAGACTGTTCCTCTAAGGGATCAAAGTCATTTCGCGAAAGCGGAATGGTTATAACTTCGTTTTTCTTTAGTGTTTCAGTTAGCGTTTGTCCTAAAAGACCTGTTCTACCGCCTAGTATAATAGCCTTTTTGCCTTTTAATTCAATCATTTTTGCTCTCCATACCATTCTGCCATAAAGTCCCGGTAAGATCCGCTTTTGACTTCTTCCAGCCACAGTTCATTATCTTGATACCACTGGATTGTTTTACGGATTCCTTCAGCAAAGGTGACACTTGGGCTGAACCCCAGTTCATTCTGGGCAACAGTGAAATCCATGGCATATCTTTGGTCATGTCCGGGTCTGTCCTTTACAAAAGTAATCGAAGATTCATCTTTTCCGAGTATTGAAAGAAGTTCGCGAACCAGTTCAAGATTGGTTTTTTCAGCAGCTCCGCCGAAATTGTATACCCGCCCCGGCTGACCCTTTAAAAGTGTCAGTTCAACGCCTGTGCAATGATCGTCTACATAAATCCAGTCCCTTATATTGGAACCATCTCCGTAAATGGGGAGTTGTTCGCCGGCAACGGCTTTTGTATACATCAGCGGGATTAATTTTTCCGGGAATTGATACGGCCCGTAATTATTCGAGCATCTTGTTATGGATATTGGAAAATTATATGTTTCAAAGTAAGCACGAGCCATAAGGTCTGCACCCGCTTTTGATGCGGAGTAGGGGCTGTTTGGAATCAGAGGATTGTCTTCAGTAAAAGCCGGCTCGTTTTTAGCTAGAGTTCCGTATACTTCATCTGTCGAGACGTGGACGAATTTTTCAAGCCCGGCCTGACGGGCACACTCCATCAGATTTTGCGCACCTTGAATATTGGTTGTTAAAAACGGAGCGGGATCATTTATGGATCTGTCTACATGAGATTCAGCAGCGAAATTGACTACACCTTCAATTTTATATTCTTCAATGATGTTCCTAACAAGGGTCTTGTCACAGATGTCACCATGAATGAAGCTGTAATTAGCATCAGCGTTATTTTCAATTGCGAGCAGATTCTTTCTGTTTCCGGCATAGGTAAGCTTGTCTAGATTGACGATCTTCCAGTCCGGGTGGCGTTCCTGCATCAGGTATATAAAATTGGTTCCGATAAAACCGCATCCGCCAGTAACAAGAAGTCTCATAAGTTCTCCGTCCAGATATTGATTTGGAACGACAATGTAACTCTTGCAGTCATGTTATGCAAGAAGCGAAGCCGTCCGGGAAAAAGGCATAAGGTCTTTATTTCAATTAATAAGTATTAAATCGGGATGTTGTATTTAATGAAGTTACTTAAGTTTATTCAAACAGTGTATCATCATTAAGACTTGCAAGGGCTTGATATAAAATGATTCCGGCTGAAGTTGAAAGGTTTAAACTTCTTATCTTTTTGTTTGTAGGGATATTTATAGCGTGCGTAATATCTTCAAACATCCACTCGGGCAAGCCTCGAGTCTCAGGTCCGAATACAAGGTGGTCGCCTGGTTTAAATTCAAAATTGAATAAAGGGGCCCCTCGTTTTGCACTTGTTGTTATCAGTCTGCCGATTTCAGTGTTATCCCTGAAATCCTGCCAGTTTTTCCATACAGAAAGTTTAACGTTCGGCCAGTAATCAAGGCCGGCACGCTTTAAGTGTTTATCTGATATTGAAAAGCCTAGCGGCTCAATAAGGTGCAGTTTAGTATCTGTGCCTGCGCAAAGTCTGGCGATATTGCCAGTGTTGGGTGGAATTTCAGGTTCAAAAAGAACTATACTGAAAGGGTTCATAAAACGTTTCCTCCTTTCTGGAAAGGAATCGTTATCAAGAGAAGCGAGCAAGGGCAATGTTTGTTTGCAGTATAATTTCAGAAAAGGTTTAAAATTTGTAATCGAGAAAATAACGCAAAAAAAAATGTCCGAAATAATCGCGGGAGGGAGGCGGAATCGCTTTAGTATAATTTATTCTTAAGCTGTTCGGTTCCACCGGAGCCTGCACTCGCATATTATCCAGAACATTTTTCTTTTCACAGTCAGCTGTGTAAAGGAAGATTCGTTTTTTAATGGCGTTAGCCTAATTTTTTTTGTTTGTTAATCTTCACTTATTTATCAGCTGTGCTGTTTAATTATACTTAGCATTAAGCGTGCCGAATATATTTTTTAATGCGTAAGTAACCTAAATAAAAGACCTCCTTATCTGTTAGTTTAATTAATAACAGAAAAGGAGGTCAAAGGTGTCAGGAAAACGACGCTAAATATTATACTGCAGCGATGCACTTAATTTCGACAATTCCGCCTTTGGGAAGAGCGCTGACTTCAATTGCGGCTCTGGCAGGTTTGTGATCTGTAAAATACTCTGAATATACTGAATTAAGTATTGCGAAGCCGGACATGTCCGTTAGAAAAATATCAACGGCGATTACTTTGTTCAGAGAACTGCCGCATGCTTCCAGAATTGCTTTCAGGTTTTCGAGAGCTTGTCTGGTCTGTGCTTCAAGTCCGTCTGATACGAATTCACCTGTTTGCGGGGAAAGGCCAAGCTGTCCACTGACATAAGCCTGTCCATTATACACGGTTGCCTGTGAGTAAGGGCCGATTGCTGCAGGTGCTTTTTCCGTATTAACGGTGGTTACATTCATTGCTTATCCCTTTTGTATGTTAAAGTTTTTTGGAATACTCCATAAATATTTATCACAGAATTTTTCAGGTAGAATTTTGGTTAACTGCACAAGTATTGCTACAACTACAATTGCGAAGATCAGTCTTCCCCAAAATAATCCTGAAATATGCCCACCAATCATCATTAATAGAAATGTATCTTCGACAACACTATGACATAGCCCCATCAGTGTTAGCGAATAGAAAACGTCTTTTTTGTCAATTTTACCCGATTTAGTCTCATGAATAATCATGCCGCCACCATATGAAAGGCCCATGGTAAGGCCTACAACTGTAAGGGCTGAAGCCTTTGGACCGATGCCCATCAATTTAAGCAACGGGCGCAGAAGGAAGTCAATGGCGGCAATAATTCTCAGTTTTGTGAGAACCTTCATTATTATCAGCAGTGAGAGAATAATCAGGAAGATAGAAATGAAATTTTTAATTTCTCCCAGAGCCCACATTGGTAAAGTTTTATCAATGACGGAAGAGTCTGATGTTAAAACGATGTGAGCCGGACTTTGTAAAAGGTCATAATAGCTGTAAATAAAATTAAGAAGCATACCTATTAGTAATGCTCCTGCGAATCTTATGACAGCCTGAAAAAATAATCTCGGGCCTGAGCTTTGTACAACTCTAAGTTCTATAGGCATAGAGTGCGCCACTAGAATCATTGTGCCGAGTATGGTGGCTTGTGCAGCTGAAAGAGGCGAGTCTTGAGCAAGGCTGAGAAATACGATGAGACCGCTGTAGATGTTGTTGATCATTGCTGTCGCCCATACAAGCCCCATCTCACTGGGAAGGCCGACAAGTTTCATTATCGGGGCAAGCGGTGCTGCAATATAGCCGATCAGATTCATTTCTTGAAGAATTTTTACAGCAATAACAACCGGAATCATTATTTTAAAAAGATTCAGTGAAATGTTTACAGCATTTTTAAGAATGTCGTAACTGGAAGTAAGAATTAATGATATTTTATTCATAATGGGGAGGGAGTGAAGGTCGGTCTTTTAAAAAAAATAGCCGGGTATCCTCTTAGAGTATACCCGGCTATTTTTAACAAAAACTAAGCTAAAAGTTGCTGTTTTAATCCTTCTACGGCTTCATCTTCTGAATCATAGAGGGAAAAGATTTTGTGCAATGCAGCTATATCAATGATCTTTTTAACTCGATCACTTAGATTAAACATTGCAATGCTTCCTTTTTCCTTCATGAGCTTGTTGCGCAGGGTAATCAAAGTTCCGATTCCCATGCTGTCCATGAAGTCAACATTACCCATATCAAGTGCTATGTTGAATTTCTTCTCATCAAAAAGGGGTGCAATCTGACGTTGAAAATCATGGCTGACGACATGATTAAGTTCCGGAGAGTCTAGTTCAACAATGGTTATTTCATCGACATGTTTGAATTTAAGTTCCATTTTTATTCCTTCTGATTGTGTGGTTCTAATAAAAGGATCACGTGGTGGAATCTACACCGCCTTTTAAAATCTAGCAAGCATGAGTTTTAACGGGAAAAATTATCTGGAAAGAGGTTCCATTTGTTTTCTTAATTATCAATTTTCCAGAGAGTTGCTGTGCGAGGGTTTCGACGAGCGTCATTCCCAGTGTCTTTGTGTTTCCTATTTTGAAATCATCGGGCAAGCCTATTCCATTATCTGAGACAGTCAGATTTATATTGTCGCCTTCCCGGGACATGGAAACAAATAGAATTCCTTCTCTATTGTCGGGGAAAGCGTGTCTGAGGGAATTGGAAAGCAGTTCATTGATAATCAACCCGCACGGTATTGCGGAATCTATACCAAGATGAACATCATTGATGTCAAATTGGGGCTGCACCTTGTCGTCGATAGAATATGATCTCAGTAGAAAGTTCATAAGTGTAAACGCATATTCGCGCATATCTATTCGTGAAAGGTCGTCGGAACGGTAAAGTCTTTCGTGGAGCATTGCCATTGAACGAACTCTATGCTGACACTCCCGCAAAAGGTTGCTGGCTTTATTATCGTCAGTGTAACCGCTTTGAAGGCTGAGCAAGCTGGAAATAACTTGAAGGTTGTTTTTTACACGATGGTGAATTTCTTTCAGCATAACTTCTTTTTCTGCAAGTGACGCCCGGACTAATCTTTCAGAGGTCTTTCGAGCTGTAATTTCTTCTGAAAGAATCATGTTGGTTCTTTGGATTTCTTCTGTGCGTTCCCGTATTTTAATTTCCAGTTCTTCTTTATATTTTTCATTTTCAACAAGAAGTCTGGCCCGGTCCCGCGTTCGCAAAATTGAGGATTCAAGATCTTTTAAGTCCGTAATAGGCTTTGCTATGTAATCCCAAGCTCCAAGCCGGAGCGTTGCAACTACATCCTCAAATGAACCGGTTCCGGAAACGACGATAACAGGGGTTTGCGGAGCTTCCTGTCCTAGTTCTTTAAGAACGGAAAGGCCGTCCATTTCAGGCATTCTTAAGTCTAGAAGAACAATATCCGGAGTTTCTGATCTAAAAATATCAAGTCCATCTGAGCCGTTTGCAGCTTGTAATACTTTATATCCACTATCTTCAAGATAGTGTGCAATAGAGAGTCTGACAGCTTCATCGTCATCAATCGTTAGTACTCGGGGAAGGTCATGCATTAGTTGTTTTTTCCGTTAAAGTTAATGATTTGATGATGATTAACATATAAAGTTTGAGTCGAAAAGGAAGGTCTTGAGTTAATTGAAGTGTTCTTCTATATGATTTGGAATAATATATTCAATATTTTAAGTTTGCTTATATGTGCATATTTTCTTATTATACTTACGGTATAATCAGCTTAGCGTAAACTAAGTTTCACTGGTTTGGAGGTTCTCTAATTTGAGTGCTGTTAGGATTCTTCTTGTTTGCATGCAGGGGCAAAGTCGTGAAGCTTACATTAAGGCTCTGGATGAACTTAATGTCGAGTATGATGTTGTTGATAATTTTGGTGATACTTTTAAAAAATTCAATAAAATTAGCTACAATGGCTTTCTTTTTGATGTGGCTACAGTCGTCAGGGCAAAAGCTAAGGATAAAGCAGAAGCAAATCTTTTTATTGAACGTTTTCCGGTTTTAAGAGTTAATTATCGAGCTTCTGATGAAGTTATTCGCGGTATTCCTGTGGGTAAATTTTCTGGCGAAAGTAAGTTGCTGGAAGATTTTGTCCGCAAAGTTTGTTCGGTATTTCCTGCCAGATCGTTACGTGGGAGCAGAACTTCGTCCAGAGTTTTGAATGTTTTGCTTCGTAAAGAATATAGTTCCGGTTTTATCAGTATTGAGAAGAGTGTAACTTTTGATATTTCTGAAGAAGGGGGCTTCTTTTTTTCTGTTAAAAAATGGGAAGAAGGCGATCCTCTTTCAGTCGTTGTAAAGGAATTGGCTGACAGAACGCCAATTTTATCTATTGTTAGAAAGGTGCAGGTTTGGGGTGAGACAGACCGGTTGCCGGGTATTGAAGTAAGATTTTTAAATCTTACGGAAGCTCAGGCTGATCAAATTGAAGAATTAATGTAGGTTAAAAGGTGGAAAAATATGGGCGAATTGAAAACAGACAAAAATTTTGAGAGATGGCTTGAGTGTATGGCTCGAGGAATACTTGTTGGTGGATCACTCGGAGCTATTGCGGGCTGGTTTTTTATGGATATTCAGCGAGCTTTAATGCTTGGAATGTTGATTGGTTGCCTTGCCGGTGTGACAATGAAAAACGTTAAAGACAGCAAGGATTCAGATTCAGATTCAAAATCGAAATAATGGTTTGACCTGCTAACATCAAAAGCCGCCTTGTATTAATACAAGGCGGCTTTTGATGTTAGTTATGGTTCTAAAGTTATAAAATCTGATTCAAAAACATTTTTGTTCTGTCTGATTCCGGGGTGGTGAAAAAGTGTTCCGGAGTGCCTTTTTCTATAATCATTCCATGGTCCATAAAGAGAACTTCATCTGCAACTTCACGTGCAAATCCCATTTCATGAGTTACCACGACCATTGTCATGCCTTCTTGTGCAACTGTTTTCATTACATCAAGAACTTCACCGATCATTTCGGGATCGAGAGCTGAGGTTGGTTCGTCAAAAAGAAGAACTTTCGGCTCCATAGCAAGTGAGCGGGCAATAGCGACTCTTTGTTGCTGGCCACCGGAAAGCTGTGCCGGGTAGACTCCGGCTTTCTCGTGAATGCCGACTTTTTTAAGAAGGAGCATCGCTTTTTCTGTGGCTTCACTTTTAGAACGATTACGGACAACCGTTTGAGCTATGGTCAGGTTTTCAAGCACCGTCTTATGAGGAAACAGGTTGAATGATTGAAAAACCATACCAACTTCTTCTCTGATTTTATTGATATTTGTTTTGGGTGAAAGGATATCTACACCGTCAATAAATATATGACCGGAGTCAGCGTATTCGAGCCTGTTAAGGCACCTCAAAAAAGTACTTTTACCAGACCCCGAAGGCCCGATAACAACAACAACTTCACCCTGTTTAACTGTATGTGAAACATTTGAAAGAGCTTGTACTTCATGTGTTACAAAAAAAGTTTTGTATATATTATTTACTTCAATCATTATCTCTGCACCATTCTTTTTTCAAGATATTGAACGAACATGGAGAAAGCAAAAGTAAGAATGAGATAAAGCAGCGCACATAGAAACCATAATTCAAAAGGTTGCAGACTTGTAGCAACAGCTTCTCGTGTTGCCTTGGTAAGGTCTCTGATTGCAATTACTCCAAGTAGTGAAGAGTCTTTGATCATGCTAATGAACTGCCCGGCAAGAGGTGGAAGTATTCTTCTGAATGCTTGAGGCAGAATAATGTGTTTCATCGCATAAAATTTAGACATCCCTAGTGAACGAGCTGCTTCCATCTGGCCGCGATTGACAGACTGAATACCTGCGCGAACAATTTCAGCAACATAGGCGCCTGCAAAAATGGCAAGAGATGCTACTCCAAACCATAAAGGTGGAACTTGAGGAATGTCATATTTTGCAAGCAGGCTGTTGATAAGGGTCCCAAGTACAAAATACCAAATGAAAATCTGGACAAGAAGAGGGGAACCTCGAATTAATTCGATATATGTAATGGCTGTCATTCTGAGAGCCGGGTTGGCTGAAATCCTAGCCAGACCGGTCATTAAGCCTAGAGCAATACCGAAAACGATAGAAATAGCACTTACTTTTAAAGTTATAAGCAATCCTTTCAGCAGGAGGCCCATTTTCCATTCTTTTTTAGTGCCGATTGTATCGCCGACAAATACCGAGTCGCCCTGATAAACCATAAGGCTGTCGCTAGGGACTTCATATTGAAAAGATTCGTTGTCTTCGCCCCTAACTAAAACAAGGGAGTTCTGACCTGTCTTTTTAATTGAAGAGACCTGTCCTTCAATGCTGGTTGTAATATCCAGATCAGCTTCATAGTAAAAATAATTTGGAATGCGTTCCCAGCGCCATACATAGTCGACCTGCTGAGTTGTCCAATAAAGTCCTGCTATCGTAGCAAACAGGCCGATAAAAAAGAATGTTTTCCAAAACAGATTATAGCTGCGGCCTTTGCCGGGAGTTCTTAGAGAGTATCCACTCATAATATATTAAGCCGATTTTATAAAAAAGGTTGTGATTATAATAAAAAACAGGGGGCAAAGATCTGCCCCCTGAATATTAACAATAATGCAGTTCTACTGCATTTTTTTACGCCAATCGGTATTCTTGAACCATTTGGCGTAGAGTTTGTCATAGCGACCGTCGTTTTTAAGCTGACGGAGGAAGTTGTTCAGGAAGTTGATGAAGTCTGGATCACCTTTACGGATTCCCCATCCAAGAGGCTCGTATGTGAAGGGCTTTTCAAGGAAAAAGAGTTTGCCATTACCTTGTTCGGCCATGAAAATTGCGTTGAAAGGGAGGTCATAAACCATTGCAGACGCTTTACCGTTGAGAACTTCAAGAGCTGCATCAGTTTCAGTGTCGAATGATTTGTAATTTGCTTTAGGGAGAAGGCGTTTAGCAGCTTGTTCACCGGTTGTTCCGAGTTTGGAAACAATTGTGTATTCAGGGCTGTTAAGATCTTTATAAGATTTAATTTTTCCTTCAAGTTTTTTGTTCACGATCGCAGTCTGTCCAACAATAATGATCGGATCTGCAAAGTTAATTTGAAGGTTACGTTTTGAATTAACAGTCATACCCGCAGTGATAATATCAATTTTGTCAGTGAGGAGAGCTGGGATAATGCCGTCAAATGCCATGTTGACAGGAACAAATTTTACGCCCATCGCTTTTGCCATTTCACGCGCGAGGTCAATTTCAAATCCAATAAACTGACCATTCTTATCGGTCATTTCAAAAGGCATGTACCCTGAATCGATACCACAACGGAGTTCGCCTCTTTTCATGATAGAGTTGAGTGTGGATTTTTTAGCAAGGTCAATGTCTGATGCGTTCGCACTGAAAGCGAATCCAAGTGCAAGAACCAAAGTCAGCAGTAGGCAAACTTTTTTCATAGTTTTCTCCTTTCGGTAATAATTCAGTTTGGTAAGATTGAAATAGAGTATCAAGCCTGTCGGGCTGATCAACCGTATTTTCCTTCGGTGAGAACTTCTTTGATAATCATCTCGACCTTGCAATAAGGACAAGTCGGCATGGATTCCTTTGGGAAATAAACAATGTTTGTCTCCCTGCATTTGGGACAGATAACTTCAACCGCTTCTTGTCTAACTTCTTTAGCCTTTTTTTTCATGATATTGCCCCTTAAAAAGAATTTGGTAAGTTAACCTCTTTGCGGAAAAAATTCAAGAATTGATTCTTAGCTTTCCTTTTAAAATCAAAATAAACAATGTTGTTGATGGTCGACCTCATTGACATGGGTTGTAAATTGTATAATTTTCATGTTTGTTATTTTTGTGTATTTTAACATTTTTTGGAGGGGATAAGATGTTTAAGAAGATTATCATGATTTTGATGCTTACCATGCTTGTTGGTTTCTCCGCTGAAGCTGGTATGCAGGTTAATAGTGATGGAAAACCGGTTGTTTCCGTCGCATCTGATTGTACATGGCCTCCCATGGAATTTATTAATAAAGATAAACAGATTGTAGGCTTTTCCGTTGATCTGATGAAAGCCGCTGCTGAAGCCGGTGGTTACGTAGTAGAAATCAAGAACGTTGCATGGGACGGTATTTTTGCTGGTCTTGCTTCAGGGAAATATGATTGTATCTGTTCTTCTGTTACTATTAACGATCAGCGTAAGAAAGGTATGGATTTTTCTGATCCTTATTTTGAAGTTCAGCAGTCTGTTGTTACCAACAAAGATTCAAATGCTAAAACTTTAGCAGATTTTAAAGGTAAAAAACTTGGCGCTCAGATTGGAACAACAGGATATTTTGCTGTTAAAAAAACAGATGGTGTTGTTGCTAAATCTTACGACGAAGTAGGTCTTGCTATGGAAGACTTGTATAATGGTCGTATTTCTGCAGTTGTTTGTGATGATCCAATTGCCGCCGACTTTGCTTTGCAGCAGGAAGAATATGCAAAGAGACTCAAGATTGCTTTTGTTGTAAAGAGTGCTACTCCTGAATATCTCGGTGTAGCTGTTAAGAAAGGAAATAAAGAAGTCGTTGATCTGATTAACAAAGGCCTCGCAGCAGCTGTTAAAAATGGTTCTTATGACAAGATTAAAGCAAAATGGTTCGGATCTAACTAAAAAAGATCAACCATCAGGCTTGAGAATTAAACGTAGAGCCGGGATCGGAAATGCTTAAGCCGATCCTGGCTTTTTACATGTAGTCGGGTAAAATAACATGAAAGATAAACCAGTCAAAATTGAAGTTACGGATGGCGCCAGTATACCTGATAGTAAGGATAAAGGGTTGCTGAATGCATGGTGGGTGTCATTTCTCGGCGCTATATCTATCATTATTTATCTTGTAGTAACAAAACCTGATCCATATAAAGAGATCCTGCTATTCGTGCCTGACGGGATTCTTGTTACTTTTCAAGTAACTATTTTTTCTATTATCGGTGCTTTAGTAATTGGTTTATTTACCGGTCTGGGCAGAATTTCTAAAAATAAAATTATAAACCTCATAGCTTCAACTTATGTAGAAGTTGTCAGAGGTATCCCGCTTCTTGTACAGCTTTTTTATATTTATTTTGCTCTTGGAAGAGTTGTTCAGGTGCCAGACATGATTGCTGCCGTAATCGCAATGAGTGTTTGTTATGGTGCATACATGGGGGAAGTTTTTAGAGCCGGGATTGAATCGGTTGACAGCGGACAGACTGAGGCTGCGAGATCTCTCGGGTTTGATAAAAATCAGACTATGTTCTTAGTTATTCTTCCTCAGGCATTGAGAACGATTCTACCCCCTGTCGGTAACGAATTTATTGCTCTCCTTAAAGATTCTTCGCTAGTCTCAATTATAGCGGTTGCAGATATTTTAAGGCGCGGACGCGAGTTTGCTGCGGAAAGCTTTCAATATTTTGAAACCTATACAATGATTGCACTTTTGTATCTTCTGATCACTTTGATTCTTTCAAAAGGTGTAAGTCATATGGAAGAGAGGTTGACTCATTATGACCGTTAATTCCATTATCGAAATAAAGAATGTGTATAAATTCTTCGGAGACCTTGCTGCTCTTAGCGATGTATCGCTTGATATTAAATCTGGAGAAAAAGTCGTAATTATCGGTCCTTCCGGTTCGGGGAAAAGTACTCTTTTAAGGTCGATAAATCGCCTTGAAGAGATCAGCCGTGGATCTATCTTTGTTGATGGGCAAGATGTTCACGACACAAATAACAATATTAACAATATACGTCAGGAACTGGGAATGGTTTTCCAGTCTTTTAATCTTTTTCCGCATAAAACAGTTCTTGAAAACCTGATCATGGCTCCCATTAAGCTTAAAGGTCTTGATAAAGAGGAAGCAAAGGCGGTTGCAGTAGATTTGTTGAAAAAAGTAGGCATTCGTGAGAAGGCGAATGTTTATCCTTCGAAGCTTTCCGGCGGACAGCAACAAAGGGTTGCCATCGCCCGTGCGCTGGCTATGAATCCCAAAATTATGCTTTTTGATGAGCCTACCTCCGCTCTTGATCCTGAAATGATCGGTGAGGTTCTTGATGTAATGAAAAAACTTGCAGTTGAAGGCATGACTATGGTTGTCGTTACTCACGAGATGGGGTTCGCCCGAGAAGTTGCCGATAGAATTGTTTTTATGGAAGATGGAAGGATTATAGCCTGTGCTCCTCCTAAGGAATTTTTTAACAGTACTGATCATCCTCGTTTGAAGCAATTTCTCAGTCAAATACTGTAAAGCAAGATTCACATAATTTCCACAATGTGAGTTAGATATTCCTGACCGGTTCTGAAATTTTTCGGAATCGGTTTTTTTGTACAAAATGAGTACACCTTAGTTTGCGTAAAATTTATAATGTTTGTATATTGATATGATAATTATGCAACGTACTCGTTAAATGGAGTTTTAATGGTTTCTGGCAAAAAAATTCTCGTCGTTGATGACGAAAGGATAGTAAATCTAGATATTCAGGGAACTTTAAAGCGCCTAGGGTACGGTGTTGTCGGAGAGGCTGTTTCCGGCCTTGAAGCTATTTCTAAAGTTGAAAAATTGAATCCCGACCTTGTCTTAATGGATATCAAGCTTCACGGTAAAATGGACGGAGTTGAAGCAGCAAATATAATTATTAAAACTTATGATATTCCTATTATATTCCTTACCGCTTATTCAGATGAGACAACTCTTAACAGAGCCAAACTTTCCGGGCCGTATGGTTATCTTTTAAAACCTTTTGAAGAGAGAGATCTTCGTTCTGCCATTGAGATAGCGCTATACAAGCATGGAATGGAACAGGAATTCAGACGGGCTCTTCACGATGCCGAAGCTGCTAATGAAGCCAAAAGTTCTTTTTTAGCAACAATAAGCCACGAACTTAGAACTCCGATGAATGGTATTATGGGGCTCAGTGAGATTTTACTCAGTACTGATCTTGATTCTGAACAGCAGGAATATATAGAGCTGATTAAAGGTTCTGCAGTCTCTCTTCTTCGCGTTTTGAATGAACTTCTGGATTATTCAAAGATTGAAAGCCGTATTTTGGAACTAAGAGAAGGGCCTTTCAATTTGAGAAAGGCATTGAATGGTGTTGTTAGTATTCATAAACCCGCAGCTGAGAAAAAAAAGCTTTGTATTGAGTGTGCTGTTCACCCCGATGTACCTTATGAATTGCAGGGAGATTCTGGCCGCCTTACCCAGATTTTAAATAACCTTGTGAGTAATGCTATTAAGTATACTGATGTAGGTGGTCTGCTTGTTGAGATTATGCCGGACAGCATTGAAGAAGAGCCATATCCTGCAGGATCTGCCAGATTACTTTTTGTGGTCAGTGATACAGGGCAAGGTATTTCCCGCGAGAAGGCAGATTGTATTTTTAACAGCTTTACCCAGCTTGAAGATTATATGACCCGCAAACATGGCGGAATAGGTCTTGGTCTAACTATTTCATATAATTTAGTTAATATGCTTAAGGGGGCAATGTGGCTTGAAACCAGCCCGTCTGCGGGAAGTAGTTTTCTTTTTACTGCAGTGTTTAAAATTCCAGAACCTGATGCACAGTTGGGGCTCAGAACTGATTGCGGGACAATTTCATTTACTGAAACCAAAAAAATCTTATTTGTTGATGACAATATAATTACTCGCCGGGTTGTTTCTTCTTTTTTAGAGAATGCTAATTGTGAACTTGATGTGGTCGAAAACGGACGAGAAGCTATTGATATTTTGATAATAAAGAAGTTTGATATGGTAATCATGGATGTTCAAATGCCGGTGATGGATGGATTTGAAGCAACTAAATTAATTCGTTCAGGTTCGCTTGATAATGTTGATTCTGATCTGCCTATTTTGGCGCTTACGGCCCATGCCATGAAAGGGGATAAGGAAAGATGTTTACGTGCAGGAATGGATGGATATCTTTCAAAGCCTGTTCGTTCAGCTCGACTATTGGAGGGCATGGCTGCTGTTTTTGATATGACCCGAGATAGAGATCATAGCGCTAATGAACTGGTTGATTGTGATGACGGTCCGTCTTATCTTGATTTAAAAGGTACGATTGCTCGTTTTGAGGGTGATGATTCTCTTGTGAAAGATGTTTTTGGTCATTTTCTGAGGCTTGTTCCTGAGCAGATATCAAGTATAGATCAATTTGTCGCGCGTTCTGATTTTGAAGGTGTTGTTAAGGAAGTAATGGTATTGCGAGAGATGGCTCTTGATGTCGGAGCTGAAAAAATTTGTCAGCTAGCAAGAGAAATAGAAAAGATTTCTCACAGTGGCAGTTTTGAGTGTCTTTCAGGGATGATCTCCCGTATGAAACGCGAAACAGCTACCACTCTTAATGTTATGTCGGATTATATTTTAAGATCAGTTTAAATTTTATTTTAACTTGCTAAAATATTCTTAATTTTTCCTAATTATCTATAAGCCTTAATAATTGTTACAAGGATTACTCTATGGCTCCTTCTGAGAAAGAAGCATCAAAATCTCCTATCATTTATACATTGTTTCTGGTTTTGCTTTTAGCAACAGCAATTTCTTTGGGGTATTCTGTTGCAAAGCCCTTTTTTAATACAATTATTATTTCAATTACTCTTTCAGTACTTTTTTATCCAATAAGTCAACGAATCCGCACAATGGTGAAGGGACGTACTTCTTTAGCTGCGTTTTTGACAGTGTGTATTATTGTTTTTGCCATTATTATACCTGCTTTGATTTTCTTTTTGGGCTTGATCGGGCAGGGGGTGGATTCAATTTCAGGCATTAATAATTGGTTGAAACATGCTGATCTGTCAAAGCTCATGAATACCGATAAATATGATTTTTATTTGAAATGGATTGAAGATAAACTCCCTTTTCTTGATTTAAATTCGAATGATATAAAAACTAAAGCCATTGAATACTCAAAAACTTTCGGGCAATCCATGTTTACTTCCGGCACGTGGCTCGCTGGGAATATGGCAGGACTTGTAGCTCAATTTTTTATTATGACTTTTCTGGTTTTTTCGTTTTTAAAAGACGGAGTCAGGTTTATTGCCAGAATTAAATATCTTTCGCCGTTAAGAGCCGAGCAGGAAGATTTTATCTTCACAAGTCTGCGTAAAGTTTCAAAGTCTGTTCTTTTAGGCAGTTTGTTTATTGCGATTCTTCAAGGTGTTGTCGGTGGTATAGGTCTCGCCATTGTGGGTATTCCGGCCCTTTTCTGGGGTGCTATGATGGGCTTTACATCACTTATTCCGGTTCTTGGAACTGGCTTGATATGGGTTCCGGCACTTGTTTATCTTTTGCTTGTCGGCAAAATTAATATGGCGATTTTTCTGGGGCTCTGGTGCGGAATACTTGTAACAGGAATAGACACAATCTTAAGACCTATTATAGTCAGAGAAGCCTCAAGGGTTTCAACTATTTATGTCTTTCTTGCTATTCTTGGCGGCATTAATGCGTTTGGTGCGCTGGGTATATTATACGGCCCCATGATTCTTACCTTTTTGATGGTTATGCTGGATATCTACGGTCTTGAATTTCAAGATGTTTTAAAGAATAAAAAATAAATCAGCGCGACATTTAAACGCTTAGTAATTTACTTATTTTGCCGTTTTCAGGGTAGGGAAGAAAGGCTTTCCATCCAAATTCAGGGTGGTAATTTCATTATTAACCGGAATTTTTTTCATAACTGTGAGTCCGGATTTAATTACTTCTGAAATTTTTATGAAAGTTTCTACTTTGTCCTTAGATTTTTTGAGCATTATGTAGCCGTCCCCGCCTCTTGCTAAGAATGAATTGGTGGCGACAGAGTACATTTTGTCTTTCTCAACAGGAATATATTTACCTGATTTATCGGCTATTTTAATATTTGAAATTCTTGAACCTTGAGTCTTAATTCCGATTGGTTTCCCTTGTTCGGTGACAGTGATTTCCTGCGGAGTTCCTTTTAGGTCTAGAGTATACTTTACACCTGAGGTTTGCAGATATCCTCCTGATGAGTCAGGAAGCTCATGGACGGAGCGTTCAAGTACTTGTTTAAGGGTTTCTCCGGTTACTTTTATAATTGTTATAGTGTTGCCGAACGGGAACATCGTGTCGACATCACTGGCTTTTATCGGGCCGGCAGGGATGATTTTATCACCTCTGATTCCTCCGCTGTTTTGGAAAGCAACATCTGTTTTAAATTTATCCTGTAGAATACTGCTGACTAATTTACCGACAGGAACATCTTGGATTCTGATAACTTTAACTTCTGTATTGAGAGGCTGTGCGGATGTTGCCAGCACTGTAGTTGATTGCAGCCCGTTTATATTTGCTTGAATGAAGTCAAAAGTTTTTTTGTTTGGTGAAATGCTGGCGGTAACCGGAATGATTGTCCAATCGTGTTTATTTATATAACCATCTTCAATTTGTAACTTTAATACACCCACAAAGCGGCCCCGCGCTCCACACTGAACCATAATTCCAGGAGTAGGAGCATCGCGTGCGATAAGTTCTTGTCCCGGTAGAATGTCCTTGTGGCTTTGTCCGCCGCATATAATATCAATTTCAGGAACCGCTTCCAGGATAGTTTTCTGGTCTTCAATAGAAAGGTGGCTAAGTAAAACGATAATGTTTGCTTGTTCTTCTTTTTTTAACTTGAGAGCGGTGTTCCGGGCGATTTCAATTAGATTAGATTTTACTGCCGTAGCTGTTCCGGGATTTGAAATCATTTTTAAATTTGGTAAGATTAATCCCATAAACCCGACACGGACGAGATTCCGTTCAATTACTGTATATGGTTTTACATGTTTTAGAATGCGGCTGCTGGGATTAATTTCAAGATTGCTTACAACTGTGGGAAATTTTTTGTTTGTCAGGCATTTTGCAAGAAAGGTTGATCCGCGATCGAATTCATGGTTGCCAAGAGTTGAAACATCAAATCCCATCAGATTCATTGCACCGAAAACTATTTTACCTTGATCTTCCTGGATCGATTCACCCAACAAGTCGTCACCTGTTGCAATTGTGATGGTTTCGTTAGGGAACTTTTCACGATAAGATTCGAATACCGTTTGAATTCTTGCAAATCCTCCAAAAGTACGTAGCATGTTGCCATTGTTAAGTTCTTCTTTTTCAGAAGCCGGAATTAACTGACCGTTTAAACCGGACGTCGTAAGGAGGACAAGATTCCATCTTGATGCAAGGCACGGGGTCGATAGAAGTATAAATGTGATCAGAGATATTAGTGTCATTAACGGACGCATATATGATCCCTCTTGTTTTCGAATGTTTTTTTATAATTCGTTCTAGGTTACTTCTAGATTATTTTCCACTCTTCTTTTAGATAATAAATCATGTCAGGAGCAAGCTGAAAATGGGTTTTTATATGCCTCTTAAAAGATCTGCATTATTGTTTGTTGTTTTACTTGTATTCTTTTTGTTCACGGGATGTGCAACAAAAGATTTACAGCCCATAGCAGGTAAGGGTTTTTATGAAGTTGATAAAAAACAGCTGAACTCTATTCTTAGTCGTCTGAATTCGCAAGAAAATGGTGAAAATTCTTGGATTAATTTAGAAAAAGGAATTAAAGAAAACATTAAATATCTTTCTCGAAAACCGGCTGACGGTGTTGCTGTGAAATATGGTAACATGGAAATAACATGGGGGATGCTGGCTCGTACTAATTTAGAATTGTTAGAAATATTACCTGAACTTGAAATTTCTCCTGAGCTTTTAAGAAATCAATTTGCATGGTTTGCTCTTTCTCCGCGTACTTTGTTGACTGGTTATTATGAACCGAATCTTGAAGCTTCGTTGACACCTGATCCTGCCTATCCATATCCTCTTTACAGTGTGCCCGGGAATCTTAAGATTTTAGACCTTGGTAAATTCCATTATCGCTGGAAAGGTCAACAGCTGATTTATAAAATAGAAGGAGATTCGGTTGTTCCTTACGACGATAGAAAATCGATAGATTTTGAAGGAACTTTACAGAATAAGGGATTGGAAGTTGCTTGGGTTCGTGACCTTGTTGATGTTTTTATTTTGCAGATTCAAGGGTCGGGACGGTTATTGCTTGCTGACGGCAGTGTTAAACATATTCTTTATGCTGGAAAAAATGGGCATAAGTATGTGTCATTAGGAAAAGTTTTAATTGATCGAGGGCTTATGGCTAAAGAGGGAATGAGTATGCAGGGCATACGCTCTTTTCTTAAGGATAACCCGGAGCTTATTGAAGAATTGCTTATTACCAATCCAAGCTATGTTTTTTTCAGAGTGGATGATGTAGGTCCATTCGGGGCGATGAATGCGCCCCTTACTTCTATGGCAAGTGTGGCTGTGGACAGCAGCGTGCTACCGTTGGGTGCTATGGCTATACTCACGACAAAGCTTCCACAAGAGGGTACTGACAAGAAAAAGACTTTTACGAAAATGGTGATGGCGCAAGATAGGGGCGGTGCGATTAAAGGGACCAGAGTGGATCTGTTTTGCGGGTCAGGACCGGATGCGGAATTTTTAGCTGGGCACTTGAAATCGTGGTCCCATCTTTATCTTCCGATCAGTCGTGAATCTTTAAACCGACAGATTGAGGAAAGTGAACAATAATTTTTAGTAACGATGAAAATTAAGATTACATATATTTTTCATAATTGTTTTGTTCTTGATGTCGGTAAATTGAGTATTGTTTTTGATATTCCGGCGCAAAGATTTCGCATGAGCCGTGCTCGGTCAATTTTAGAAGAGGCTGTCTGCGGTCGTGATGTGGTCATTTTTTTTTCACACAGCCATCTGGATCATTTTGCTCCTGATTATATGGACGTGTGCGGCGGCGCAAATTCCGTGAAAGCTGTGCTGTCTGATGACATTGAAGAAATGTATCCTGATATTTTTTTTGAGAATGCTCTGGTTGTTGAACCTGATCAAAAGTATGTTTTTGAAAATTTGAAAATTGAAACGCTTATGTCGAATGATTTAGGCGTGGCTTTTATGATTGAAACTGTTGAAGGTGTAAAAATCTATAATGGCGGAGATTTAGCTTGTTGGGACTGGGAAAGTTCGTCAGAAGCAGATCAAAAGTTTACAAGAGATTTTTTTGATAAAGCGGCAGATAGAATCGCAGGGTTTGGATCTCATATTGTTTTTTCTAATGTTGATAGAAGGCTCGAGAGTTTGGCTGGAGGACCTTTTTTAGTAGAAGCAGTTAAGCCTCAGGTTTTTATACCGACTCACGCCTTAGGTCGAACAGCGTGGCTTGAAGGTATTCATGAGCGGCTTGGAATAGAATCGCGCAAGTGTTTCAGTTATCGTAGAGCCGGAGATGTTGCCTCGTTTGATATTTTGTTGTCCGGTTCTTAGTTTGCAAGAAAGCCCTCTGCTTTTTATTCGGCAGAGGGCTTTTTATGTTCTTAATCGGTTTGGAAAGATTATTTATTTTTAGATTGGCACTCATGGCAGGGAGATAGTTTATATCCGCCGTTACCTTTTGGAATGCCGTTAGGCCTTACATTCCCTTTGGAAAGCAGTTTTTCGCAATCACTGTTGCCGCATTCCGGACAATCAGCTTTTACATCTTTGCCGGGCATGACCAGCTCATCAAATTCTTTTCCACATTTTTTACATTTGAATTCGAAAATGGGCATTTGCGCTCCTTTAGTACCTGAAAATTTATATAAGGGAGCATTAACTCCTGTTTTTTTCAACAGGCATAGGGGTAAGAAAAAAATCGAAGCTTATCAAGTAAAAATATTGAAAGGCCGCTCGTATTTAAACTCGAGTAGAAAGCAAACTTCCGCCGCCTTTATATCCCATCTGTGAGAAAAAACCGTTCATCTGAGAATGGACTTGCTTAGCCTGTGCATCCTGCTGTTCTTGTATTTTAGCTGCCTTATCAAGGAGTGTGTTGATATTAGTATTTGTTTTTTTAAGCTCTTCTTGTTCTTTTTCAGTCAAAGGTCTTTCTTTTGATAATTTGTTCAGTTCGTCTGCGCGTTCATCAAATCGGAAGTAGAGAGTCTTTTCTATATTACTCAGACCGTGAGTAACAAGTTTACCGGCGATTTCTTCCATTTCTTTGATTATTACATCAGCTTTAATTTTTTCTTCATCAGTTAATTCTTTTTTAGTCGTACCTCGAATTTCGTCCATCTGCTTTCGAAGGTCATCCGCTGTTACCTGCTCTTCGCTGGTCAGCGTTTTAGGACCTTCGATGCCGAATAATTCTTTAAGCTCAGCCTGGATAGATGTTTCCATTTTCTTTTCAGCTGATGTCAAAACTTTTCCTTCGGGATAATATAGCTTGCGGAGTTCCCATTTGAGGCTTTCAGCCCTGTTGCGGTCTGCTCCCTGGGGATCTTTAGTGGGAAGAATGTCGTAAAGTTCATCTAACTTAGTTTGAATGTCATCAAGTTTGGTTTTTTCTTCGTCCGTTAGTTTTTTAGGTTCACCGGAGAGGCCGTAAAGATCGTCCAGTTGTGATTTCAGTTCGCCGAATTTTTTTTCCTGTCCAGCGCGCATGGCACTGTCATTTACTCCGTAAATATTATTTATCTGTGAGAAATATGAACCGACTTGCTGTTGTTCGTCGGAAGTAAGCCCAAAACTTTGAGACGCAAATTGCATCTGAAGTTGTCTGCGGATTTGACCTCGACTTAAATCTTTAGAAATATGAGGAAGTTCATTTTTGGAAGATTCATTCGAGATATTAGAAAAATAGCTTCCTGCTGTTCCGCTTCCGCTAATCAGCGAATTTGTAGAGGTCAACATGTTTTGCTCCTGAAATTATTAATCGAGAAATATTTGCCGCATTTAATTGTATGGCTATTCCTTTGCAATTCATGAACCAAATGTTTAGACAATTTATGTTTAAATTAAGATTTTTTAATAAAACATATTCAGTCAAAAGAAGGTCATGTTCATGAACTGTGAGATTGTTATAAAATTGAGCGTAAAAACAAATTGATGATGTTAAGGAGTTGCAGAACTTGATCTTTTGTGCGATTTATAAATCGAATTTGGGGTTGTAAGGATCTTTTTAATATGGATACATTCTTGATTTGAAATAATCCTTCACTTATATTATTCATCCGTTTTTAACATTACCTTTCAGGAGGAAATAGAAATGAGCGCTGAAAAAGTACATCAGATTGATGATTATCAGAAAAAAGAAGAAACAGTAGAGCAGGATTTCGCTGCTGGAATCGGCGAAAAAGCTCAGAAAGACATGGGTAAAGTAGCAGTCATCATATCTTTTATGGCGATTGTACTTCTCGTAGTCTTTTTCTACGGTTTAAATCAGAATCTTAGCAATTTGACCACTGAAGTTAAAGACCTTCAGGGTGTTCGCGGACAGGTTGAAACTCTGAATACTCAGATGGCAACTGTTGACAGCAGAATTGTTGAACTAGAAAAACTTCCTTTGAAGACAAGACATATTATTATGGACGGCATGATCGAAGAAATGAACCAGAAAGCAGGCTACATCAGCCAGCAGCTTACTCCTGAAGAGCAGGCTAAACTTGCACAGGTTCAGGAATTGCTCAAAAACGTTCAGTCAGGTCTCCAGAAATAACGACTTTGATATTTCAAAGTTTAGGCGCGAAGAGCTTTTGCTCTTCGCGCCTTTTTTTATGTTTTGTTTGTTCCGCCCGTGAATCTATTTTTTCTTATTCTACCTTTTCGCCTACTCTCGCAGTTACGACTTCAGCGAGTGGAATATCTCTATCATAACATATCAGACCGCATCTCAGACATCGGGAAGCTTCATGCTTAAGTTCTTCTTCAGATAAAGCACCTTCCACTTCACTGAATGTTGATGTCCGGTGAGAGCCATCGCAAAGATACGGCATAGTTGAGCGTTCCTTGTGTTTAACTCCGTCAACGTCTTTGAATAGCGTGTAAGGAATTAATTTCCGCATAATATTGTCTGCCACAGGTATTTCGCCCGTTGTTAATAAAAAGTGGATGGACCGGGCAGCTCTGCGTCCAGCTCCTACCGCAGAAATAACTAGGTCCGGTCCGGTAAACAGATCTCCCCCTGTAAAAACATTGGGGACGGATGTTTGTAGAGTATCCGGGTTGGCGTTTATTGTTCTCCAGCGTGTGAAATCCAGAACGCATTGATCCGAGCCTTCCGAGTAAAAACAGGAAAGTGCCGGTTTTTGACCGATTGCCGCGATAATGGTGTCGGCAGGGTAGCGGGTTTCTGTGCCTTCAATAGGTATGGGTCGGCGGCGACCTGATTCATCAGGCTCTCCAAGCTCCATTTTTACGCATTCAAGATGCGTTGCGTGACCGTCTTCTCCGGTAATAACTTTGGTAGGAGCGGTGAGAAATAAAAATTTAACACCTTCATCTTCGGCTCCTTCAATTTCTTCAAGATTGGCCGGCATTTCGTTGCGCGTACGACGGTACAGAATGGTAACGTCACAACCCAGTCTAATGCTGGTTCGTGCCGTATCAATCGCAGTGTTACCACCACCGACAACTAAAACTTTATTCCCGATGTCGGGAGCCTTATCAAGCCCGACCGAGGTTAGGAGTTCTGTTCCGCTAATGACTCCCGGGGCTTCTTCACCTTCAATTCTAAGGTTACCGCTCGCCCATGCTCCCAGTCCCATGAAGAAGGCTTCAAATCCTTCTTTTTCGAGACTCTGTGTTGTGAAATCTATTCCGAATTTCATTTCTGTACGGACTTTAATACCTAAATCCAGAATACCCTGAATCTCCCAGTCTAAATCTTTTTTAGGAAGTCTATATTCAGGGATGCCGTAGCGGAGCTGTCCGCCTAAAGCCGGCATGGAGTCAAAAATAGTCGGGCTGTGTCCCAGTCTGCGTAAAAAGAAAGCACATGAAAGTCCGGCTGGACCGCCGCCGATAACCGCAACTTTATGCCCCGTTTCTTTAGCGCATGGAATTTCAAGTCGAAGGTTGTTTTTCATTTCCCAGTCGGCAACAAATCTTTTGATCATATTGATTCCGACAGGTTCATCAACATGGGTTCTGCGGCAGTCAGCTTCGCAGGGGCGCGGGCAGACTCGCCCACATACAAGAAGGAGCGGGTTGCGTTCACGCAGAGTGTGTATTGCTCCGGCGTAATCACCTTTTCCCGCCTGTTCGATATATTTCGGAATATTAATTTGTCCGGGGCATTTTTGACGGCAGGGCGCGAGGCAGTCGTTAATTTCTTCCTGATGGAGGAGCCTTTCGCTCATTGAGACTATGGAAAGAACATTTCGAGGACAGGCATCGACACATTTTCTGCACGATCGGCATGCAAGCGGGTCAACGACAGGTAATCCTTCCGGTCCCATGTGAATTGCATCAAAAGGGCAGACAGCTACGCATGTGCCCAGTCCAAGGCAGCCTTCAGGGCATGTTTTACTTCCTTTATAAAGAAGAGCTTGTGCGCGGCAATCTCCAGCTCCTTCGTAATGATACAGTTCTTCGGCGCGCTCGCCTCCGGTGCAGTCTCTAAAGGCGAGTTCCGGCTCCATTTCAAGCACTTCAAGTCCCATAACGGCCGCGACCGCCTGAGCTGTTTCAAGTCCGCCTATTACGCAGACATTGGATCCGGATTTGCCTTCGACAACAGCGTGGGCTGCTCCACCGCAACCAGCATAGCCGCAACCACCGCAGTTAACGCCGGGAAGGGCATCTTCGAGTTGAGCTATTCGGGGGTCTTCTTTAACGTATAAAACTTTTGAAGCCATAGCGAGAATTGCAGCAGCGACAAAGCCTAATCCGAAAAGAACAAGTATTGATGATGTGATCATTTTATTATGCCTGTGTAAGCTTTTGGTATTAGGCTATCATCCCTTTGAACGCAAAAAATGCCAAAGACATGAGACCTGCCATTATCAGGGCTATGGGAGTTCCTTGCAGGGCCTTTGGAACTCTGGAAACTTCTATTTTTTCCCGGATTGCGGATAGAACAATCAGCGCAAGCATGAAACCCAGCCCTGACGCGAACGAGAAGGCAACGGTTTTTATAAATGTAAATTCTTCGCGCTGACAGATGATGGCAATACCCATTACCGCGCAGTTTGTTGTGATCAGCGGTAAAAATATTCCTAGAGCTTTATACAGCGGCGGGACTACTTTTTTCAAAAACATTTCAACAAACTGTACTAGTGCGGCAATGACCAGAATGAAAGTCAGAGTTTGCAGATATTGCAGACCAAACGGGTTGAGCAGATACTGCTGAACTGCCCATGTGATGGAAGCAGCCATTGTTGCTACAAAAACAACTGCGCTGCCCATACCTATTGCAACCGATATCTTTTTAGATGTTCCGATAAACGGGCAGTTGCCAAGATATTGAGCCAGAACAATATTGTTTACAAATATGGCTGATATGAAAAGGAGAAAATATTCTTGCATATGCTTTGTCCTTTTAAGGATGAATTAGAAATTTAGTGCCCGCACATACCGCAAGTTTTGCAATCGTGGGTTGGGTTATCAAGCACAGCCTGTCCCTTTTTGCGTCTCTGGCTGTTTGTGAAGGCATTCATTCCGGCTAGAACAAGCCCGAGGCAGACAAATGCGCCCGGAGCTTCAATCATAAAGCTGAAGGGCTTAAATGATTCGGGCATTATTTGACTGCCGAAAAGAGTACCATATCCGAAAAGTTCGCGCAGACCGCCGAGAAGCGTCAAAGACATGGTGAATCCGAGTCCCATTCCTAATCCATCCGCAGCGGAAAGAAGTATTGTGTTTTTTGAGGCAAAAGCTTCCGCGCGCCCGAGGATGATACAGTTAACAACAATGAGCGGCACGAAAATACCTAGCTGTTGATAGAGCGGGTAAGCATATGCCTGCATCAGCAGTTCAACCACAACAACGAGTGATGCCGCTATAACAATGAAACACGCAATACGCACTTTGGGCGGAATAATTTTTCTGACAGCTGAAACAAAAACATTTGAAAGGGTCAGTACGAAAATTACCGCCAGCCCCATGCCGAATCCGTTGTCCGCAGTTTTAGTAACAGCCAGTACCGGGCACAGGCCTAATACAATTTTAAAAGGCGGTAGGTCTGTCCATAATCCTTTAGAAAATTCTTTCCATAATCTAATCATGATTAAGATCCCTTTATCCAAGCTGCAGTAATTTGCGGTTTTAATTGAGCAAAAATATTAATTGCTTTTTTTACGGCTTCAACTGATGCCGTTGATGAAATCGTTGCTCCCGCAATGCCGTCAATGTCTCCGCCTTTAGATGACAGTTCTACGGACGCTGGGTGGCCTCTGAATTGTTTCGTGAATCCGTGTTTGGCAACTCTTGCTCCGATACCGGGAGTCTCTTTCATGGTGGTGATACCGATGCCTGAAAGATTAACTCCGTCAATATTGAAGCCGACCATTACACCGACATTTCCGCCGTAGCCTTTTGCTGCGGATTCAAGAGCGACTCCGAAGAGTTTACCGTCTTTAATGGCTGGAAAAACGGTGATTTGAGTGTCTGTACCCGGAATATCGAACTTTTTACGATCCTTAACCGGAGAATTATCAAATCCGATTAGAACATTACTTATAGCAGGGCCTTGAACATAGGTCATTACCTGTTCTTCGATTTTGTCGTTGGTGGCATCTTTCAGGCTTGCAAGGGTAAAACCGGACAAGCCGCATATGAGTGAAAGAACCACGATCATTTTTAAGGTTTCATTCATATTTTATCTCTGCAAATGGATATTGGTTATTCCGCCGAAAGGGGTGGGCCTGATTTTTTCAAATAGTGGCGATGCAAGGTTTGCCAGAAGTATGGCAAATGGAACCCCGTCAGGATAAACTCCGTAAACCCTTATGATTATGACCAGTATTCCGGCAGTAAACCCATATGCGATCATAGGGATATGACCAACGGGGGAAGAAGAGCTGTCGGTTGCAAGGAAGAAGGCGCCGAACAGAGTGGATCCGCATAACAGGTGATAAATCGGTGAAGCGTAATCAAGGGGAGAAATCGCATAAAACGTAGCGGCGGTGAGAGCCACCCCAGCTATAAACGCGAACGGGATATCAGGGCGGATAATTTTCCGGCTTAGCAGATATAGGCCACCAAGAAGTATTGCTCCCGACTGTGCCGCCCCTGATCCACCAAGTTGAAAACCTAGAAGTAATGATTTTAAGGGATATTGACTCAGTGTTTCCGGTCCGAAGTTTTTAAGCTGACTTAGCGGGTAGGTCAGTTCTGATCCCAGCATTGTCATGTCAAAGTCCATAAGTTCAGGCCATGACACTTTGCAGATTGCCCAGCCCACAAGCGGGGCGCAGAGAGGTCCTCCGCCTAATCCTCCGAACACCATCTTTCCTAATATGATAGAAAAGGAGCTGCCGGCGGTTATTAGCCACCATGGACTGCATGGCGACATGAGAAAGCCGAACATCAGACCGCACAGTAGTGCTGTGTAGTTGTCTGATTCGATTTCGCGCTTCATAAGATGCAGGCAGATTGCTTCCGTTATTACCGCAACCACACATGACAGGGCGAGAACTCTGAATGCGAGTATGTTGCTATGCCAGATAGCAAAGGCTGCAGCGGGCAATAAAGCCAGCAACATTTCAAGAGATGTTCCTTTGATGGTTCGCCCGCAATGAATGTGGGGAGCACTGGAAACAGTTAAAACTGGAGATCCGCTTATCGGTTTCATATCTACTTCCGAAGGTCTTCAAGTATCGGTTTGCTGAAAAGTTCTTTTTTTGCCAATCGTATATATTGTAACAAGGGGCGTTGAGCCGTGCACCAGTAAGCGCAAAGTCCGCATTCAAAACATGAGGCAATAAAATATGCCTGAGTATTTTCAAAAAGGCCGAACTCCGCATGACGTGAGATCATGTTCGGCATCAGTCTTGCCGGACATTTAATGACACATTCGCCGCACCCGAGGCAGGGGGAATCTTTTGCTACAGGGGTATTGCTTCCGGCAATGACGGTTACCCCCTGTGTATCGGCAGGGATTCCGTGGTTCAATGAATAAACTGCTCTTCCTGATAAAGGTCCACCCAGAACAACTCTGTCGCCGTCAGATAACTTGAATCCTGCTTTGCTGGTGAGCAGTTTTACCGTTGTGCCGACGGGCGCTTGAAAGAGTGTGTTTCCGACCTTAACCATAATTTCAGTGACAGGCTGTTTACCGTGAACCGTCCGGCCGATTCTATACAGAGTTGCCGCATCGATTACGGAAACGCCGGAAGGCATCTCTTTACCTGTTACAGCTTTAACAACCATAGGCGCTAAGCCGTTAGGATAGACAGGCTTTATTTCATGTCCTGTGCATCCGGGCAGAGTCCATGACATGCCTTGCGGCACGGCTATAGCTGATGCTTTCGGTGAAAGGGCTTCTTTAAGGAAATCCAACCCTTCACTCATTATTTGATTGAATTCTTCGATTAAAAATCTATGTCCATCAATTCCGGCTTCTGCCGGAACAGTGTTGATGATCAGGGTGCATCCTTGTTTGAGTCCGCTGACATCAATTCCTGCTTCCCGCAGGTAGCTGAGCATAGAAGAGCTGTCTGAATTGTCGAGTGTCAGCGGCGCTGCAACCCGTTCACCTTCTTCTTCAATGAGGATAAAATCTTTTTTTACATCCAGCACTTTTCCTGAAACAGAAGAGTGTACGCTTGGAAGTTTGTTTTGAGGGTCGCTGGCAATTTTCTGCCCTTTAGCAACAAGTTCTTCTTTCCCGACAAGCGGTGTCAGCTCTGTAATTTCCAAAGAAATCAATAGAGCGGAACTCAGGTTCTGTTCTCTTATTTTCAGCACCGGACCACGGTCTGATGGAGTAAGTAAAAAAATAGGGTTCATTATAAATATATCCACCTTATCTTAAATGACATTTGTCACAATCATTATCTTTGTAAGGGCCTTTCTTAAGTTCCTTGTGGCAGACCATGCATTGATCATGGAACGCATTCAGGCGATCCAGAACTAAATCTTTGCCCGCTTTTTGATGACATTGCTCACAAGGTGCGCTGTCGCCTTTATATTCTTTCATGTTTTTCATTTTATGACATGGATTGCAGCCCTTAAGGCCGTCCTTGAATTGATCTTCATGGCAGGTCACACAACGATCATGGGCTGCATTTCGAACACTCGGGACTTCTTTGGTCCCGGCATTTGAGTGACAGTTAGAACATCTTTGCGGTTCTTCTTCTATTTCCGGTCCATGATGACACGTAAGACAATTTTCTTCAGCATATTCTTCGTGAGCTTCATGATCAAAGTTAAGTTGACCAAGTTCAGCATGATGACATTTTACGCAGTATGTATTGTCCGGGAATGAATTGATGTGATCGCGAACATAATCGCGGTCAAAAGTTTGCGGATGGCATGAACCGCAGGGAAGAGGTTCGTTGCTTTGCCCCTCACGCTCATGATGGCATTTGTCGCAGGGGATTTCATAATCTCTGTGGTGCTTGATATGTGTGAAGATTACTTTTCCACCACTGTTTTTAAATAAAATCCGCACCGGAACTTTCTGCTTTTCAGGAGGGGTCATGTATCCGGCTACTGCTAATCCTAGCAACAGTATAAGAATAATTGAGATAGGTAAAAATTTTTTCTGCACCGAATGATCCTCTTTTTGTAGGGAATTTTAACTTTAAAATATATAGGTAAGTGCGATATTTTTGTCCAGTTCAAACTTTAGTGTGTGCAAAAAGTATCATAGTTTTTATGGAAGTGCCGCAAAGAACCGTTGTTGAAAGTTTTACAGGTGGAGAGTAGTTTTGTTTTTTCTGATCTAAAAAAAATAAGAGCTGAATCGAAGCTCTTGTCGTTCGCAAGTTCCTTATGATAAACACCTGACAGGTTTTGATAGGTTTATTCAATTTATAGCTTGTTTTCAGGGGTAATAATTTTGTTTGTACGGTTTATACTTGTTTTATTTCTTTTCAACGCAGTCGGTTGTGTTTCAACATCCGCAAAGCGTGTGAATAATCCTCATCAGATGATTTCAATTCCAGATGCACGTCTTCGAATTTTTGAATATTATGAGGGTGGGCAATATGCACGGGATGTTGAGGCTAAGACTCGCGAAATTGAAGCGGCAGTAAAGAAAGCCATTGCTAGCGGTGTGAAATATCCGGCTGTAATTATGTCGATGGAAGACGTTTTGGTATCAACTTACAATGTTAGAAAAAAGCAAGGGTTTGCGGATAATAGCTGTGCCCGTAAGGCTCTTGATTATAGTGTTATTCTTGGAATTCTACCTGCTATTAAACCTTCAGTAAAAGTTTTTGAATCCTTACTGTCACGCGGAATTCCAGTTTTTATAATTTCGCATAGGCCCGAAAATTTGAGAGTTTCTATCTTGGAAAATCTTGCAGGCGCAGGGTATTCCGGTTGGTCCGGTCTTTATTTGTTACCTCCGAACCACCAAGATGATTCAAGCGGTTTTTATGAAGAAGTCCGTAAAGGACTGCATAGGACCGGAATTAATATAGTTGTGACGGTTGGTGTTATTCCTTCCGATATTGCGGGAGAGCAGACAGGAACTCCGATTTTATATCCCAATTATATTTATTCATCACGCTGATTTTTTAATTTAAAAACCCCATACTCAAAAAGTCTGATTCGATTTTTTGAGTATGGGGTTTATTCTTATAAACTATGAGTCGGCAGGGTGTTTAATTCTGCCGGGTCAAATAAATTATTTAGATCTATTTACGAATTTTGCCGCGGCAAGTCCTGCAACACATCCTTCACCGACAGCTTTTGCCATCTGAAGCGGAGGGCCGCAAATATCACCGGCTGCGAAAATGCCCGGAACATTTGTACGTTGCTGTTTGTCTGTTTCTATGAATTTCATGGATTCATCGAGCGAGGTTCCGAGTTCCGCTGCGAGTGACATAACGCCTTTGGCTCCAAGCTCGATGAATACGCCAGTAACATCAAGTTTGTTTCCATCGTCCAGCATCAGTCCGTCTACACCGATTCCGCCAGTGATTTCTTTAACATCGACACCTTCATGTATTATGATGCCTGCGTCTTTGAGGCGCTGCATAAGCTCAGGTGCTATTGAGAATTTTTTTGCAACCAGATGTGTTTTGGATGCGAGATGAGTCAGGTGGAGAGCTCCGCCTGCTGCTGCACTTTCACCGCCTACAACTGCAACTTCTTCTCCTCTGAAAAAGTTACCGTCGCATTCAACGCAGTAGCTGACACCTTTTCCGAAAAGTTCTTTTTCTCCGGGAACTCCGAGCTTGTTGCGTGTAGTTCCTGTGCATATAATGATAGATTTTGTTTTAAAAACTTTTGTCTCGGTGTTGATGGTGAATACGTTTCCATCAGGAGACATAAGGTCAGGTGGAACTATGCTGAGAACATCTTCATTAAAAAAGACAGCTCCGAAACTTTCAGCCTGTATCTGTCCTGTTTTTAGAATCTGTTCCCCTGAAATCTCAAGAGTACAGCAGAAATTTTCGATGTGTGCCCACCAGAGGCTGCTTTTGTCATTTTTGCCGAGAACCAGAACTTTCAGCCCTTTTCTGGCAGAATGAATTGCTGCTTGCAAGCCTGCGGGGCCAGTTCCTAATATGACGATATCTTGGATCGTTTCGCTCATGTTTAAGTGTCCATTTATTAGTGGGTTAACAGTTTATTAAAAACGTTTCTGTATAAAAATAAGTATTAAAGCGCAAAAGGCAAGAACAGGTGCTGAGTTATAAAAAGTATAGGTGATTAAGATTTTAGTTGCTTCATTATCGGGACGTATAGCTTTTCAATCCGCTGGTTTTTGGGAAGTTGTGAAAAGATCCTTTCCACAATTCCTCGTTCTATCATCTGTTTTTTTGTCCATTTGAAATTAAGGTCATACGACCAGCTTAGCAGCAACAAGCGAAAATCGTTTAAGCAATTCATTTCTCGATATGCGGCCTGTTTACAAGCTTCGAGAGATAATAAAACAGATTCAGTCAACTCATCAGGTTTTTCTTTTAAATCTAATAGGGGGACTGAACTTAACGGCTCAACCCCTTTCATATGTTTAAGCAAAACGCCCATAATATCTATTTTATCTGAATCCCGCACTATTTCAGTCGTGAATTTGAGTTCTTTGGATATATTCGACGGAAGCACATTCCTATTATGCAGGGCGACTGCTCCGAGTATGATACGAAGTTGTGATTTTGGCAAATCTTCAAGCAACTTTTTGCGAAGAATATATTTCACTCCTAAAGTTGCGTGGTTGCAAGAGTTGGCATCACTGAATGTTTTATATTTCAGATATTGCGGAAAGCGTCCTGTATCATGGAAAAGTGCTGCAATTTTGTAGGTTGAAGCAGATTTTTCATAAAGATTTAAAGAATCACAAATCTCCTGACAATTATCGAGCACTCTTAAAGAGTGGTCATATTTCAGCTGATAATCCGGCAATTCACATTCTTCAGCATTTTCGATATAAGAAAGGCTGAAGTTTGAAAATATCTTTTTGAAAGTAATCATATCTAATTCGGTTAGAGTAATAGTCTTTTCTTTTTAAATTTATAGTCAAGTTCTGATATAGCACCTGATTCTAAATCAGCTTCTAGATCTTTGAGAGCTTTTACACGCATTTCTGCTGCTTCTCTATCAAGTTCTTTATCTCTGAAAAAACCTTTAGGTCCGAAGAGTACTCTTAAAAAGAGAATGATAGCTCCTAATATTACGGCAACAAAAGCTAGCTTTAACAGTGATGCGTTTAAATCTCCGTATCCGGGGCCAAATGGCCAGTGATCCCAATGAGGGCCGGTGCCGAGTTTTCCGTTTATAAAAAAAGGTATGGATAGAATCGTATTGATCATGTTAGGTTCCTATTAAGTTTTGTTGTGTAAGTACCTTTGATTTTAACTATCTGCAAGATGATTAAAGTTGGAAATAAATAATAGAAGTTAATTTTTAAATGCAATAATTTAACTTTATAATATTAGGTTATTAAGTTGAATCGTTGTGACTGAAATTTAAGCGATGGAGTTTTCATGATAAGAATACTGGTAGTAGAAGATGAGCTTGCAAGCAGAAAATTTCTTTCGCATATGATGGAGAGTTATGGACAGTGTGATAGCGCTATTAACGGAATAGAGGCTGTAACGATGTTTGAAGAGTCCATAATCAAAGGCGAAAAATATGACTTGATTTGTATGGATATTATGATGCCGGAAATGGATGGTCAAGAAGCGCTTAAAAAGATTCGTGAAATTGAAAACAAACATTCAATACTCCCTAAGGATGAATCTCGCGTGATAATGACAACGGCTTTATCCGATCCGAAAACGGTTATCGAGGCTTATTACAAAGGGGGAGCTACGCACTACCTTGTAAAGCCTATTACTTTAGAAAAACTAAATAGTATTATGTCTGAAATCGGGCTAGATGTATGATTTTGTAAATAGTGATACGATTGTGCTGGACAGATATGAATTGTGTATTAGTATTTAATCTGCGGCTTTTGCCGCATATTTTTTAATTTAAATACTATGAGGTTTTAGATGAAACTACTCGGGTACTTGGTTCTCCCGCTTACAATGATTTGTCTGCTTGCTATTATGGCCGGTGATGCAGATGCAAGGAGATTCGGTGGTGGTAGATCCTTCGGCAGTAAGCCATCTTTTTCAAAGTCGTATCAAAAACCTACCACAGCTACTTCTACACAAAGTAAGGCTGCAGGGGCGAATAAGCAGAGTGGCTTTGCCCGTCCCGGAATGGGGCTTATGGGTGGTCTGTTGGCAGGAACATTCCTAGGTTCTATGCTTGGTGGTGGAATGGGTGGCGGCGGCGGCGGATTTTTTAATATTTTGATTATCGGACTGTTAATTTATCTCGGATTTAAGTTTTTTAAATCGCGAAATGGCGGTTCCAGTTCTCTCTTTGGTCAGAATAAATCCCAACAGCAACAAGCGCCTCCAAGGCAGACAAACGACAACGATCTCTTCGCGCGTAGAGAGCAAAATTCTCAGAATGCGTGGGATCATCTTTCTTCTAAACCAGCATCAGCGCCGAGTGCCGCTCCTGTAGATACTGAGCAAGACAGTCCTGAAATAGGTGTTCCGGCCGGTTTTGATTCGGAAGATTTTCTTGAAGGTGCTAAGGCTATTTATACTCGTCTTCAAGCATCTTGGGATAAACGTGATATTGCTGATATTGAACAATTCGCGAATAAAACTGTTGTAGATGAAATAAAGCAGCAGGCCGCTGAAGATCCTACTCCTTCTAAAACTGATATTATGCTTATTAACGCCAGACTTCTTGAAGTTAAAGAAGAGGGTTCTAATATTCTGGCAACAGTTTATTATGATGTACTTCTCAGAGAAGAAGCTAATCAATCTCAGCCTTCTCAGGTTCGTGAAGTTTGGAATTTTGTTAAAGAAAATAACGACTCTGCAATGTGGAAGCTCGACGGTTTGCAGCAACTTGAAGATTAGTAAATAAAAATCTTTATAGAGTCAGTCTATTTAGGGCATTGTCATTTGAGACAATGCCCTTTTTTGTTTAGTCTGAGTTTTTTTTATTCTTTGTATTATATGTAAATTAATTAATGCGTTGATTGAAAAAAATAATATATTTTATGCTTTCATAAAATTAAAAGTTAAGAGAAGAGGTGAGGAAGTATGTCAAAAAATATTACGGAAATTATTGATAGTGAGTTAAAAGAACTCGTGAGTAATTTTATGATAAATACTGATTTGGAGATAGCAGCCTTGGATGCAGCTTTTAAAAAATCCGATTTAGCAACAATAAATAGGCTCGGGCATAATATGAAAGGCTCTGCGCTCAACTATGGTTTTATCATCCTCGCTGAGCTTGGGAGGAGTCTTGAAAGAGCTGCATTGGATGAGGATATTATAAACATAGATCAGTTGCTGGTTCAGCTTAAAGACTATGTTGCCCGTGTAGAGATAGTCTTTGAAGAAAAATAAGTATTTTCTACCAGAGAAAACGATCTAATTCGAGTTTGAAAGTTTTCGGATGAATACATTCAACTATTTCTAAGTTTGATCCTTTGCTTCCAGATGTTCTTTGGGAGAGATCTACATACTCAGGGTGAGTTGCTCTGAACCTGCTGTCGAATACAATTTTTATTTGAGGTAACAGGGGAGCTTGCGGAGTGTTGTTCATTACTACCCCATAACGCCCGTCTGACAGTTTTACAAAACACCCTACAGGATAAATTCCTATACATTTGATGAAACTTTCCAAATAACGTGGGTGAAAAGCTGTGTTTTTCATAGAATAGAGATGTTTTATTGCCATATTGGGGTCCATGGCGTCTCTATAGGGTCGCTCAGATGTCATGGCATCATAGGAATCACAAATTGAAATAATTCTGGAATATTGTGGAATTTCATTTCCAGATAATCCTTCAGGATATCCGGAGCAATCATCTCGTTCATGATGTGAAAGAACAGCTCTTATTATGTCTATTGAAATATTTTCTTGTTTTTTTAAATAGTTACAAGCAATTACAGGGTGTTTTTTTATTTCCGAAAATTCTTGCTGTGTAAGCTTTCCTTTCTTATTTAAAATATCGCCGGGGATCCATATTGTACCGATATTCATCAGCATCGCGGAAATAGTAAGCTCTTTGATTGACTCGCGGGAAAGACCCATGAACCTTCCGAGGATTGCGCTTAAAATGGCAGTGTTCAGGCTGTGTGTGAATATATATTTGTTGGTTCGAGCTAGAATAGTCAGACTTGCTGTTGCACAGCTGTTTCTTTCAATTGAGTCTAATAACGGGTTAATATTATTTCCGTATTGCTCAATATCAAGATCTCCGCCGTTTTCAATTGTTTCAAATATATTTTGAATGATTTTTAAAGTTTTCGTGTACGTTTCGCGGGCAAATAGTATTTCTTCAGAGTAGGAAGTCTGTGGGAAAGATTCTCCAACGGTACTTTTAGAAGAGTCTATAAGAACTTCTCGAATGTCACAACGAAGTAAGGTTAAAATACTATCTTTAGTTGATATATATTTGTTTGCAAGATTATGCGGAATACCGGGGTATCCGTTTGCTGAACAAACGATGTACATTCCTTCCTGAAGATTTTTTGTTTGGATTTTTTCTAACATTATAAAGAGTATTTTTGTTATCAGGATGAGGTTGGTGTATATCCCTTTTTTTGAGTTTAATAAGACTAACAGATATAAATAGTTAGATTGTGTCTAACCCCCCTTTTTTTGATATACTCTCCTAATGCAATTAGGCAAGAGAAAAGTGCGTATTGCCACACTATGCGGCGGTGGGGATACTCCCCCTGATCACGCACTTACTTTTTTGTTTTCGCGACTCAATTCGCATATTTTTTTTAGTTCCGATTCTATTTTCTCTTACCCTCCGTTCATGTTTATCCAATACCTTCTATTAATGTAGTAAGCATCTTTTGCCCTTTGTCTATGTTTATACAGGAAGTTGCGAATAAATTTTGTTTGATCATTTGATTGTTTAATTGTTTAAAATGGGGTTGACGTATGTTTATATGTGTTATATTAGTTGTTCAATGTATAAATAAACAACAGGTGTGCAAGTGTTATGTTTGATCAAACTTTGAGTCTCAGGGAAGTGGGGAGAAGGCTTGGAATTCCCCCGTCTACTATTGTTTATTATAAAGATAAATATTCGAGGTTTATACCATCTACAGGTGGTGGGTCTCGTAGGCAGAGGTATTCTGTTGAAGTATTAGAAATTTTTAGGAGGATACGCGAAATGTATGGTATGAATTGGTCAACTGAACAGATTGAAAATGAATTATCAATAAAGTTTGGAATGTTAGTTGATAGTATTAAAAATGACCAACAGTTGATCAATGATGCCGGAATTAAGTCTGATGGTGATGTTCAGACGGTTGTTCAGGGGCTTGCTTCTGTAATAGAAAAAGTATCCGATCTTCTTTCAAATCAGATGTTGTTTCAGTCAGAAATTAGAGATTTGCGTGATGAGGTTTCAATTCTCAAAAGTGAAAAGCGTAAACTGGAAGCACAAACTAATGAGCGCGTAATGGATCTTGCCATGGAGATTGGTCAACTAAAGCGCGATAGAGTGGAGCTTTTCAGATTACTCAGGAAAGGCGGTGTTTCTTCCGGACCTGATGAATCTTCATTTCCTTCTGCGGCATATCTTGAGCGTCCATTGGTTATTCAGAATTCAGAAGGAGAATATCTTGGTGTGTCTGGGAAAGGGCGCAAACACTTTTCCTTGGAAGATTTTGTAAAGCTTCTTGAAAACAGCGTTAATTCACATCGTAGTGTTGATTTAAAATGGGAGAATAAAGATTCAAATTGGGTTTTGGTAATTGCTGCGAATGAAGATGTTTCCGGCGATGAAAAAGCAATTGTTTTGGTGACCGAAGAGAATGTTACTCCTAATAACAATACTGTTGTTCGTATTGTAAGTATGGATATCAATAATAAGAATGTCCCTGACGCTCTTTTGTTCAGTCTTTTTAAACAGATACGAGATAGCTTTGTTCGTTAAAAACTCGCTCTTTTCATTTTTCTAGAAAAAGTCTTGATATTCGCTTGAAATGAATATATTTAGATAATTATTATAAGGTCTGGAGAAGTATCAGGAGGTCGAGATGCCGCAAGTTGCAGCTAGAATTACACATGACCATGAGCAATGGCTTAAGAATTATTTTAAAACGAAAAGTGCCGGTGCTGAATTTATTCTTCCCTGGGCCGTGGATATGTTTTTCAAATCTATGCGGGATACGGCAAGGGAACTTAACGTTGCTGAGCTAAGGACTGTTTTAGAAGCGTATAGTGGTGTGAAAATTCTGCCCAATCAATGCAAGGGAGCTTATTTATTCTTGCGTGTCGAAGAAGCATGTGAAATTGACAATATTCATGTTACCCACGGTGTTAGTCGCGGTAATCTTGAAGCTAAGCTGAAAAGATTGTCAGATGTGCAGTGCACCGCATTGATGATCTGGGCTACTGCTTATTGGGTAAGTAAAGTCTGGAATGGTGTCAGTTTTGAAGAGTATATTAAACTTACGTGTAGCTGATTTGTAGTTAAATCTTGTCAGTCGGTCTTAAGTCATTGCTATGAATTATTTATTTCATGCTGAACGCAATGAGTCCTCGTTTACCTAAGTCTTTCAGAAAAGATGCTGTTGCAACTTCTGCTTCGCGTGGTAGCACTGTATACTTTTCAGCAAAAGCTGCAGATATCTTTCTTACGCTGTTTTTTCCGTCAATCATGCCCCATACCATAGTACCCATATCATCCAGTTCTAATCTTTTCATGGGTGGACGTCCTTCTTTCCATAGACCATATTTTTTTGCTACATCGGAAAAAATAGGTTTCAGGCGCAAAGGGTAAGACAATATTATTTTATTGTGGTCCGTCCATGTCTCTTCAATATCCAAATTTTTTACAGGTTTACAGGCTAGAGCTTCGCCTCTTGTCATTTCTGGAAGTATCTTTTTCTTTTTTCTATTGAACAATTGAATAATTCTCAAAGATGTTTTGCATTCTGTTGTCCGGGATAGTTGTACGCGAGCAGATAAGAACAGCTTGGATGCGGTTAGCATCCTTTGTGTATCTTGCTTCGATTTGGCCGAATGGACGACGTTTAGAACTTAATTTTGACATGGTTATTTTAGCAGCAGAGGGTTTTTTGTCTTGTCCGAACATGCAGGTTGCGCCTGAGTCAAACTGGAGCTCCGCAATAGATAGATCAAGTCTATTAATGTCATCTTTAAAAAATTCTTTTGAAAAATCTCCGAGAGAACGCTCTTTTAAAAGAGTGTCCGCCGGGCTTATTCTGTAGAGAGAAATGGATTCATTTTCGCTGCATAAAATTATTTTAAATCGCCCAGGCTTAAACTCGAACGAATCCAGTTTGTAAGCAACTGGGAGGGTTGCTTCCATATCGTATATACGCCAAGGAGTGAATTCTTCGTTGTTATAAAATTTAATACTGCTGAATAATGAAATTGCCGCGTCTTCCAGCTGTTCTCCGCCTTTGCCTATAAATTGAATTAGCATAACCTGAGCTGATTTAGGGCAATAGAACATTACTCCACGTCCAGTTGAAAGGTCTGATTGCCAATAGAATGCTGTGGAATGAAATCTTTCCAGTGGTTTTTTCCACGATGAAGGCAAGACTGATGATTCTATTTTAATCCCGGAAGAGACTTCTATTTTTTTAGCTAACTGTCTGAAGTAGTTTTGCTGTTTATATGTTTTTCCAGAGTCGTACCACCTGATTTCAACGCAGGGGTGTTCTCCATTGTCGAGTTGTATGAAACGCTTATCAATACCACTGACTTCAAATTTGGATGGTATTTCAAAACTGATACCGTCCCACGCTATATTTTTCTTAGGCATTATATATTCCTTTTGAGAATCTTAGGTCGTATGTAAATAATAGTAGTAGCAGATATTCTACTAAAGTCTTGCAATCTTATATGGCGATCAACCTTTATAACACAGGGGTGCCAAAACAGCATAGGTTTTAAATTTCGTCAATAGGCCATTTTTCCCAGAGATTTTAAAATTAAAGTACATCCCATTGCAAACATTCCTGTCAGACCCATTCCGCATGAGAATCCTGCAAGCAAAACAGGTGCATATTGTCTCCACATGGCTCCGTATTTCTTTTGAAAGAAGTAACGTCCTATAAGGGCTCCGCTGACTTCCAGAACGAAGGCATGAGGTGTGCTTTGACCAAGGCCTCTGACAACACCATAAACCAGTAGCACCGGAAGTCCTAGGGTGTTTAATACTGTATAGAGGATTAAGCCAAGCCCTATACCAGAAAAGATAACAGGGCCGCTTAGAGCTTGAAAAAACAACGAGTTTCCATCAAGTGTGGATGTTTGCATGAGCAGACTGTTCAACGCTTGCAGATGCCATAGTTCTTGAGCATAGGGATAATTGGATGAAGGTATAGGAGCTAATTGCCATATGAACTGTGAAAACAGCAGACTGGCAATCATAACCACAGGAAAGACTACAAGCTCTGCTTTGATGATTCCCCGGATAGATGTCCCTGTCAGTTCGATTTCACGAAAATGAACGGTTGCTTCACCGTAATTATGAATAGGTATCGGAGCATACCATATTTCAATACCTTGATATCCAAAGAATTTGGCACCTGCTATGAAGCTTGCCTCTCGAACCAGTGGCAAGCTGACAAACTGCCCGGCGATACCTTCCATTCGAGCCGAAATATATGAAATTATCGGCGTATAAATGAAACCGTACAGCAGGAAAAATATCCACGGAAAATTAGGAACAAGAAATAAACACATGCCGACATAAGCAAGTGTTGAAAAGAAATAAATGGCGATTGAAAACCAGAAATTTATGTCACCTCTGCCTTCAGGTGGTTCAAATAAATTGCTCCATGATGAACGGTTTTTGGCATGTTCCCCTCGGAAGGATTGTACAACAGACCATATACCGATGAAAGCGATAGCGAGCCCGAGCCCGATGGAAAAACTCATGTAAAAGTCAAAGTTGTTTGCAAAAACAGTTTCGACAGTTGCCATGCCGGGATGCCATCTATGCAGAATTCCATGCTCAAAAAGAATTGGGTTAGCAATAAATGTAACTATAATTCCGATTAATCCACCGATTACTGCCCAGAATGGTAGAACCATTCCGATGAAAAATAGTCCCAGATCAAACTGAATACCGGTTGCAACCGCAGGCAGAATGTTTTCTGTGTACGGCGTAAGCTCGATCCACGGAATAGGGATCAATCTTATCGGTTCCGTAAAAATCAGTCCTGATACAGCCGGCAGGAGTACATAAATCGAGCCGAAAGCAAGACCGATCACACCTCCTATCGAGAAGACTCGCCATTTCCAACTGGTTTCTTTTTCTTCAGTTGATTCTGCGAGAGCCATTGTTCCGAGTGCTCCTACCGGAGCCATAGGGAACGGTAGTTTTTCAACGTCTGATGTAATTCGATACAAGGCGTAACCGAGTCCGAAGTGGTCAATTCTTTGAACTATTTGCGAGCCGACCAGCAACAATATCGGAATCATCCAGTCTCGATGGAAAAAAGTTCTTTCGAGTAATGATTCAGAACCGGGCTGCGGAGCTACCCACGCAGGAATGAACTCTGTCAATCCCAGCATTCGTGCGGCGTCAGATTGCACAAGGTATTGCTGCCACAGCAACCCTGAGAACGGTGAGGCTAATGCCGCACCCGCCATATAGTAGAGCAGGAAAATTTCCTGCTGCTTGAGTTCGGTGTAAGAGCGCTTGGCGATTTCGGCAAAAAGAATGATTGTAACCCATCGTGCGGCAGGGCCTATTCCCTGTCCGATGACAAGTTGCAGATACATACTGCCGGGCATCATCAGAAAGCCGATGAAAACCGCGCCGACAACCGTTTTCCAGTCAAACCCCTCTTCAAAATGATCCGGTGGTTTGAGTAGGTCCCGATATTCTTGTAATTCTTTATCGTTATTCATATTTCGTTTCCGGTACAGTTATTTGCGTAAAATTAGGAGATTTCTTTAGCCGGGAAGAACCTGATAGCTTTGTCCGGCCCATAACCCATATAAAGCCCATGCTCCGCCCATTAAAAAATCACCCATTATTAATCCAAAAAATAAGTATCTAATTCTTTTAAACAGTCCGACCCCTCCGTAGCGAAGGGTGAGCTGGTTAAACATCCAACCCAGAAAAAAGCTGAACCAGAGTATTTTCATGGCAGAACTGTATGCCGTGAGATATCCGATTGGATGGAGAGGCCACCATGGAAGTCTGTTGTAGGCCAGAACCAGAGTAAACATAATAACTGCACCGACTGTAGAGAAGGTTGTCACCCACTCAGAGGCAACGGCTGGTTCCTGAATAACTCTGACAACGTTATCATAAACAGTCATTGAGGTTCTTGTGGCCCAGTCCAGATGAAGTTCGCGAATTCCGTATTTATAACAGACAAAAAGCATGGCAGCGAAAGAGACTGCAACACCTGCAAGCAAAACGATTATTATACCTGAAAGAAAAAGTTTTTTATTTTTGATCCATTCATTTACTTTTGACCCGTGAACAAGTGAAGGCATTAATGATTCTCTGAGGTCTACAAAAAGAATCTTTTGGCACATGGCAGTAATTGCGATTCCTACAGCCCCGAAAAACTTGGTGCCGAACATAGCTGTTACACCGTCAAGAGGAGCAGCTGTCAAAGTGAAATATGCGATACCACCCTGACAGATGGCTTTTGAAGCTACCACCGTGAAGATGAAGAAAACTGTCAGGACAAGAAGCGCCATAAGCATTGGAACACCAAAGTTAACGCACCATGCTACTAACAGGCATCCTGAAATAATCAGTCCCCAAAATGAAAAACGTAAGGACATCCATTCGGATTCTCCTTTAGTTTGTTTACCGCCGAACGCTTCACGTAAAACTTGTTGTAAATGTTGTCGTGCAAGCCATACGATAAAGAAAAAGAAGACTAGATATGCTCCGATCATCTGCGTTTCTTCCGGTCTGGTCAGTGTCGGGCCGAAAGTTACACCCAGCGATGAAGCAGGAATATTCAGTCCCGCTACATTGAGCACTCCGTAGAAAAGTCCGCCTGTCAGGAAAAAGAACCAGAAGCTGAAAGAAATCTGGCGTGAGGCAAGGAATGCAAAGCCGACGAAAGCCGGGTAAAAATATATTTTAAGTTTACCGAATCCGGAAAATAAGCCTGTTTTAGCAAAGTATTTTCCGGCAAGAACCAGAGTCGGAACTTCCGGTACGGCCGGGATATAAAAATGGAGACCGTTCAGTGTGTGCAAAGCAACACAAAAGAATAATCCACACAGAAAAAATTTATTAGTTAGAAATGATCCATACAATCCTTGATCAAGCGCTTCTTCCATAAATCTTGGTAATTGTAGAAGCGGAAAGTTGATGCGCTCGTTTTCTACCCATTGTCTGCTGAAAATATTGGTCAGACAGAGCATCATAAAATAGCAAAGAAGGATAAAAGCTGCCCACCATAGAAGCGGTGTAACCCACGCGGACCATGGGATAGCACTGATCAGTTCTCCGTCGCTCATGAACGAGCCGCCCTTAATGCCGTTATAAAGAGTTTCTACGGCTTTCGGGTCTGTCGGGTGCAATGCATCGGGGAGCAGAGGCTGTAATATTTCTTTCCATCTGTTACCGATGCTCGCAAAGTGGAACGGAGCGGTCAGGTTGATGAAGAATGTTCTTGCAAGTCCCGTAAAAGCTATGCCGGAAACAACAACGGTCAGTATCCACATAGTCATTAATTCCAGCCCCGTTAAAAGCGGAGTAGAGCGGAATATTTTATGGTGTAATGCTGAAATTGCTGTAAGCCATGCCAGTATAAAGAACGGAGCCAGCGGGAAATGACCTCCTGCCAGCGGTGTCGCATTCAAATAGGCATTATTGAAGGGCGTGAAAGCACAAATTAATAATCCAAAGAGGATTCCCAGTGCAATAGCCCGTATTCGTATGTTTCCATGCATTTGATAAGTTCCTAAATTATTTAGATATCTTCAAGAGTCTTTTTTAAGTCTAGCCCTGTGAATCCGAAGGCCATCAACTCTGGAATCTTTTCGCGGAAAGTTTTTTGTCTTTCTGGATCAAGAGAGCGCCATATGAGGAATTGCTTTCTGATGGCATTAATGAAGTCTTTATTTAATCTTTTCCATGCTCCGATTTCTCCTGATTCACGGTTGATAATGAGCGCAGCCTCAAGGAATTGCGGATATTCTTTAGCAGGTCTGAATTCCAGCCTGATCATTTGCTTTACTCCGAAGTCAAAGGGAGCAAGCCAAATACGAACATCAAACTGAAAACAAGCTATACTGTCGGGAAAGTCCGCCGAAATTTCTTTCAGCGACTCAGGAAGTTCGCGGTTGCTGAAGTTTACTTCAATCTCAGAAGTTGAAAATAATCCGTGTGAAACTTCAGTATGAGATTCAAGATACTCAAGTAAAAAACCACCGGCATCTTTTTGCTCTGAGTGTTTGAGCAGGAAAGGAAGTGTTGCTTCAATGGAATCTGATTCGGACTCAGGCATTTTCCAAGAGCGGTTAACGTCAGGTATTGCGATGTTTGCGGCAACTCTTGAAGGGTAGATAACCGATATCAAAGTTACAGCAATAACTAAGATCATTGCGGCAACTCCGGCCATAGAAGAGTAGTTTGCGGTCATACCTGCCCATAGAGGAGTGCCCGCAAAAAGACCCGAGGCAGTTTGGGCAATGAGATATCCGGCAACCACGCTGATTACGGCAAAAGCAACAGCTTCTGCGATAAATAAATATGATACATGAGTTGGAGCCATACCGATTGAAGTGTATACAGCTATTTCTTTTTTTCGTTCGTAGACACTCGTAATCATAGTATTAAGTACGATTAGAGCGGAGATTATCAGAGGTATTAAGATATTCGAAACCCCTGAATAATTCATAGTGTCGGCAGCCTGACATATATAAGTTCCAGTTGTATCGCAGCTGAAAATAGGCAGGCCGTAACGGTCAACCAGACTGTTTATGGTTTCTTTGGAAAAAACCCCTTTAGCAGGTGTAATAGCGATAGCTTTTAAACTTCCGCCCATTGCCATCAGTGTCTCATAAGGAATGATAGCAGTAACTTCTCCGGGAATGTGGGTATAGCGTCCTTGGAAGGTATCAATATCTTCACCGGATTCTATTGCGTCCGCTTCGACTTCGCTTAATTCCTGCGCAGCTGCGGAAGGGAAAATAACCGGAGTCATCGGTTCGCCGTCGAGGTCTGTGTGTTCGGTGAATTTTTTCCCGTCAAAAATACCAACTAATATAAATTGGCTGCCCCATACATCAAGCTCATCGCCGGATTTAGCACCGAGTCTGTCAGCCATTTTTTTGGAGAGTATAATTTGTCTGGTCTGATTTGGTTCAAGCCATTTACCGGAAATTAGAATTTCGTCGATTCCGCTTACTTTCGGTTCAATATAACTGAGTCCAACCAATCCTTTAACTTCTTCGTGTTTTGAATCTAGGCTTACAGGGGTTGATGCTGAAATAGTTTTATCAACCAGCTCGAGCCACCCTCTGGGTGCTACGAGGCCATTTTCTTCAAAGTCATTACCTACAATTCCGAGAGTTTCTCTAGGTAAATCTTTCCAGCCGATATTCTTCATGAAGATGCCGGAATAAGGCTGATTATCACTGAAGAGCACATATGTGTGCTCTCTGAGAGACTTTACAGCAGTAAAACTCATAATGGTGAAGGTCAGAATTGTAAGAGTGAGACAGGTCAGAAATGTCCTGATTTTTCTGCGTCTTAAGTTGCTGACACCAATTACGAATGCGGCTGTAAAAGCTTTCCATTTACTGATTTCGGACGTGCTTGTTTTGTGTGCCCGTTGCTGGAGCATGATCATCTCTTTTTCAAATCTGAAAAAGATAATTAATGAGACCATTACAGATAAGCCCAAAATGAAAAAGGCCAGAATTACCACCATAGGACTATACGTGAGCTGGAACGCCGGATGGACCATATAAATGACCGTAATAACAGCCATAAGAATCCCCAGAAATCCTAAAATCCTTTTATGGATGTCGGCAAATGAAAATATTACCCGCTCCATACAATAAGCAAAGGGTATGAACAGGGCTATATAGAAAAGGACACCGACTAGAACGTCTTTTTGAGTCTGATCAACATCCAGATAGACTCTTGAAGCTAAAGCCCACGCTGTGCGTGAGTTTTCCATGAAATCATCATAGCGGCGATCTTTCCAGGCTGTTGTCGCTTTTGATAGAGCCTCAGTTCCCTGTTTTTCCAAGTTTCTGATTCTTTGGTTTATAATTCCATGTGATTCCAGATTTTCGATTCTGGGTTTAAGAAGATTCCACATATCCATAGCAGCTCTATGGTTGGTTGCAGGAATAATAGGCCATTCTTTGAGGTTGTATCCATTTCCCGCAGAGTCGGCAGGAGTTGAGTGAATCAGAATCATTTTTCTGTTGAGCACAGAATCGGACAGGGTCATTTTTAATGGAACATTGGGTTCAAGAAAAACACTGGCAATTGTTGAAGAACGGGTGTCGATGCGACTGTACCAATAGTGCATAGGGTCTGCATCGCGGGCGCCGTCTAGTACTTCAACTTTTGTCATGTATTTGAAAGTCCTAGGCGTCAGCAGATCAAACAGAGTTGTTTGTCTGCAACCGAACATGACAACTTTTGTTTCCATATCCAGACGGATCATTTTCAGTCTATATGCACTTTTTCCGGTTTGTTTCTTGTCGATAGCCCATATAATTCGTCCGTCAGGATTATATTTATAACCTTCTATGATCAGCTTTGGTTGAACGAGTTTGCTTGACGCGACACCTGTGAATTTAAAATCACCTTCTGTGTCGGCGAGTGAATAAAATCTTGTGTTACCTTGAAAGGCCATAAAAATGGTATCTGGCGCAGGCTGGTCAGCAAAAAGCTCTCCCTGTCTTACAAAGCGGGCTTTTCCGTTAACAAGAGCGAATCCTTTACGGGGTGATTTGGTGGTCAAAACTTCCGAAGATTCTGAAACACTTCTGATAAGCCCTTCAACAAGTTCAGCCTGTTTACCAACTCCATCCCAGTTGATATTCTCTATGGTATCAAAAGGTGTTCCCCAGTAAGGACGACCATCGTTAACCGTGGCGAAAGTAAAGCTTAACAGACCCGCCATTGTGGCAACTTCACTTCCGAATTGTGGTTTATCAAGTAGCCATGTCTGCCATGGTCTTGAAAGATTAGGGCGCAGTGTATCTGTAAACAATCCGCTGGTACCTATGTTTTTTTCGACAATAGGGGCGGCATCGTTTAAAATATCATTAATTTGCGCGAAGGTTCTGGAAAGGTTAACTCTAGGCCTGAGATTATAAAACCATCCGCGGCCAAATGCGCCGACACCTTCACCACGACTGGAAAGATGAAGAGAAATTAAACAGACAGGATCTTTTGATCTGACCGTAGTACGAAGCTTACGTGCGCTTCGTATTGAATCAAGCTGTTGTTTTATATCCTGTTTAACTGCGTAAACTTTATCTTTTACCTTTGGGAATAAATCACGCAGGGCGGCCATTTCGTCAGCCGGTAAAGTTGAGTAATCTGTTTTCCATGAAATTCTACGCAGCAGCTTACGCTTCTGATCAATCGTTTCGATGTCTTCTTTTTTTGTGTCGTGCTGCATGCGCATCTGCATGAGTCTTTTGCTGATAATATCAACTTCGTCTTTTATCTGATTTTTTAATGCATTATACATCAGATTGAAAAGCTCAGGGTTTTCGACTGCCATCTCTGTGGCAAGAGGATTATCCATTTCAAGCCCTTCCAAAATCTGAACGGCATTATTCTTTTTGGTGCTCAGCTTGGCTTTAATTCTTTTCAGGCTGATGCTTTTCCCGGAAATAGCTTTGATAAATTCACGCATACCATGCAGAGACTGACCGTGACCGGTTGTCGCAAGGAGAAGTATGGAACGTTTTGGCGGATTGGCAGCTAATTCTTTCCCGATTTCAAAAAGTGATGCAATTGAAAGAGCTTCGTCTGCGCCCGGAGAATTTCCCATAATATAGGAAGAACTGTCATAGAATGATTCGATAATAACCAGTTCTTCCGAAAGTTTTGAATCAGTACCTTCTATTATGCAATAGATGTTTTCGGCGGTGATGCGTTTCCATTTAGCTGACGATTTTACAGTTGCATAATCCGCAATAAGTTTTTGCGGGTCATCTGTGCTTATTCCGAGATTCTCTTTGGCATCAGCGGCGGTCATGTAATAGCGCGGGAAATCAAGAGGAGAAAGTTCAAGCTTTTCTTCGAAGAACCCTTTCATCGTAGGGCCGGAATCTATATAAATAAGAGCAGATGCCCCCAGACTTGCAGCATTCAGCCAATTTTTACCTGAATCGATGTCCATAAGAACGATAGCATTCTTGATGGGAAGTCCGTTGAAATCAACAAGCTTTCCTTTACCTACATAGATTATCGGTCCTGAAAGACCTTTTTCAGGGGTGGCAGGTGGAGAAACTGCGTTGAATTTAGCAGAACGTATCGGAATTTTTCTACCGATTTTACCGATGGTTAATTCAGCTTCAGAATTAACCATGGTCGGGGCAAGAAAGAGATGCTTACCAACCTTAACATTACCTAATTCTTTAAATTTTGCTTCAATATAGTCCGCAGCTTTCTTTTCTCCTTCGGAACCGAAAGAGCGGTCACCTAAAGAAGATAAGTCGGAAATAGTTTGTTTCAGCGGTTCATACGCACTATAAGCGGTCTGCGGGAGTGCGAACGCGGAAAGAGTGAATAACGTAACTATAGCAACCAGTAGTTTTCCGGCTGACCAAAGTGAGGATTTTTTTTTAAAGCAAATGGTTGACATTAATTAAAGTCTCCGAGAATCAAGCCATGCGGATACAGCCAACATCGATGTTGAGCTGATCTCTGTTTTCAATTTTCTTGATCAAACCGTCTTCAATCCAGACGACCCTGTCAGAAGCATTAAGCATTTTATAGTCATGCGTTGCGGTGATAATCGTCACTCCGCGGTCTTTACTGAGGTCGCTCATCAGCTTGATAATTTCTTCACCGGTTGTAAGGTCAAGGTTTCCGGTCGGTTCATCTGCAAGGATAATAGCGGGATCATTGGCAAGTGATCTTGCTATTGCCACACGCTGTTGCTGTCCGCCGGAAAGTTCCTGCGGTTTGTGATTATATCGCTTGTGTAGCCCTACCAGGTCGAGCAGCTCGATACCTTTGGCGACAGCTGCGTCGTTATGAACTCCTGCGAAAATCATTGGTAAAGTGATGTTTTCTAAAGCGGTCATTACCTGAATCAGGTTAAAAGTCTGAAAGATATATCCTATTTTCCGGTTGCGAAGCCACGCAAGTTCGAAGGCATCCAACTGCGCAATGTCTACTTCATCAATGAAAACTTTCCCTTCGGTAGGCTTATCAAGACCACCGATCATGTTGAAAAGGGTAGATTTTCCTGATCCTGACGGGCCCATAATAGAGAGGTATTCTCCTGCGTAAATTTCGAGATCAACCCCCTTAAGGGCTTGCACATTTACGTTTCCGAGTTTGAAGTTTTTAGTAACTCCGGTAACCCTGACTATGGTATGTGATTCGGGCATTCTGTCTCGCCTTTGTCTTAATTAGTTATCTAAAATCAAATAAAAAAATGTTTATTCTTCAACCCGCATAGCCTCAATGGGACGCATACGTGCGGCAATCATGGCCGGGTAGAGAACTCCAATCAGGCTTAATCCAAAGCCTACACCTATGGAATAAAGAATTGAAATACCAACTTCTGCGACTGGTAGAAATGTGACGGCACCCCACCCAAAGCTTGTCATTGCCAGTAGGATGGCTATTAAACCTCCGAAGAGTGCTCCTAATAATGAACCTACAACTCCTTGCATTGAAGCTTCAAGGACAAATAGTCGCAGAACGAAACTGTCGAGAGCTCCGAGGCATTTCATGGTGCCTATTTCGCGGAATCTTTCGGTTACAGCCATGAGCTGAGCGTTAATAATGCCAACTGTGCAGACTAGAAGTGAAAGAATTACAATCCATCGCTCTTTTGCACTTCCACCGGGTTGATAGCCTGTTTTATCAAGGATTTTAATCAGGTCATGCTGGCCGGAGTTGTATATTCCGCTTGAAATATCACTGCCGATGAGAACATATGCGAAAAAGGAAACAGCAAGTATAAGACTTGTTACCGTTACCATATTTCTTAGAAATCTTGATTTTATACTTTTAAGGCTGATTTCCAGTGATTTATCAAAGGGAAGGACTACCTGAGCAACAATATCTGTTGGTGAATCAGGGTGTTGGAAAGGTATTCGTTTGCGCTGTGACATTTTTTTTGCTCTCTGGTGAACCTGTATAGATATGCTGTTGCTGCTTCGAGCATAAAAACTATATTTTAATATTTCTATTATATTCAGTTTAATTTTTTGCTGAGGTCATTTTTTAAAATTATATTATCATTTCGTACCTTAAACTCCATGAAATGCAAAGCAAAAATGCATTTTTAAGAAGTAGTCACTTCTGAAATTTTACATTGAAAAATGAAAAAAATACTGAGTCTGTTACGGACGTCAGCTAAATATAATTTTAGAAAGATAGAGAAAGAGGGAGAAGTTATTTGGGTAGTATATCTCTTATATCTTGAATTCGAAGCGAAGGCGTTTCGGCTATTTTTGCTAAAAGAAAATCTAAAAATTTAACGGATGTTTTATTCATACGCTGGTGATGTAGCATAAATCCTGCATAATCTGACTGCACTGCATGTTCGATTTGATTCATCAGAATTTTAATCCCGACCTTGGGATCTTTTTCTTTAATAGTATGAAGGTCGATATTAATTGGAAGATCGGGCAATCCTTTTAATGGATATGGGGAGACATTGATACATCTTGAAATTGCAATGAAACCTAATTCTATAAGACAGGCCATGGTTTCAGTCGAGCAGCGATTCCACGGAGGGGTAAATATAGGGCACATACTGCTACCGAGGAGTTTATCAAGTTTTTGTTTTCCTTTGGTAAGTTCTGCGGTCATTTTATTGCGGTCACGCGATGGCCCGAATTCGAATTTTTTACCTGATTTTTCCTTATTCATATGTTTGTAGCCATGTTGGTGCATACACCAGAGCGACATGTCAGGCCCGAGTGTTTCAAATAACATTTGAATTCTGTCCTGATTAACCCATGCAGGTACTACAGCGAGCGCGAGCGGTACTTTGTTTTTTTTGAAAACATCAACCATGGTTGAAAATTGTTTTCCCGGATAACCGATGTCGTCCGCTCTAAAGAAAATATCGCAACCTTTTTTCGGGATAAGCTGTTCCAGTTTTATCCACCAAGATTCAAAGGATTCGATTAATTCGGAAATATCATTTTTCCAGATTGATGAAATAGGGCGATATGACATTATTTTGTTCCAACCATTCTTATTGCTCGCGCTGATTCAGTTGCGCCTTCCAGATTAATGTTGTGATCTGATGAGGATCGTTCGCAAGTAAGAAGTTCGTTAATTATATTTTTCATTCTGGATGTGCTGAGGTCATTATCATTCAGAACCTTGAGAGAAGTATGTTCAGCTAGTTTTTCCGCTCTCATTCGTTGTTCTCTGTTCTGTGCAAACGGCAGCACTGCGCTTGGGATATTGGTAGTAAGTATATCCATACATGTATTGTATCCAGCCATTGAAATCATGGCATCCGCTCCCGTTAATAAGTCTGTGAAGTCCGGTGCGAATTTTTCTACAGTAATATTAGAGTAACTTAATGAATCAGTTTTTAAAGCGTCATATTTATTCTGATCTAAAAATGGACCGGTCAGTATCAGTAGTTTTGTTTTCTCAGGGCCAAGTTCAGTAAAGCTGTCAAAAACAGCTTTCAGCAATGAATTGCCGACTTTTCCTCCGCCTGCACTGGCTACTAATAATTTTTCGTCACTGTCGATTCCAAGTTGTTTTCTAACTTTAGAGCGTACGTTATTACGTGGTTTGCGGGCGGCAAATCCAGTGTAAGAATACGGAATGGAAATGTTATTCAGTGATTGGAATGTTTCATCAAGCTTTGCTATCTGTGGATCAGAGTGAATAAGCAGCAGGTCAAAATATTTATTGAGGGTTTCGACGCACCGTTTTTCGTGTTTTCCGCCATCGTCTTTTTCGACAAGAATATCCCGGAGAGAGCAGATTATTTTAACATCTCCGTAGAGTCCGGCTTTAATTGAATCAAGAATGGGAAGAAGTTCAAATCTGAATGCTTTTCGTCCGAAGGGAAAGAGTTCAATTAAAAAAACATCTGGTTTTTCCTGTTCGAAGATAACCTTAATTTTCTCAATTCTTTCTTCTTTAACTTCGTCTAAAAGTCGTCCTTCGTCAGTGGGCATGAGTCCACCGAAGTTTTCATTCATACAAAGCCCGGGAAGCTGAAAATATTCAACATGATCAGGTAATTCCTGTTCAGGGCGGGTTCCGCCTGCAACAAAAATTACTTGTTCATTTTCTAGAGCCCTCGAAATTTCAAGGCTTCGAAAGAAGTGCCCCATACCCAAGACATGTTGGCAGTAATGAATTATTTTCATAAAAGGTCGTTCAGCCTATCTATAGACAAAGTTCCATCCCATTTGATCCAGTGCAGTCTGCGGCGTTTAATCAGCTTCGAAGTACCCGGCATATAATCATGTTCAGCCAGTTTATATGCGATTGATTTCAACGTTCCTTCGTGGATAACAGCAAGCACTTTGGGTGTATCCTTGTCAATTATTTCGATTATCTTTGAAATAGATTCTTCAAGAGCTTTTATAGCTCTTGCTGATGTTTCAGAGCGGCTTTCACCTCCGGCAGGGCGAAAATTCCATCCTTTAGCTTCTTCGGCAGAAAGTTGTCCGGGCCATTTTTGATCAAGTTCGCTGTATGTTAATCCCGACCATTCTCCCCAATCCTGTTCACGCAGCCCGGGGACTTTTAAAAATGGAATATCAAGGCCTTGTGTGATAATTTCAGCAGTCTCAATTGCTCGTCCCAAATCGCTTGTGATTACTGCATCAAAAGATTCTGGAGACAGATGCTTTTTCCATTCTTCGGCAAGTTCTCTTCCGTATTTAGTCAGAGGGGAGTCCATGTGGCCTTGAATTCTGTTTTCTTCATTCCAGACTGTAACTGAATGTCTGATTAATGCGATTCTTACTGGTTTCAATGGTGTCTCCTTGAAATTGAGAGCCGAATTTTTTTTTCTATATGTTGTAGATTTAAATTTTGATCAAAAACTTCTTTAATTCGTTTCGGGGCTAATTCCCTCATTGCTTGCCGTTTTGAATTGTTTTGAAATAGATAGAGAATGTTTTTTGTTAAACAATCAATATCTCCCTCAGGGGATAAAAGTCCGGTTTCACCATGGGCTACTGCTTCTTTAGGGCCTCTTGTAGAATAGGCTGCAACCGGCAATCCGGTGCTTTGAGCTTCCAGATAAACCATTCCCAGAGCCTCATTAATACCGGGGTATGCAAAAAGATCTGCCGCGCTGTAGTACTTAAATAGTTCGTTTCGATTAATTTTGCCGAGAAAAATGACCTGATCTCCTGTTTTTTGCTTTGCCAGAGAGGTCAGTCGTTCGCGTGCTTCTCCGTCACCTGCTATAAGCAGTTTGGTTTCGGGAAGTGTTTTAAGAACTATTGCAAAAGCATTGATCAGGTCGGTTAAACTCTGCTCTTTAACGCCGCTGCGTAGCATCGCGGTACTCATGAGCACGGGGGTATCCCTAATTTTTAGGGAATTACGGATTTCAGTCCTGCTTTTTGGGCAGAATTTAAAATCGTCAGGATTTATGCCCGGACGGGTTCTGGTTAATTTTTCAGGAAGAATTATACGGGAAAGATTTTTGTGGTCGATTTCTTTGTTGGCAAAAACATGATCGGCATGAAGCAGCGCATTTTTATTAGCCATAAAGCCTAGCCACGTTTTGACGTTTCGCCTGTGCTTTGTGGAAAATACACCTTGATATATTAGATAGGGGATGCCCAGCTTTTTTGTGATTAGCGGGCCCAGTAAATCAGGAGATTTATAATAACTATGGTATGTTAACCATAGATCTGGAGCAAAGTCTTTAACCCGCTTTAAAGTCTTATTGTATTCGAAGTACAATAAAGGCCATTTACAGGGGGTGGTCGTTACGTTGCGTAGCCTCATACGACTGGCGATTACAACTTCATGTCCATGTGCGCATAAATAGTCACGTAGACTTTTACCAATCATTAAATCTCCGGAAGGAGTTTCATGATCGATAGGTTTATGCGGGGCGAAAAAAGCGATTCGCATATAGACTTGTCCTTGTAAGGTAGATGCTAGTCGCTGGCCTTTATCCCATATAATTCATAAACGTCAGCCAGTATGTTAATCCAGTAGCGGTTATCAAAAATGTCGTGAACTTTCTTTTTAGCCGCGGGAATCATAACTTGTCTGAGGTCTTGATCGGTTAATATCTTTTCCATTGCATCAGCCATTGCTAAGTAATCACCCGGTTCAACAAGTATACCGGTTTTACCGTGTTCAACGAGTTCCGGAATACCGGATACAGTGGTTGCTACAACGGGAACAGACATCGCCATGCTTTCCGCCAGAACATTAGGGATTCCGTCCCTGTCTCCATTCTCTGCGATTTCACATCCCAGAGCGAATAAATCAGCAGTTCTGTAGAGTTCAAGTACTTCTTCGTGGGGTTTAGTTCCTACCCATGTACAGCGGTCAGATAATCCAAGTTCTTCGATCAGAGCGAGGGTTGAATCCCTGTCATCTCCGTCCCCTACGATTTTATAGGCAAAATCTATCCCTTTATCTGCAAGGATTTTTAATGCTTTGAAGACTGTGGGCAGTCCTTTTTTAGGGGTGAACCGCGCAACTGTGAAAATTTCGTATGGAGCAGATGTTGAATAATTTTTATCTGAAGTAAAAAGTGCCAGATCTATACCGTGGTAAACCTTATGGATGGGTTTACCTTCGGGAGCTATTTCTTCAAGATATTTGCAGTTATAGCCAGTGCAGGTGACAGCAAATTTAGCTTCGGAAATTTTTGCGGTTATTTTTTCTGGAGCCTGAGTATAGATATCTTTAGCATGAGCTGTAAAACTGAACGGAAGTCCTGAAAGCTTGCTTGCGTTTCTTGCTACGGAAGTAGGGGAATGCGCAAAATGTGCGTGGATGTGGAAAATATCTGAGCCGGGCAGTATTTTTTCAACAATATACTCAGCTTGAAGCATGTGTTTAAAGGATGCTTCACTTCCTGTTTCACGGAAATTTTCCCATATTTTATCGATTCGCTGTGTAAATTCCGGGTCTGTGCCATAACGGGGATCTTTTAAACCCGCGTCATGATCCGCTGAACCGAAAAGTCCTTCAAGGCAGCCTTCAAGTGTTGAAGGAAGGTATGAGACTTTAGCTTTAATCTCTGAAATTGATTTATGGGTAAAATCTTCCCGTGGTTTACGCATGGAGATAATGTGAATTTTAACGCCACGTTTTTCGAGAAGTCTTATTTCGTTGGAAATAAATGTTTCTGAAATACGGGGATATCCCTTAAGGATCATAGCAAGGACTGGCTGGTTTTTATTTGTCATTAGCATATATCTTTGAATAGGTTGACACGCTGATGCATAACATCAAGGCCGGTGAATTTAAAATTTGAAACAGTCTCTTTTATTGAATTGGAATCGTTAAGCAGATGATTTATTTTTTCCATCATAGTATCCGGTCCTAACTTGTGCCAGGGGATATAGTCTGCAAGATTTTGTTCTTTTAGAACTTGTGCCCGGATAGTCTGTTCCAGACGTGGAGTTTCACGGGGAACAATCAGTCCTACCTGCTTGTGTGAGAGTATTTCACACACAGTATTGTAGCCGCCCATGCTGACAATAAGATCAGCATTGCTGAATAACTTTTCCATTCTTCGGTAAAAGTGGTAAAATGTAACTGAAAGTTTTTTTGCACGTTCAGAAAGGTCACGCCTCTGTTCGGTGGGCATAAAGGGACCGGTTACCATAACTGTTCGGAAATTTTGCGGATTGTATTTTTCAAGGGCTTTTAGATACGCGTCCATCATTGGGTATCCATCACCGCCGCCGCCTGCGGTGATAACCACAAGTTTTTTGCCGTTTTTGCGTACTTCAGGGCCGGATCTTGAATGTGTTTTTCTCGGGATATAACCTGTAAAAATCATCTTTTTACTGATAGATTCAGGAATAGAGTACTCTTTAATAGGATTGTAGTATTCTTTGTGGCCGTAAACCCATATTTCAGAATAAAGGTTTTCAAGGACATCATAGATGCCTTTTTCCTTCCAGTCTGCGGTCGTGCTTTCTGAGTCATCCATGATGTCTCTGAGGCCGAGGATGGTACGGGTTTTGCCGTATTGTTTCATCCATTCCAAGGTTGGCATGATTTCGTGTTTGAGGCCGCGTGGGGCTTTATCAACGATGAAAAGGTCCGGTTGAAAACTTTTTGCCGTGGCATCGATTATTGATTGCCGGATGGACATGGCATGAATCGGGTCGATTTTGATGGAGTGAGGTATATAATTGTCGTTTGATTGTTTTATCATTCCCGGAACACGAACAAAATCGATCTGTTCTGGAAATTCAAATCTTCCGACGATGGGTGATCCTGTAATAATAAGGATATTGACCCCATGGCATTTTAACTGCGAAGCAATAGCCATAGTACGACGAATGTGCCCAAGACCATATGTGTCGTGGGAGTACATCAAAATATTGTAGGTCTTACTCATTTATTATACCAATTGTACGTGGCTTATAAGCCACTAAGTTTATTTGCCGTTGCATAACCATGACCGTTGGAATATCTAACGAAAAGGGGTACTTCTGTAAATCCTTAAAATCGATTAACCAAGTGTTTGATATTTTCTAGTATGTTTTCCTGTTGTATGCAATCCCTTTTCTTGTCTTTTGTTGTTTGTGTTTTTTGTATATATTAAGGTCTGTTAGTTATCTTTTACTTATTAACATAGGGTCTGATGATGAAATCAATAATAGATATACTTATTTATGCTCATGATGGAAGAGGACTAGGACATGTAAGCCGAAGTGTTGCAATTGGGCTTGCTGTCCGTAGACTTTTCCCTCATTTGTCAGTTTTGCTGGTAACCGGATGCGGCGCTACTGCCGAGCTTATCGGTGAAGGAGAACTGGATTGGATTAAGCTTCCATCATATAAAACAAAAATTTCATGCGGAAAATCCTGTGGAGACCTTGGGCCTTCAAATATTGATGATAAAGTTTTGGGAACCGTCAGAGCTGAAAGTCTCAGTGATTTGGTCGATGTGTATAAACCAAAAGTCATTCTGGCAGACCATACCCCACAAGGAAAGCATAAAGAATTGTTGCGCGCTGTTGAGGGCTCAACCGACAGCAAATGGGTGCTTGGAGTTCGTGCTGTTGTCGGAGACGTTGATAAGGTGTGGTCTGAACTGTCGGCGGATACTTTTACTTCAAGGTATTCAGATATTTTATGGTACGGAGATTCTTCCGTAACAGGTAGTTCGGAGCTTGATAAGCTTTCGAAACATTTTCAGAAAATTCCGTTTGAAGCCGGGTATGTTTCGCGGTTTAAGGAATTACGAAATATTGTAACTGACGTTTGCACTCACAAGAAGCTGGCAGGAGTTGTTTCTATCCCATGGTCAGGTGAGGGGACTTCTGTATTGCTTGAAAAGGTGGCGGAAGTTTTGGGTGGTTTCGATATATCCGAAGGGATATGGAAAGTTTATATGAACCACCGCGACCCGCGCGCGTGTGGTGTGAAAAAGTCTTTCGAGCGTCATTCTAATGTTTATCTGGAACAGCTTGGTCCGTCCTTTCTTACTGATCTCGCAAACTCAAGGTCAGCCATTATTTACGGGGGGTACAACAGTCTTACAGATGTGATGGGGGCAGGAGTGCCTTCTGTTGTGTTGCTTCGGGGAATGAAAGATGGAGAACAGGAAGAGCATGCCGCGATTTTAAGTAAGTTCTCTTCGGCTATAGTGAATGTTTTTCCAGAGGATGGAGTAACCGTTGAAGCTCTGCGCAACTCTCTCGAAAAGTGTTTGAAAACAAAAGTTGAGCCTTCCGATATGGTGCTTAACGGAGCGGCAAATGCAGCGAGATATCTGGCTGAACTTGCGGGAGTGCGTGATGCTAACGGCTAGCCCCGAGATGCGAAAATCCATTCGGAAAACTGCAAAGGATTTGTCTCGTCACGAAATGACACAGTGGAAATCTATTATGTGTGATCTTGATCGTGAAATGAGTATTCTTGAAGTCGGGTGCGGTCGTGGCGGAAAGACTGATTTTTTGAAGTCGCAAGGGTTTAGAAATATTCTTGGAGTTGAAAAAAATATCCATCAAGTTGAAGAATGCAATAAACGAGGGTTAAATGTTGTTTCTTTAGAAGATTTTGATGCTGGATATTCAGAGACTAAGTTTGATTTTTTAGTTTTGTCTCATATTATTGAGCATTTTAAGTTTGAAGATTTGATTTCGTTTGTAGATGGATATTTAAAGTATTTAAAACCGGGAGGGTTGATACTTATTGCAACCCCTATGCTTCACCCTCATTTCTGGCTCGATCTGGATCATGAAAAACCGTATTATCCTCAAGGGATAAAGAATTTTTATAGTGGTAATTCTGAACAGGTCGGTTTCAGTTCTGAATATGAGTTGAAGCTGAAAGATATCAGGTACAGAAAAAGCCCTTTCAAGGTTAAGAATGATCGTAACCTTCTTCTTAAGAAGAATGATCTTCCTATACTTTTGGTTAATTTGTTTTGTGCAGCGCTTTTCAAATTTTCTTTTCATGTACTTGGTTATAAAACAGGGTGGGTGGGGTTGTTTAAGTTAAAGTCATAATTTCCACTTATTTAAAAAAAAGACTTGATTATGATAATCTGCTGGCTTAAGAGTTTTGCAGTATTTATAAATTTCCGAGAAAATTTGAGAAAAAACTGAAATGAACTTGTTCTCCCTAAATCACAATCTTGCAGCAGTTACAGCCCTCACCCTAGTGGTGATGGTGGTGATTTCTGTGGTGATGGTGACAGGCATAAATAAGCCGGAGGGAAGGTTGTAAATTCAGTTTACACAACATGTTGTTCTAACCCCTGCCGGCCCAGCCAGCAGGGGTTTTTTTTTGACATTATGACAAGGCGAGGGTGAGGAAATGGAAATCAGTGGAGCACAATTAGTTATCAGACTTCTTGAGCGGCAAGGTATTGATATCATATGCGGAATACCCGGCGGTTCCAATCTGCCTATTTATGACGCGCTCAGAGACAGTTCGATCAGACATATTCTAGCCAGACATGAACAAGGCGCGGGTTTTATGTCGCAAGGTATGGCCCGGACAACCGGTAAAGCTGCCGTCTGCATGGCAACATCCGGTCCGGGAGTCACAAATCTGCTCACAGCAATAGCTGATGCCAGTCTTGATTCAATTCCAATGGTTGCAATAACCGGACAGGTATCAAGTTCATTAATCGGAACTGATGCTTTTCAGGAAGTTGATACTTATGGGCTTACAATTCCAATTACCAAACATAATTTCCTTGTTCAGTCCGCTAAAGAGCTGCTTAATGTTATTCCAGAAGCTTTCCGTCTTGCTGAGTCCGGCAGACCCGGCCCTGTCGTAATCGATGTTCCGAAAGACGTTCAAAATGAGATTATAGAATTTAAAGATTTTCCCGAGATAGGGACTAAGAGCAATATTGTTTTGTGTGATGATAAATTGTTGAATCAGGCAGTTGATATGATCAACAATTCACGGAAACCCGTAATCTATGCGGGGGGAGGAGTTGTTGCTGCTGAAGGTTCAAAAGACTTGATCCGGCTGGCTCATAAAAATTCAATTCCGGTCGTAACTACTTTGATGGGGCTTGGAGCTTATCCGCACGGAGATCCCCATTATCTCGGTATGCTCGGTATGCACGGAGAGCGTGCAACAAACATGATAATGGAAGAAGCAGATCTTATCATAGCTCTTGGAGTTCGCTTTGATGATAGAGCTGTTGGTAAGGCCTGTGAGTTCTGCAAGCATGCTGATATCTTACATGTTGATATCGACAGGTCTGAAATTGATAAAATAAAATCTTCCAATCTCGCGATTGTAGGTGATGTAGGACACGCACTTAATGTTTTTGCTGAGTGTGTGGATCCGGCTATCAGAATAGGATGGAGTGCGCATATTGCATCATTGCGGTTGCTGTACCCTGAAATATTGACGGATAAAGAAGATACCTTTCATCCAATGAATCTACTGCGTGTTGTTAGTGAATCTCTTTCCGAGCAATCTATTATTACAACAGATGTTGGACAACATCAGATGTGGGTTGCCAAAGGGTATCCCTTTAGAAAACCCCGCACTCTGTTAACTTCCGGAGGACTCGGTACAATGGGGTTCGGTTTACCTACTGCAATAGGTGCAGCGTTTGCTAATCCCGAAAGACGGGTAGTGTGTGTTAGTGGGGACGGTTCCTTTTTGATGAATATTCAGGAGCTTGCAACATTGGCTGAGCATCGTCTCAATGTTAAAGTTCTGATCATGAATAACAATAGGCTCGGACTTGTAAGGCAGCAGCAGGAGCTTTTCTTCGGGGAAAGATATTATGCATCCAGCTTTGATAGCAGTCCGGATTTTACGGCTATTGCAAAAGGATTCGGAGTACCGGCCTTTGATCTTGGTCAAGAAGAGAATCCGTCTCTATTTTTACGCAAAATTCTCGGACAGGAAGGGCCTTGCGTAATAAATATTCCCATAGATTTAGATAACAAAGTTCTTCCCATGGTTCCGCCTGAATGCGCCAACAGAGAAATGATAGGAGGCTGAGATATGCACAATTATGGAATAGATTTACTGGTTAGAAATCATGCAGGGGTGATGAGTCAGATTACCGGACTTTTTTCCCGAAGAAATTTCAACCTTGAAGGAATTGTCTGTGGCCCGATTGGGAGCGGAGATGAAAGCCGGATGGTGTTGACCGTTGCAGATGATAGTAAGCTCGAGCAAATAGTATTGCAACTTGAAAAGCTTTATGACGTGCTTGAAGTTAAAAGAGTGGAAAATCATCCGATTACAAAAGTTTTAGAACAACTTTAAAGTTTGAATATGGAAAAAATAAGCCTGCAAGTCGTCGTGTTATGGCAGCTTGCAGGCTTATTAAAAATTTAAATTAATAAAGTTTTAATTTATAAAAATTTCAACATCATCCAAAGCCCAGAATTCTGTTTTGCGACCAGTCAAATAACCTTTGAATTCAAGTTTAAGTTCACCTTTGATAATTACTGAAGGTTCAACTGTAAATGAAAGTGGTGTAATCCAGTAGGCTCTGTCTCTTTCTCCAACCTTTACAAATCCCGTATTGTTAACAGGTTTATTGTCATCTCCGTCTTCAAGAAGACAGGGGAACTCGGTGATGTTCATTATTTCCGGTCCTCCGCCAACTTTAACCGTGAAACGGTCAGCCAGTTTTCCTTCTGAATCCCAGCTTCCGATATAAAGCATATCAAATTTAACTGTGATGGATGAATTTTTAGGAATATCCTTTATGGTGAGAACTGTTTGAGAAGGATATCGCTTGTTACGATTATTGAAGAGGCCGAGAGTTCTGTTACCGGATACCACGTATGTTTTCTTTGCTGACCAATGCGAGGAAGCTTTCTTTTTCTCAAAAGAAAAACTTTTGAATGGACAATTTTCTGCTGATGCAGAAGAAGCACAAAGCAGCAATGAAAAAGTTGAAATTGCAAATAAATATAAAATTTTATTCATAGTATTTATCCTTCGATCCACTCTGCGAGAGTGGGGGGAGTGCTGACGCATGCAAAGTGTTGTGTCCAGTCGCAGCGGGCAGTCAGTTCAACTCCTCGCTGTATGATTGAAACGGGCTTATCGGAAGAAACAACAATTACGATTATATTTGGATGTTTTGCGGTGAAGCGTAAGGCAGAATTAAACCTTGCTCCTCTTGCCCTGTTTTCACCGGAAACAGCTTTTCCGTCCAGCAGGCATGCAAAACCGTAAACTTTTACATCTTTTCCAATATGGATAGCTCCGTCCAACTTGGTCAGAGATCTTGCTAGCCCACGTATTTCAGGATCACGCAAATCAAGCGGTTCTTCAAGAGTTTGGCCTGCAATTTTTACAGGTGTATCATTGAAATCTAAAACAAGTGTGCAACCGTGGCTTTGATGAGTCGCGCTGGATACCATTTTGTTTGCCAGTTGAAACAGGTCGTGCCTGTTATTGGCATCAAGTTTAATTTCAAGAAGGTTTTCTTCGAGTTGGACAAGGTTTGGCCTGTAATTAGTGGATGAAAAAGTCGCATCCGCAAAGCTACATACGGGTTCGGTCCCTCGTTGCAGGATTCCCCATTCTCCTTTGAAGTCCGCTGAAATAGAGGTGTTTGTCGGCCAGCAGGATGATATTCCGACAACGCATTTTCCGTCAGAGACAAGTTTTCTACTGGAATTTTCAACAGATTGCAGAAGCTTTCTGACGTGCTTGTGGTTTTTAAGAGCCGGTCTTTCATTTTCTGGGAATTTGGCCAGATATTCTAAGGAATCAAGTTCCGAAGGCTCTATGAAAATAAGGTCGCCACGAGCCCAAGCTCCTTCCTCTTTTGTTTTGGATATTCCGAGAATGGCATCTAGAATCGGGTAAACTCTTAATTGTGTGTCCCAGCCCATGATTCTGTTTCGTTGATCTACAATGTAATCTCTGACAGCATGAGTTGAATACTCGCGCAAAAGGTGTCCTGAACTGTCGAGACGCAAAATATTTTGTGCCGCAAAATCTTGAGACAACATCAGGGCCGCATATTCCATCCAGCTTTCAGTGGGGCCTGTTGAGCACATATTCGGGTGTTGCTCAGTAAACCAGCGCTGGTAAAAAATGCTACTGGAACGGGCTCCGCAGGTGATTAATCCTGCAAGAGCCAGATCTTTTGATTTGATAACTTCAATGAGTCGCGTGTTGTCATCATGGTTGCTTCCGGCTTTCCAGGCATCTGAATCCAGATAGACTTCCTTTAATTTGGGTTCGTGGTCCCTTAATAATCCTTGCGGATCATAAATGCGTAAAGGGTCTCCCGGGTTTATTGCGTATAGCAGAGCCGTCCGGCTTATCTGGGAGAAGTGTGAAAGTCCGTCACGCAGTCCATCCATTATATGAAAGATGCACAGATTTGCGAAAGATTCTGAGCTCATTTGGTTATACCCGCATTGAGAGTTGTTGTTTAATCCATATCTTTTCAATTATATGATTTATTAACTATTTCCAAGGTTAAGGATTACCTTTTTTTATTCTTTTTTGAAAACGGTTCAGTTTTGCTTTTCCCTTTAAATTTTTTATTTCCCTTAAAGTCTTTCGAAGTGTCTTTTTTAGTATTTTTTTCAGGTTTAGTTTGTTTATCTTTATATCTTATGCTTCTAGGGTCACGGGTTGCGTCAGGGATAAGTATGCCATGTTGTTTTAAACGCTGGGCATCCGTCTTTGCAACAAAGATCCGTTCTCCGTCCGGGGTAGTGCCTGTGTAATACATTGCGGTGGCAACAGTTCCGGGCGTGGGTATAAAGCACTGTACTTGTTTAGGGGACCAGCCTTTTGCTTTAAGCCAGTCTGCGAGCATACGCATGTCAGCATCTGTGCATCCGGGAAACGCGCTCATTAGATAAGGAATGACGTATTGATTCTTTCCCGCGTTTTTTGTTTCAACTTCGAACAGTTCGAGAAAGCTTTCAAATACCGGCAGATCCGGTTTACGCATATGTTTAAGAACTTCAGGTGAGATATGCTCAGGAGCAACCTTTAATTGTCCACCGACAAATTCTTTAAAAATTTCGCGTAAACTTGTGCGGTCTTTAAGGCCCAGATCAAATCTTACACCGCTGGCAACCCGGACATGTTTTATTCCGTCCAGATTTCTGGTCTGTTTCAACAGGTCAAGGTTCGCTTTCTGGTCATATTTAAAATTCGGACAGATATTTGGAACAAGGCAGCTTTTGCGTTTGCACTTTTCTCTTTCAACGGAACACTTAGCATTCCACATATTAGCACTTGGACCGCCTATGTCTGAGATAGATCCTCTGAAATGACTATGTGAATTCATTCCTGCGGCTTCATTTAAGATTGATTTCTTACTGCGGGAACGGATGTGTCTTCCTTGGTGCATGGCAATTGAGCAGAACGAGCATCCGCCGCCGCATCCGCGATGGGAGGTTATGCTGAATTCAATCATCTCCGCCGCAGGGATTCGACCTTTATCATCATAGGAAGGATGCGGTAGCCGAGCAAAAGGCAGTGTGTACAGCCAGTCAAGTTCATTGGTATTGAGGTAGATTGCAGGTGGTGTTATTACAACATATCTGCTGTCTGTTTTTTGAATAGCCCATGCTTTGCCGTAGTGAACCTGCTCTTCAAGTAAAAGAGTGGCTTTCATCAGCATTTGCGGATCATCGAGAATATCCTGATGTGAAGGAAGTTCTATAACTTCCGCGTCAGCAGGGATATCTTCAATTTTGCCCATAAAGGCAGTGCCGTTTATTCCTCGAAGAGTCGCGCCGGAAGGTTCATCCGCTTCTGAAAGTCTGTCCGCCGCTTCAAGCATGGCTCGTTCGCCCATGCCGTAAATCAAAAGGTCAGCTTTGCTGTCCATGAGAATTGTTTTGCGTATTTTTTCTGTCCAGAAATCAAAATGAGAAATTCGGCGCAGGGAAGCTTCAATTCCTCCCATGACTACAGGTAAACCTTTGAAAGCTTTTTTTATAAGGTTTGTATAAATGATGCACGCACGGTTCGGACGTGCTCCGGCTTTGCCGCCGGGAGTGTAAGCATCATCGCTTCTTTTTTTGCGGAAAGAAGTATAGTGAGAAAGCATGGAATCCAGCGCTCCGGCAGAGACTCCTGCATATAAGCGGGGGCGGCCGAGGGCCTCTATATCTTTTGTGTCTTTCCAATCAGGCTGGCAGACAAGAGCTACTTTATATCCGTGTGCGGTCAGTACTCTGCCCAGCAAGGGGATTCCGAAACTCGGGTGATCTATATAGCTATCGCCGGACACGAGAAGGATATCTGGTCTATCCCAGCCGAGCCAGTCCATTTCTTCTCTCGTCATGGGCAAAAAAGTTGGTTGTTTTATTTTTGATGCGATAAGTGTTTTTGTCATCCGCTAATCATATAGGGGACCTGTGGCGCTGGCAAGGTCCACGATAGCCCCAAATTTTTTAGACGAGACTTGTTGACCCGAACGAGGGGCATGGTTAAAAGCTGTGTGAACAATATAGTCTGCCTAAGGAGGCAAAATGAATTCGCTTCCATGTGTTTTGACCATAGCCGGATCAGATTCCGGCGGTGGTGCCGGTATTCAAGCTGATCTTAAGACCATGTCAATAATGGGGTGTTACGGCGCAAGTGCGATTACTGCTCTGACTGCTCAGAATACTGTTACAGTGTCGGGCATAGAGCCTGTTTCACCTGAATTTGTAGCATTACAGATTGAGACGGTTTGCGCTGATATTAATATTAAAGCTGCGAAAACAGGAATGCTGTTTTCTGCGTCTATAATAAGATCTGTTGCCGCGGCCCTTGTTGATAAATCTTTTCCGCTTATAATTGATCCTGTTTGTGTAGCTTCGAGCGGAGCAAGGCTTCTTAAAGAGGATGCTGTGGAAGCAATGAAAGAGTTGTTTCCATTAGCTGATCTACTTACTCCCAATGTGCCGGAAGCAGAGCTTTTTGCAGATATGGAAATAAAGACGCGCGAGGATATTTTCAAGGCGATTGATATTCTTCTTGAAATGGGACCAAAAGCTGTTTTGATCAAAGGCGGTCATTTTGATTCTGTTGCTTCAACGGATTGGCTGGGAATCAAAGGTGAGAAACCTATTCCAATGATGCAGCAACGTGTGAAGACTAGAAATATGCACGGCACAGGATGTACTCTTTCTGCTGCAATTGCTTCCGGGATGGCAAAAGGGAAAAATATTGTCACCGCAATTCTTGATGCTCAAAAATATCTGAATCTTGCGCTTCGTGCTGGATTTGAAGTTGGTGAGGGAGGTGGACCTCCGAATCATCTTGCTCCTATGTTGATTACAGCTATGAAGGAAGGACTTCTTTCTGATTTGCATGAATGCGGATTGCGCCTGACTTATATGGACGGACTCAGTAACCTAATTCCTGAAAGCAGGATGAATGTAGCCGCGGCCCTTCCGCACGCTACTGAAATAAATGATGTGGCGGCCTTTACCGGACGCATTACCTGTACTCGCAAGGGTGAAATTATTATAGGTGGCTATCCTGATTTCGGAGCCTCTTCGTTTACGGCAAAGGCAGTACTGTGCGCCCGCAAGTATAATCCTGAAATCAACTGTGCTGTCGGTATAAGGTATAATGACCAAATTATGGCAGCTGTAGCCAAGTGTGGATTTGTTGAAGCATGGTTTGATCTTGCGGATAAACCGAAAGACTTAAATATAGAAGTCGGCAGTTCTCTCGAGTGGGGAACCTGTGAAGCTCTTGCGCATCACGATGATGCAACAAAAGTTGATGTTGTTTGTGATCCGGGCGAAATAGGCATAGAACCGATTGTTCGAGTTCTAGGTAAGGATTTTCAGGATCTTGAAGCAAAACTTAAGTGTTTGATTGCTGTTTTGAAAAAATAATAAAAAAAATATAGTAATTATCGATATAATTAGCAATTTTGGTTGACAATCTTTAATGGTCCCTATATTAAGCATCTTCTGTCGCGGTGGTTCCGTATTTAATCTTTTAGATTAAGTTGAAATCGGCGATTAACGACAGGCATAACTGGTTGCGAGAGTGGCGGAATTGGTAGACGCACTGGATTTAGGATCCAGCGGTTAATCCGTGAGAGTTCGAGTCTCTCCTTTCGCACCAACCAGAATAAAAACAGCCCCTTAGATAGATGTCTAGTACATCACTCTTCGGGGCTTTTTTTGTGGGTTTCCGCTATCTGTCCCTCCCCTGTCCCTCAATTTGCAATCCTAACATGGGGGGAAAGGGTATGAATACAAATTCTCCCCCTAATAATTTGGAGCTTGAAAGAGCGGTTATCAGTGCTGTTTTACGGACCAATGGTAGAAACATTGATTCGTTGCTTCCTATTCTAAAATCACCTGAATATTTCTATAGTCCTATTCATCAAAATATATGGCAGACTTTTTTGGCCATGCACCGGGAGTATGTTCCGATTGATTTAGTCACGCTTAATGATCGGCTTTTGAATAATGGTCGGTCTGAAGCGTGTGGCGGTGCGTATTATCTTGTTGAGCTGTCGAACGATATTGAACCTGTGAACCACGTTGAAAGCTGGGCAAAAGATCTTCAAGGTTACGCTAGGCGCAGGACTATGGCGCAGCTCGGGCAGAATCTCATCGAACACGCTTACGCTGGTGACGCGGATCCGGCTGAGTTCGCTGCGTCTGCTCAGCAAACTATTGATAAGGTATTAGAAGGGCGTATGGATGTGGCCGCGCAAAAGCCTTCGGAAATTATCCGTGGATATGTGAAGTATCTTGAGGATCTTGAAGGGCGTGGTGGTGACGGAATTAAAACACATCTTTATAAGCTCAATTCTATCACTGGTGGAATGATTCCCGGTGAAATTATTATCCTTGCCGGTCGTCCATCCAACGGAAAAACCGCGCTTGCCTTAAATTTTGCTCTTCACGCTATTCATCAAAAAGTCCCTGTCGGAATTTTTTCACTTGAAATGATGAGGTATTTGCTCGTCAATCGCCTGCTTTCCTCAACTCATGGAGTCGAAGGAATGCGTTTCCGTGACGGCAAATTTTCAAAGGAGGATTGGGCGCATATCTATGAGTTTGCTCAGTGGTTTGACGGGAAGGATCCGTGGCTCCGCATTTGGGACAAGCCTTCTCTTTCTGCTTCTGAGTTGCGCGCTCAATGCCGGCGCTGGAAAAAGGAATTTGGATTAAAGTTCGCAATCATTGATTACATCCAATTGCTTCGTCCTGATTCGCGCGGAGGATCAAGGGAGAGGGAAGTGGCTGAAATCTCGCGTATGCTCAAAGAGACGGCTACTGAGTGCGGGATCTCGCTGCTCGTTCTGGCTCAACTCAACCGGGATGTTGAAAATCGTAAGAACAAGATTCCACTTCTTTCGGATCTGCGTGAGTCCGGAGCGATTGAACAGGATGCGGATCAGGTCATTTTCATTCGGCCATGGGATCCGAAGACAATCAATGACATTGTGGAGGTTACTCTTGATGTGGCGAAAAGCAGAAACTCGACAACAGGTAGTTTGGTAACAGCGTATCGGCGCAGGCGGCTCCAGTTCCTGAATGAGAAGGAGAATGATTGGAGCTGGTTGGACTTTTGATAAGTGCAAACAATGGAGGTTCATATGTCGAGTAGTGAGGCTAAAACTGAATTTGAATCAACTGTCAAAATCGTTTTGATGGAACTGATTAATAAGTATCAGGACTGCACTGTTGATGAGTATTTGGAGGTCGCTGGAAAGGTTGTGGAGCAATTAAAAAGAATGGGTGAAGAGGAGTAACAGCATGATAGATAAAAATTTTGTTGAATGGTTGGCAAGTGGCCGTCGTGGACTATCTTCTAACACATTAGCTACGCGGCTTTCAGGAATTAATTGTTGTGGTTCATGGGGTAGCCGGTATCCCTCGGATCCTTCTGATTTCATTCGCTGTCAGAAACTGTTGGATGTTGTTCCTGGATTCCGTGAACGCTTAGGTGAAATGCGAGAAGAGTCTCCGGAGTGGGCCGGGCTTGTTGATTCTTGGGATGTGATAGCAAACCTTATTGAGTTGGATTTGGCTGATACGCCAGAGGTTTGTCCCAGAGCGTATAAGAAGATGAAGTCTATTTTGGAGGGAGTAAGGTTAAGGGGCCATTAATAAAGGGAAAATTATCTAGACTCGTCTCCAAGGAGAAGGTCTTTTAAGGTATGGAAGGAAGCTTATTGAATTGAATTTACTTTTTTATGCGTTGGTATTGCGGACGCATTGCGGCTGCATGAATTGGGCAGGACTGAATTTTTTTAAATTCGGCGCGCTGTCGAAATTTTTCAGGGTTATCCCTGTTTTTTTTGAGTCTTTTTAATGGGTTGTAAATATAATGAATGCGTGCGCAATGCCCCTGCATTCCTAGTGCATCAAATCCGCAATGCCGAGAAAATTTTAAGGAGTCCGTTGTGGCTAGTCGAATCAAAAATGTGACTGACATCCGATTAGATGTGGAATTTTTTGAAGATTTCCGCTTCCAAAAGGTAATGAGACGGTTCGGGATTGAGGGCGTGATGGGAATCATCCTGCTTTGGTGTTATTGTGCTAAGCATTTCCCTAGTGATTCTGGACACTTTCCTGCTTGTTTTGATGAAGAAGATCTTCTCTTTGCATGTAAGATTAACTTAGATAGTCATGATTATGTAGAAATGCTTTTACAGCTTGATATAATTGGAAAAGATGATGACCATTTCTTCGTTTGTGCGTGGGATGAAATGCAACCCTGGGCAGCTGAGGCCAGAGAACGATCTAAAGCGGCAAAACTAGCAGCAGAAGCTCGTTGGGGTAAAAAGAAAAACAAGACAAAACAGGATGATACGAAGAAGGAAGATCCTTCGAGTGCAGGTGATATTAATGGTGATGCGGATGCAATGCCGACGCATGAAAATAAAGATGCGCCTGCATTGCAAAATGATGATTTGCGCAATGCCCCTTCTCCTACTCCTACTCTCTACGTAAAAACCCCCTATAGTCCCCCAAAGGGTGACGAGTTGGTGGAGATTTTTTGTGAAATTCTCCCAGAGCTGTCCAAGCCCAAAAGTCTAACGAAAGAGCTGATGAAAAAAGTGGAAAGGTGTGGTTATGAATTTGGTCCTGATGGAAACGGGATTGATTGGTGGCAATGGTACTTTGAACAGATTCGAGATTATCCGTATCTCCTTGGCGAAGTTAATCCGGAATGGAAAGCGAGTCTTCCCTGGCTGATCGAAGGTAAGAATATTGCGAAAGTCTTTGGCGGAGGATTTCAATCTCGTGAAGATGTGGAAGTGAACGGGTTAACTTCCGGAAGTGGAATGAGTGAAGAAGAATTTGAAGCTCGTTGTGCCGCTGGCGGTAGTTAAGCTCAGGTTAATTTTAACCGAGTAAAAGTGAAGTTTTGAAGTTATAAAGTTAAGCAGTAGTAAAGTTGTAACGTCTGTGAGTTGATAAAATGCAAGAAAAAACTTCTGTAGTATTGGAAAATTTAAAACTACATCCCTCGTACAACAGTGGAAAGATTGACCATGATGTGTTAATTAAATTGCTAGTTGAGCATGGATTGAAGCAAGTACATATTGCTGAGTTCTTTGGAGTGTCGCAAGCTGCTGTTTCGAAGGCAAGAAAACGGATTGATGTTGCTGTTTCAAAGGACATTGCATTGTTTTCAGCGGGAAAGATGCTTGATGCCAAGCTCACTCTCTCGGATCAGCTCGAAGCTCTGGGCATACAATGCCGAGGCTTGCTGAAAATGATTCAACTTGTCCTTCATGGTGATCCGGGAACTGAGGAATATCGTGACAGTCAAACAAAATTGCGGCGGCTGGCGGGTCAAAATCGCGATATCGGCGGTTTTTTGATCAAATTGCAAGCTGAGCTTCGCAAGCAGCTCGAGTTTGTCTTCAAAATGCAGAGTGAAATTTACTCGCTGAAAAAGGTTGAAGAATTTCAGACCATCGTTTTGGAGGAAATTCAAAAGGCTGATCCGGAAGTTCAACAGAAAATTGTCTCTCGTCTGACTGAAATTAATGCGGTCCGCTCCAGTTTGGATTTTGGAATCGGCGGCGGCGAGAAGTCTAACTTTTAATTTTAACAAAACTCAAAAAGTCTAACTTTAATATAAAGATTAGACTTGCAAAAAAGCTATTTAGATATAAATTCCAAGTGTTTAGATGTTTTTATTCGAATTTTGTTAGAAATAACTTTTATTTTAGTCTAATATTTACTAAAATAATGACAGAATTTAGAAACATCTAAACGGAGAGCAAAAATGGAAAAAAGAAATCCAAATCATCCTGAAAAAGGCAGTTCAACGAAAGTTGATCCAATTACTTCGCTTGAGGATATTGCTAACTTGAAAAAGTTGTTAGCTGAAAATCCAAGAGACTTAGCCCTGTTTGTTCTCGGGATTAATACGAACCTTCGAGCCGTGGATCTGGTGCAACTGCGAGTTGATCAGTTTGTGGATGCCAAAGTAGGTGACGAATTAGTTCTGAGGGAAAGTAAGACCGGAAAGGAACGGAGAATCACTTTGAGTCCGACTGTGCTTGATGCCGTTCGACCTTGGGCTGCTCAGTGTCGATCTCTGGAAGTGGAATATCTTTTTACGGGCAGAAATGATGCTCCTATGGCTCCGAACTACGTCAACAAACTTGTGAAGAAGTGGTGTTCGAAAATCAATCTGAAGGGCAATTACGGGTCTCATACATTGCGAAAAACTTTCGGCTATCAGCAGCGGGTGGTTTACGATGTCGAAATTTCTAAGCTGATGGAAACATTTAACCATTCAAGTCCCAGACAGACTCTGACTTATCTCTGCATACAGCCGGAAGAAATCAGGGACATCTACATGAATCCGATATGAGCAAATCTTTGAAAGTAAACGGTTTGATGGGCAATCTGCTCATGAACCTGAAAGATTCCGTGCCGTCTGCCGGTTCTGATTTTATGGGAACCGGCAAGCCTGATATGAGCCTGCGAGAATTCATTAAGCAGTCGTGGCATGTGATTGAACCGGGACGCACTTACGTTGAGGGCTGGCATATCGGGGCGATTGTTGAGCATCTGGAGGCCGTCAGTACTGGTGAAATCAAGCGGCTTTTGATCAACATGCCGCCTCGTCATATGAAATCGCTTTCGGTTTCCGTGTGCTGGCCTGCGTGGGAATGGACTTTCAATCCGTGGATACAATTTTTCTTCAGCTCATATTCTGCAACGCTTTCCGTGCGTGACAATATGAAAACTCGCGAGATCGTGACTTCGCCCTGGTACAAGGAAGCGTGGCCTCATGTTGAGCTGAAGCGTGACCAGAACGCCAAGGATAAGTTTGAGAACAAGGCTGGCGGTTTTCGTTTTTCAACTTCTGTCGGCGGTAGGGCAACTGGTGAAGGCGGGGATCGCATAGTGGCTGATGATCCGCACAACATGAGTGAAGTGAAGTCTGACGCTAAACGCAAGGAAGTGCTTGATTGGTGGGATAACACCATGCAGACACGTTTGAATGATCCCAAGACCGGGGCGTTTGTGGTTGTCATGCAGCGCGGTCATCAGCAGGATCTATCCGGTCATATTCTCGAAAAGAGTGGGGCCGATTACGTGCATCTCTGTTTGCCGGCAAGATACGAAGGTAACAAATTTCATACGGTTCTCGGATTCGATGATCCACGGACCGAAGAGGGCGAACTGCTCTGGCCGGAACGTTTTGACGAAGTAACCCTTTCAGCTATCGAAGAATCATTTTCATCAAAGAGCGAAGCCGCAGGGCAGCTCCAGCAGCGACCTTCACCCGCAGGCGGTGCAATCTTCAAGCTGGATTGGTTCAAGAGTTACACGAAGCTCCCCAAATTTTACCGCATTGTGGAACACTGGGATACGGCTCAGAAGGCGAATGTCTCCAGCGCGTATTCATGTGGCCAAATTTGGGGGGAAGCGCATAACGGCTATTATCTGCTCGATGTCATCCGCAAGCGCATGGAATATCCCGAACTGAAAAGGACCATCAAAACACGGTATGCAGTCAATCGTCCGGACGTGGTGGTTATTGAAGATAAATCAAGCGGTATCAGCGTTATTCAGGATTTGCAGGAATCCACTACCGTACCTGTTGTGGCATGGGCCGTTACGGGCGGGGATAAGGAAAACAGGGCCAAGGCGGTAGCTGACACAATCGAAAGCGGTAATGTCTGGTTGCCGGAGTCGGCAGAATGGCTGGCTGATTTTCTGGATGAGATTGAGCATTTCCCTGGATCTAAATTCAAAGATCAGGTGGATGTGATGACGCAGGCGATAGAATATTTCAAGCGGCGCGGTGGTCTCACAGAAGGCCGCGACATGAGTTAATCGGGTAAGTCCGGCAGGTGTAAAATGAGAACAATTGATAAGCTTAAAGCTGTAATGTCGCGCATGAGTGGTGTGCGAAGCCTGAAAGATCCAGTGACCGGAATTAAATACCGCAGGGTTTCAGGAGCAGTCGCATGGCCGTATGATGTAAAGCCGGGAGTGGTAACGGTGCTGGCTGAACATAAAGATCTTATACCCGGTACTGATCAGCATCGGGTGGATCTGGTAGCGGAGTTTCTGCACGAGGATCACGAAACGCTTTGTCGGGAAATGGCAGCCGTACAGGAATTTTTGTTGATCGATATTTGGCGTACTCCGCTTGCTCATGCCGGAACACGGTTAGTGCAGCTTTTTAACGATCAGCGGCAGCGTTTGCGTTTGCCGTGCATAGATCTCGCTTCGCCTCCCGCAATGAAGGGTAGCAGGTCTTTCAGGGATTATGACCGGCTGGTGGATCGTAGAACCAGAAATATCAAGACGCTCTTTTTCGGGGAATCGCAGGCCGTGCTCGAATACAATACGCTGAATCGGGATGATCTGGGCCGCAAGCTGGAAGAATTTCCGGTAGTGGCGGCAATGCTATATGCGCTGGCAGGGCTGGATCTGGAAGATGGCGATATGAGTGCATGGCAGAATAACGGGCCGTTGTCGGGTAATACCCATTCAGTAGGAGGGTACTGATATGGTTGTCAGGCCGGTTGAAATCGTTACGGGGCTGGAGAATATCGGCAAGCTGTTCGGAGTGGGGCGCAATACTGTTCGCACTTGGGCGCAGGAGGACGGTTCGCCTATCCGCCAAGTAGAAGGGAAGTATATGGCGGAGAAGGCGGAGTTGTGGGAGTGGGTTAAAATTTATCAAACCACGGGCGAGTCATCTTGACTTTGTATCCCAATGGAGTACTATATTTCATGACCAAGTTAATGACAGTTATTGAAACTCCCGAATTTATAAAAGATGTTAAAAACTCCAAAATGAGTGAAGAAGAGCATCGGGAGCTTATTAATTTTCTTGCTGCAAACCCTACAGCAGGAGTTTTGATGGAAGGGACTGGCGGTATTCGCAAGGTCCGTTTTGCTACTGGCGGCAGGGGTAAAAGTGGCGCATTCAGAGTGGTTTATTATTACCACAGCACAACTATTCCGTTATTTGCTTTGAATATTTTTGCTAAAAAAGACAAGGCTAACTTGAGTCAGGCAGAGCGAAATATGATGAAGAAATTTGTGCAGATTATTGTTAAAAGTTTCAAGGAAGGGAAATAAAATGGGTAGTGCAGGAAATCGTATTCTTAAGAGTTTGGAACAGGCCGTTTCCATTGCCAAGGGTGAAATGGAAGAGTGCGAATACCGGGTTAATATTCCGGCAGAAGTCGATGTGCGCAATATCCGCAAGAAGCTTAATATGACTCAGATTGTTTTTGCTAAAGCATTCGGCTTGTCTCTCTCTTCAGTTCGTCACTGGGAGCAGAAACGCAGGGTTCCAGAAGGTCCGACTAGAGCTTATCTGATGATTATTGCCAAGGAGCCTGATATGGTTCGTCGGGTTTTGTCTGATTCGGGTAAAGAATTGCGGTAGATCATCTACATGTACAGATTTGTACGTTACCTGCCGTGACTGATGGCTCGATAGTAATCTTAACGATATACCCGAGTCTTACCAGCCAAGTAAAAAGTCTGTCTGTCGTTGCGAGGGTTATATTGCCTCTTAATATTTTGGATAAGGTCGGTTGATCCGTGCCGCAAATCTCTGCTGCCTTTGTCTGGGTGATTCCACGAACCTTTATGGCCTTTTGAATTTCCATGATGATGTTAGCTTTGTAGGTTAATTCTTCTGGTTGTTCTAAGCCAAGGTCTGCAAATACGTTTCCTGATCCAGCTTCTATTGTCATAGTGGATACCTCTAATTTTGCTGTCTATCTTGTTTAATCTTTATCTGCTTTCAAAGCTTCTTTGTATCTGGATTGAATTTTATCAATGTCGGCTTTCGGGGTCGCTTTGCCGCTTTTGGATTTCTTTTGAAATGAGTGCAAGACATACACACCTTTATCTAGCTTAGCCACGTACATGGTCCGATATGTATCAGTGTCATGGTCTATGCTGATTTCAATAACACCGGAGCCGCCTTGTTTAAACGCTTTAGCGTTTTCCGGCGTTCTTCCGTCTTGAACTACATGCAGAGCGTATCCTACACATTGCCTTACTTCTACAGGTTGCCCGAGAAGATCTTTAAGGCTGGTTCCGACCCAGAACAGCTGACGTTGATTTGCACTCATGAGTTTAATTTATGGTAAATTTGCCATAACAGCAAGATGTTTTTGCGCTACGAAGATAGGCTTTGTGAGTGGATTATTCCCATGCATTATTAACTGTGTTGGCAATATCCTCAAAAATTGTACCTGAAAAAGGCGGACAATTTTCTGAATAACCAGCGTCAGAGAAGTTTGCTATTGTTTCGTTGCTCTCAACATCAACAAGGTCTGCATTAATGTAGACAAACTTATATCCACCTCCGAAACATCTGTTTGCTTGATTAAGGTACGCTTGTCCGTCAATAAATAAAATATATCTGGTTGATGCTTCATTATACATTTCAATGTTGGAGTCAGATGATTTATGTACTGTTTTGTGTTGACTGCCCCACCGCTTAACTTTGAAACCTTTTTTTCTTAACTCCTGCAAAAGAGGTGCTGTCCATGGTGTTCTTGGTCCTTCAAAAGCGATTACTTTTTCACCAGTAATTTTTTGGTCGGTGTAATAGTTTATGCTTTTAGATTTTACACAACCTACAAAAAGTAAGCAGCATATGAATATGCTTGTAAGACGAATTAAACGCATTGTATTTCCTCGTAGAACAGATCTATTCTTTTATATCAATTGTATCAGAGTAAAAAGCAATTGGTTCCCAATCGTCGTAAATAGGGTCATCCCCATTCAAAAGGTCTGTTATTTTGATCGGAATATTTTCAGCATGTGTAGTGGGGTGGGCAAGGCTGTTTAGATTTTCTTGTTTTTCTTCAGAGAGTGATTCCCACCAATCAGGGGAAAGTATAACATTTTCGCAATGTACAAGGGCTGTGTAGATTAGCGCATCAGTTATACGGCTTTTCTTGGTTCTTTGAAGTGATTCTAAAATCGGTTTAAAGGTTTTATCATCCGTTTTGGGCCAGCAAAAGACCGCATAGTGTTTGCCTCTGCTGGATAAATACATAACTGATGTCATAGGAATTTTGTTTGTCAGCTGTGTTACTGGAATGATTTTTCCGCTAAATATATTTTCTTTTAAAACAATGCTGCTGGTATCACAAATTTTCCGCCCTTTATAGTCAGATCCCAAAGTAAAGAAACCTGTGACCATGAGATTTGGAATTTTTTTAAATTCAATACAAAGAAATGAAAAGTCGTCTGTATTTCCTTCTTTAATTGCCTTATTAAAAATTAGTTTATCTTCATCAAGTTGTTCAACATCTTGCAGTGCTGCAGATTGCTGAGCTATACAGTTTATGTTGAGTTTAAACCCTGATTTTTTAATGTTATCATAAAGTTTTACAGAGCAATTTTTGTCATACAGTTGCCTAGAGAATGCTCTGTATCCAGCTATGAAACAGTGAACAATATTTGGCTTAAAAGTTGAGTTCTCTATTGGAGAAAAAAGTTCTTTATCATGTTTTCCACAAAATCCATAAAAAACACTCGCGTGTTTCATGCCAACTAAGTTTGGTTGGAATTTTCCATTACTCTGTTCAAGTTGGTATAAGTTGGTTTTATTATAAAAATATATTTGCCCATTTCTTGTAATATCAGAAAAGTGACATTTAGAAATGGTATGAGAATTGATGATGCTTTTAGAGCACTCTTTAGGGGCTTCTGGGTGCATGCATGTTTTTCTTTTGAATGTATTCGTAATAATTCTATTAAGCTTATGAATGCTCAAATCGACAGATTTTTTTCTCATAATGATTTTGTGATGCCTAAGTTTTGTAAGAATTGTTATTAATTTTACTATAAATACTCCTCTTCAAAACCCTGTCAACCCTACCTCCACTGATCCCTGCTGATCTGTGGCGATCTCTCACGTCCTCACTCCAAAACCCCATGTTACTGATTCCATAAGCGTGGAGGCTTTGCTTTCCTTCTTATCCTCGTGTCGTCCGCATCCAAACCTCGGGATGCGGACGACAAACCGGAGTATGCTGTGAGTGAGATTAGTGAAGAATTAAAGAAAGATATTGCTGTAATCGTAGCAGCCGCCGTTACTGATGGCATCATCGCTGCCATGCAGAAGACAGGCACTTGCACGTGCAACCTTGAGCCGGAAGCGGCCAAGGAAGTCGGCACGCTTATGGACATGGTGCGTGACCTTGGTGACGGCAATCATTGTCAGGGCGTTAAGGCTATGCGTGCGCATCACGGCGCTATCGCTACCATGCTTGAAGGTCGCAATGAATTTTGGCGCTCGGTTGCTAGGTGGGCTGGTCCAGTATTTATTGCTTTCGTGGGTATGGCCTGTTGGGAGTGGATAAAAGTCAAGGTGGCTAAGTAATGAAAAAACTGCCGCCTCTTGATGCTTTTATCCTGCGCCAGCCTAGCACCGATCAAGGAACTCTTGGCGTTCTCACTATTCCGGAAGTCAATTTCAAATGTTTCACCATCGAGTTGCCCTGGCTTGATAATGCAAACGGCATTTCCTGCGTTCCAATCGGAATTTATAAACTCATTCTTCGTTGGTCCGATCACTGGAAAAGCTATGTTTACCAGTTTGTTCGTGTTCCTGGTCGAACTGCTGTGCAGGCTCACTGGGGTAATGTTGCCGGTGATAAATCTAAGAATTTTAAATCTCATTCTAAAGGCTGCGTTCTTCTGGGGTCGATGGTCTGCCAGATTTGGGGCCAACTCGCTGTCGGTAATTCCAAAAACACTTTTCGCAAATTTCTGGCCGCTACCTATGGCCGGGATCTGTTGCTCGAAATTCGGGAGGCATAGTCATGGCTGATGCAGGACTGTTTGATATTATCGGTTCGTCTTTGCTGGGTATCGGAACCGGCGGCATAGCGACCATTGCTCAAAACATTTTTGGCGGTATTTCCGGTTGGATCACTGAATGGCAGAAGCGCAAAACTTTGGAGCTTCAGCACCAGCAAGAAATGGTGATGGCGGATAAGCAGATTGAAGTCATGCGCGTTGAAGGCGAGGTTAAGGTTCAGGAAGCTCGTGAAGAACGCGCCATGACTGAAACCATAATCGACGGGCAGAACTATCAGCAATCTTTGCTGCATGACAGTGCAACCTATTCTCGCGGCAAAGAGAAAACTTGGGCAGATTTTCTGCTGGTTGTGGCGGATGCTATTCGCGGGATTACCCGTCCGGTTATGACCGTTTTTCTGTGCTGGATCACATGGTCTACCTATCAGCATTTTACAGCCTACTTAGCCGAAAGCAACGTGCTGGTTAACAGCGATACAGCAAATGAAATGGTTCGCTACATCGTCATGAATACAGTTTTCATGTCCAGTTCTGCTGTGGGCTGGTGGTTCTCTTCCAGACCATCAAATAAGGCGAAGGCTGCTGCATGAACCAGAATTTAGGTACTTTTCTTAAAGGTCTGTTCACCAAGGCCGAAGCCGCAAGAAAGGATAAAGAAGCGGTTTGGGCTTTGGATTACCTGCAAGAAAAGGGCGAGTACAGCGCGGATGAATTGAAAAAGATCAAGCGCAGTAAGATGTTTGTTCCGGCTACCAGAGTCAAAATGACTACGGTCCAGTCTCAGCTTAAGGATTTGCTTTTTCCTGCATCCGGTGAACGGAATTGGGGACTTAAGCCTTCACCGCGTCCGGAACTCCATCCTTCGGTTATTGAAAATTATCGCAATCAGGCTTTGCAGAATGGACAGCCGTTTTCTAAGGACGACGTTGAATCTCTAGTCGAAAAGAAAGCAAAAGAATCTGCTGATGCCATGAGTAATGAAATCGCGGATCAACTGGTCGGCAGCAGTGATCGGCAGTCTTACACTTCTGTTTGTACCAGCGTAATTAAGCAGAAGCTTAAATATGGAACCGGAATTCTGAAAGGGCCGCTCGTTCGTGAAGAATTCCGAGAAGGTTACATTATTGCGGAAGATGGAAAGTGGACGCTCCAGAAGTCTCAGGTAAAAGAACTGCGTCCGTTTTTCGAGGCTGTTTCGGTCTGGAATATTTATCCTGATCCCAATGCTACGAATTCCACAAGTTTAGAATATGTGATTCAGGATCACATCTACAATCGGCAGGAAGTTCGCGATTTAAATGATTATCCCGGCTTTAAGAAGGACATCATAAATCAGTATCTTCGCGACAATCCCGAAGGTGATCTGGATTCAAAGTCATCATACCGCATTCACAATGAGAAGGGCGGTTCCGGCCGTAAGATCGAGAACCGTTACCGTGTTTATGAATTCTGGGGAAGTCTCAGCGGAGAACAGTTGCAGAGTGCCGGCGTTGATATTCCGGACGAGGATCTTGCAGAAGTTTTTCCTGCCAACATCTGGCTGATCGGGGACAAGGTTATCAAAGCGGTGATCAATCCTTTGGAAGGGGACTCTATCCCTTATCAGTTCGATTATTTTATAGAAGACGAAGATTCTATCTGGGGTGACGGTTTGCCTACCTTGCTTCGCCATCCACAAAAAGCTCTCAATTCATCCATGCGGATGCTGATTGATAATGCTGCTGTTTCTTGCGGTCCTCAAGCTGCTGTTAATGCTTCTGCGTTCATGCCGGGTGAAGATTTCCGCGATATTCATGCTTTCAAAATATGGCCTTTTAAATCCATCGAAGACGCTCGTAATGCGATCCATTTCTGGTCCATGCCTTCTTATACCAACGAGCTGCTTGGGTTAGTGCGTGTTTTCAACGACATGGTTGATGATATGTCCGTTCCCCGTTTCATGTCCGGTGACGGTTCCCAGATGAGCGGAGCCGGCAAGACTGCGCGCGGCCTCTCCATGCTTATCGGTGCTGCCCATCAGATTTTAAAGGATCTGGTCAAATCTTTTGATGAGAACATCACCCGTCCATTTTTCCGCAAAATGTATTTCTGGAACATGCAGTTCAATGAACGCAGGGATATCAAGGGCGACTTTGAAATCATTGCTACCGGTTCCTCGGTTCTCATGGCCAAAGAGATTCAGCTTGAAAGAATGCAGTCCATTCTGGGCATTACCGACAATCCCAGATTTGAAGGCTGGGTGGATGATGAGCGTCTTATTAAGGAAATTTTCAGTAATCTTGAATTGCCCGAAGGCATTCTCAGAAACGCTAAGGAGCGTGACAATTGGGAACGGAAGAACGCCTTGCAGTCAGCCAGAGCAAACGTAAGTGCGCTTGTTGAAGAAATGGAACAACGGGGAATGGATGTGAATCAGGAGTTGGCGCAAATGCTTCAACAACAGGCCGGGCAAGTGCTGCCCGAACAGGGAGGACAGAATGAAGCTGGTGGATTTGCGGCGTAAGCCGGAGAAAGAAAAACCGGATTCGAAATTGGCAGTAGGGCCGGAAGGAGATGATTTCCCGTGGGGGCTTCGTCTTCATTTGGACGACAAAACTATTTCAAAGTTGGGTTTGAAGGTCACTGACATCAAGGCTGGATCGACTCTTAAACTTCAAGCCGAAGTTTATGTGTGCGGGGTTAATGCTCAGCCGGACGGCAAAGGTAAGGGGCTTGAATTGCAGCTTGTGAAGATGGGTATCGAATCTGACGGAAGTTTCGAGGACGGTTTTAAAGAGGCTTCGGAGAATGATGATGGATAGCCGTGAAGTTCTTGCTGAGCTTCATGAGCTTGGGACCGGTAAATCTATCAGGCTGGTTAAAAAGTTTCTGGAGCTGAAAATCATAGAGGAAAAGGACTCCCTTGTAATGGCTTCGGTGGACAAGGTTCCGCAGATTCAGGGCAAAATTCAAGGGTTGCAGGAATTTTTGGATGATCTGACTCCGGTTCCTGAAACGGGAAAGAGTCAGGATGCATATTCATAGGAGGATGTGATGGGAAGCGAAAATCTACACGAAAATGATGACATCGGTGAACAGGATGATTTTGAAAAAGGGTTTGCGGAAGCAGAATCTGCTTCTGAATCTTTGAACGAGGATCCGGCAGAAGATGAAGCTGAGGATCTTGATGACGGGGTTAATGGTGATCCCCAGTCCGAAGAAATGGACGAAGATGACGCGTCCGCTTCAGACCAGAGTTTATCCGAAGAGGATGAATCCGGCACTGTGCTGGATTCAACGGACACAGGATCTGAAATTCCTAAAGGTGATTATCTGGTTGAAGGGCGCGATATCCTTGACCGTTACTTCAATGACCAAACGGGAAATATCGATGGCCGTGCTCCGCAAGCTCCGGCTTCGCAAGTTTCAGAGTTGGTCGATCCTGATGAGGATATTGCCGAAGACGTGAAGGATATTCTCAGGGTTAATCCTGATTTTAAAGCGATCCTTCTGGAAGACTCCGATCAGGGAAAAAGGATCAGGGCCAACCTGATGGAATTCGGAGCTGAAGCAGCCGTTCCTATGCTGGAGTCCATTCACCAGTCGCGGGATGTTTCAGCAAGGCTTGATGCCGTTACCCGTAGCCATGAGCAGGATGAACGCAAGGTTCATTTTGAAAGAGTGGGGAAAGCCCATCCTGATTATATGGAGCTTGTCGCTGATCCTTCGAAAAAAGAGGAGCTGGGACAGTTCAATAACAAGGTTACCAATTGGGCTGAAACTCTCCCTTACAAAGAAGCAAAAGTTGTTTTCAACGTGATGGAAAAGGGCAGTGCTTCCGAAGTGTCCGAACTGTTGACCAAGTACAAAAAAGCTACTTCCGGGAAGGTGGATACGGTTGATCGGAAAAAAGCCGCCGCTGTTATTGCCGTTCCCGGTAAACGTAAAGGCGTGCCGCCTGCAAAACCGGATTCTGATGATTTCGATGCTGGTTTTGATGAGGCTGCACGGGAATAGGAGATTGAGATGGGTTTAACTAAATTTGGAGATATCGGCCCCAGAACCGCTGGTTTTTCAGTACCGGGTTTTTTGAAAAGGGCCGCACATTTCAATATTTTCGGAATGTTTGGTCAGTCTTTGAAAATGCCCAAGAATAAAGGGCAGGTCGTAAAGTGGCGCAGGTATAATGCGCTTGCTCCTGCAACTGTTCCTATTGTCGAAGGTGTTACACCTGCGGGAAAAAAACTGTCCAAGACAGACGTTACCGCTTCTTTGAAACAGTACGGTGATTACATCGAACTGACTGATGTAATCGAAGATACTCACGAAGATCCTGTTCTCAGCGAGTCCATGGAGATTCTTGGAGAACAGGCAGGAGTGACACTCGATATGGTTCTGGAAGGAATTCTCAGAGCTGGAACCAATGTCATTTATTCAGGTGGAACTTCCCGCGCTACAGTAACCAAACCCATAACTAAAGGTATGCAGCGTCTGGCTACTCGCGCACTTAAAAAGCAGAGAGCCGGAAAGGTCACCAAGGTTCTCAGTTCCACCGTCCATTATGGAACTAAGCCTGTTGCCGCTTCATATATTGCAATCACTCATTCTGATTGTGAATCTGATATTCGGGATTTGCCGGGATTTGTCCCTGTCGAAGAATACGGCCAGCTCTCTCCTTATGAAAACGAAATCGGCAAGGTGGAAGATACCCGATATGTGGTTTCCACTTCCATTGAACCGATTGTGGATGGTGGCGGCGCAAAGGGAGCTTCTGGAGCCGAGATGCTTTCAGAATCCGGCACAAATGCTGATGTTTATCCCATCTATATTATCGGGGCCAATGCCTACGGTGATGTTGCTCTAAAGGGTAAAGAATCCATTGTTCCAAAAGTCGTTAACCCAAGTACTCCAAGTAAAAGCGATAAGCTTGGTCAGCGCGGTCATGTAGGTTGGATTACCTATTACTCCGGCGCAATTTTGAATGATGCTTGGATGGTTCGCCTTGAAGTGGCTGTAACCGAAACACCGTCAGACAGTTAAAAGGAAAGGATAAAATGGCTGATAAAAAAGAAAATGATGAATTGGCAAAAGGGAGTGCCGGTGCGAAGGCGCAAGACAACGCTGGTGAATCTGAAAATATCGAACTGAAAAAGAAACTTGCTGAGGCAAAAGCTGCTTTGAAATCTGCTGATGAAGAAAAGGCAAAACTTGAATGCGATTTGGATCAGGAAAAGAAAGCGCGTGAAGAAGCTGAAGCTGAAAACCGCAAACTTGATGACCATGTTGCTAAGCTCGAAGGTTCCGAACTGGAACGCCAGAAAGCAGAAGAAAAGGTGAAAATCTTTATTGCAGAAGGTGAAGGCGCGGAAGGACGGGATGATGTTTTTGTCGGTGCTCAAGGTATCTCTTATCAAATTAAGCGTGGCGTGGAAGTGAAAGTTCCCATGTCCGTTTACAATATTCTGAATGACTCAGCCTATACTGCTTATGAAGAAAGCGGTGACGGGGAAGACATTGAGTATGTTGCCCGAGCTGTTCCGCGCTACAACATAAGGGTTGTAGAATAATGATTGCCGGTGAAGCTGTAAGCGATATTCGCATAGCTCTGCACGATCCTGACGGTGTGCGTTTCAGTGATGATGTTCTGTTGCTGCATCTCACTCGCGCACAGCGTCAGGTCGTAATGATCCGGCCTGATGCCAACTCTTATGTCGAGTGCGTAAAGCTGACCGCTCAATCCACCAAGCAGGAAGTTCCTGACCAAGGCCGTTTTATCGGTCTGGTCAGGAACGTAAAAGCGGACGGCTCTCCGGGAACAGCAATTACATCTGTTGAGCGTTCTTCGCTGGATGATTCAAATCTGCTCTGGCACATGGAACCGCCTTCCGAGGTTATTGACAACTACGCTTTTGAAGAAAAAGTTCCGACTGTTTATTGGGTAACGCCGCCACCGGCTGAAGAAGTTCGGGTTGAACTCGAATATTCACGCAGGCCCGGCGCGCTTATCCATGTTGAACAGGAAATGGCGTTGTCGGATATCTTCCTTGGGCCCATCGTAAATTATGTTCTCTATCTGTGTCTGGCAGTTAACAGCACTTCGGCCACTAACTGGCAGAAGGGTATGGATAACCTTCGTCAAATGTACGTTTCACTAGGTGAAGAAGCCAAGGCGCGTCTGTTCATGAGTCCAAACGTAAACAAGCAGGGAGGCGGCAATGGCTAAACTGCTGACTGTCGGCTGGCGCGAATTTATGCCACTGGCTCAACCTTCGTTGCCGCGCTGTCCGGCTCCTCAAATCATTGCCGAACTCAGGAATTCTGCAATCAAATTCTGTAAGCAAACGCGAGTCTGGAGACATGTTTCAGACCTTATGGACGTTTATAAAGGAGATTGCCGTTATGTCTTTGTTCCACAGCCTAATGCAACTGTAGTTGATACACTGGAAGCTCGTTTTAATGATTGTTCGCTGCTTGAACTGGATGATCGGGTGGTGCGCGATGAACCGGGAATTCCTGAATATTATCAGGTTGAAGAGCCGGGTCTTGTTCGCCTTATTCCCTGCCCTCGTGAAGATCAAAGCGCCATGCTTCAAACCGTCAATGTCCTTGCTCCGTCCGTAACTGCGGCAACCTGTCCGAAGTTTCTGCTGGAAACTCATGGGCTGGCCATTGCCGCGGGAGCCAAGGCAAAGCTGATGCTCGTTCCCGATAAAGTCTGGTCAGATCCTGCCAGATCGCAGATTGAACAGCGTGAATTCGATGGAGCCATGGCTGAGATCCGAGTCAGGGAAATGCGCGGCGGAACCAATAGAAAGCTTGAGATGCGCGGTGGAAACTACTTTTAAGGAGTTTTTAATGGATACCTGTAAGTCAGTTTACCTGAAAGACAAACTAGCTGCTCATGTCCTCAAAGGAGTTGTTTATCAGCCTCCTGAAAAGGTTTGGCTGGCTCTTTTCTGTTCCGGAATTCTCGAGACAGATTCCGAAGCGGTGAAGCTGCAAAAGAACGGTGCGATTATGGCCGCATTGCGAATTGGTGATCTGGTGGCTGCAAAGGAACTGCCGCTCAGTTCCAATTATGAACGGCAACAGATTCTTTTCGGATCTAATCCGGTCAATGGCAAGCTTCTAAATAGTGAGGAAGTCCGTTTTCCTCAATTCACGTCCGATGCCGGGCTTGTTTCTCATTTCGCAGTCATGGACTCGTTCACTGAGGGCAGCGTTCTTTATTTCGGACAGCTGGAACTTAGCCGACTTGTTTACATGGGGGATACTTTCCATGTGAGACTTGAAACCCTTTCCATAGAGGACGGTTAGCCTTGATTCTATCCGGATGTATAGGCGGAAGTGGTGTTGCCGAGTTCTGTTTCGGAGGCGGTTTCTGCCATTTTGAAGCTGAGAATTCAGGGGATGCGAAAAGCCGTTCCACTGCAAAACTTAGAGTATCACTTGAGCTTTTTGATAATGGCTGTTGTGAATCCGTTTCCGCCGTTTCAATGGAGTCAGTCCATACAATGATGAAGGTCGGGGATGTTTCTTCTGTCAGTTCTGTTCTCGCAGATTCGCTGGTTAAGCGGCAGGGGATCGGGCCGGCAATTACTTTTGAGGGGAAGAATTCATGATTATTTTAAAAAATCTGGCGGAGAGTTTCATAACTTCCGCAATTTCCGAGACAGCAACGGAAATAACTATTCCGGCTGATCATGCGGATTTGTTTCCAAACTTGCTTGGTGGCGATCATTTTAGATGTGCGCTGGTGAATCCGGCAACGGTGGCCACTGAGTTCATTAACGTGACTGGACGTAACGGGAATGTGTTGACTGTTTCCCGTGGCGAAGAGTCCGTTGCTGCTCTGCCGTTTCCTGTAGAAAGCAGGATTCACCTGCGGATGACAGCAAAGACTTGGGAGGAAATGGCCGAAGAATGCTGGATGCGTCCCAAGGATCAGGGCGGAGAAGTCGCGATTCCGCAGTATATTGATTCCAGCCATTTTTCACTTGCCGGTGACTACAGAGATTTCTTTAAAACAAACAGGGCAATCAAGGCATACCCGAACTTGTCAATCGGTTTTGTTGAATCTGTCATGTTCGCGGAGAATGTCACTACGGTAAAGGTTATTGAAATGACTGTGCCGGATCCGCTCAGTCACATTGAGGCGGGGCTTGATCCGGACGCACTGGCCAAACGGACTCTCTCCAATGAAGAACTTCTTGGGTACATGACTCCGGTTCCTGTCATAGCAATGGAAGCTTTAGAAGTAGACGGCGGAACTTTGGTTAACGGCACAATCAGCCATCCTGAACCGCAAAAGAGTTATCCTGATTCCACAGAATTTCATTTTGTTCTGCCTGATAATGTCACGGATTTTGAGCGAACCGGGCAGAGTTTTAAAATGCGTGTTCCGATTGTTACAGAGGAAAACTCCCCGCAAGCGATCGGGCCTATTTCCTGCCGCGCTGCGCAAATGTCTTTGATTCTGTCAGATCCTTCTAATCCAATCACTTTGTCAGTTCGTTATGTGGGGATCAGCGTGGGGGTGACTCTGGCTTATGCCGATACTCAGGAAGGTTATCCAGGTGCGGATGTAAACAGTGACGGAGCGAAGCTTCCGGCCTGTACTACCGGGCTTAATAATCCCAGTGGTAAATCTCTTTTAAGCGGCAGGCCGGAGTTTGAGATTACCGGTGCGGAGCTGACTATTCTTGAAGGGACAACTAAGGATGTTTTGAAGACATCGAGTCCTGTAACTGTTGGCAGGGATCTTTTTTTTGATAATGGCGAGGGCGTCTCGGAAGAGTCTTCTACGGAAGAATCTTCTACTGTCGTTGATTTTTTTGGTGACGGTAGCGGGGTAGACCTTTGGACATTTAACGACACTATGGCTTCGGTTAACGGAGTTACTACAATTCCAGCAGCTGGTTTAACTGCTTATGAGCCTATGAAATTTGGCAAAGGTGTTAAACTAAACGATGGCGCGGCAACTAAGTTTAATCCAGTACCTACTGTGGCAGGTAAGGTTTTTACGGTTAGTTGGTTTGTACCTAATGTTTCAGGGTCTAGGACGACCTTTTCATTTACGGCAAATAACGTACAGCAAACAGTTTATATAGATTTAACTAGTAGTACTATTTCATGGAAAGGTAATGGGCAACTTCCTGATTACTTAACCATTACGCGACCTGACTCAGAGTTAGTACCGTTTATTCATTTTGTACTGGAGGTTACTGCTACATCTGTAAAACGTTATATTCATGGAGTTCTTGAAGGAGACAATGTTGTAGACTACAGCGCGGGTGCTATTACTTTATGGGGGCCAGAGTCGAATACGGGATCTGTTCCTATATATTTTGATCAACTTAGATGGTTTAATCGAACCGTGACGGCAGAAGAAGTCATTTTGCTGCGTGATGAGCTGGAGCTTTATTATGCAACTGTTATTACCGCCTTGGCATTACCTGCCGCTCCGACAAAAGCTTTTATGAAGCCAGTTGTAGGCGCGACCATTGGAACTGGTGCAACGGACGAACCAATTAATCCGGAAACCGTTCTGACTTTGGGGGAAGGCTCAACAACCTCCTCAATTGTTTTGACTTCCGATACTTCGATCAAAGACAAGATCTACACTGATGGTTCCATTCATAAAAAGATTAAGTGTGATGGTCAGGTAGTTGCGGTTGAGAGTGTTAGTGAAGAAGTTAGTTCTATTCCCTCTTCTCCTTCACTTGCAGAACAGAGTATAATTGCTGATCAGGGAACTTATTTTTATAGCTCTCGTTCTGGTACAAATGTTACCGGAAATCCTTTTACAGCTCTATCAACAGAAACAGGTTCTCTACAATTCTATGCTGATCAGGTTGAACCGGGGGCTTTAAATGTAGATTATCTTGGTGTGAACTTTGGTTCTTCACAAGTAGTTACAGGGTTAGAAATAAAAAACTATAGTTCTTCATCACATATAGTCTCTCAGATTATGATCCAAAAGAGTGCTGACGGAGTTGTATGGGTAGATGTGCAATTATTTGATATTCCCACAGCAGCGAAGATTTATAAGCTTGTATTTGAATCAGCGCATGAAGAAAAGCAGTGGCGTATACTTGCCAAGGCAAATACAAATGGTGGCACAGCCTATGGCTGGGTTATTCCATATGCAAGGTGGACAACTGAGATATTACCACCTGCGAATCTATACAAGACAACTGTAAATCTCACCACGCCACTCGCTCAAATCCCGACAACCGTAGCACTCGCAGACTGCTTTTCTCTTCCGTCTGCAATTGAATCCTGCGTCATAAACGGTTCAGCCTTAAAGTTCACTGGAACCAAGGTTGATATATCCGATCCTGCTGTAAAGCGTCTGGCTCTGAAATTAGTCGGGGCTGATTCTCTGCGCGTAAAAGCCGCTAAGATTTATACCGAGGAGGGTGCTTAAATGGTTGTTGTTAAAGTTGACGATCAGCCGGGCGGAGCTGCGTTCTGGGAAGAAGTCTCTGCACGTCCTGCTGCCGAATTTGATCTTAATAAAGTCAGTGAAGAATCAAGGGCTGCTCTTCGCAATGCCACTACTCTTGAAGAATTTAAAAAGGCATCTCTGACAATCCAGTACGGCCGCGAAGCCGCTTTAACTCTTCTCGGGCTGACAGAGTAAATATGTTTGAAGTTACCGTGTTTTCCGGCATGAAGCCTGCTCTTGCTTCTCACCTCCTGGAGCGGGGGCAGGCTGAAATTGCTGTTAACTGTCTGCTTGAATCCGGTGAGCTGCGTCCTCTTGGCGGCTTGCTGAAAGTGGACAGCATACAGGGCGCAGCAGGTACTGTTTATCGGTATCTGGATAAGTGGCTGTCATGGCCTTCGCGCGTGATCCTGCGGGACGGTCCTATTGCCGGTGATCAGAAAAAGCGAGTTTACGGCACTGATTCCGAGGGCGCGTTTCTGTTTTGCAATAGCGATGAATTTGAAAAAAGTGGTCTGAAATCACGCTGTTCTCTGGGCGTTCCTTCTCCCAACTCTGTCCCTGTTGTTACTGTTTCCGGTACTGGTGTTGAAGATAAGGATATCGTTTCCCGTGTCTATGTGTACACGCTTGTTTCCGATTTGGGAGAAGAAGGTCCGCCTTCCGTTCCGTCTGCTGTTGTGGACGTGCAGGAAGGGCAGATAGTGAATGTCTCAGGGCTGAGCAGTGTCGCAGAAGGGTTTCGGACCATATCACTGATACGAATTTATCGGACGGTAGCCGGTACTGAAAAATCTGAATTTCATTTCGTAAAAGAGCTTGAAGACGGAACCGTAAGCTTTGCTGATTCCGCACCTGATTCGGATACAGCCGAAGTTATGGTTTCGCGGTACTGGGAACCTGCTCCGCAAAAGCTTCAAGGGCTGACTTCTCTGCCGGGCTGCATGTTTGCTGGATTCAAAGGGAACGAGGTTTTTTTGTCAGAACCGGGCTATCCTCATGCTTGGCCGGATTCATACGGCATGTCAGTTCCGCACGAGATTGTAGCCATGGAGTCAACCGGAAACACTCTGGTGATTCTCACCCGCGCAAATGTCCATACCATTACTGTTGATGATCCTTCTCTGTCTGTTCCAAACCGTTTGGACGGATATCTTCCCTGCACTTCCGCCGCCGGTGTTGTCGCTTCTCCTTTCGGCGTAATTTTTCCAAGTCTCAACGGGCTGTATCTGGTTCAATCGGGTAATGCTCCTCAAAATCTCACTGCCGGAATTTTCACGGAAAAAGACTGGCGTGAGTTAAAGCCGGATTCTTTCAATGCCGTCTGGCACGCCGGACAATATATCTGTTTCCATGAACCGGGAGCGGGGTTTGTTTTTGATCCATCCTCAAAGCTGCTCACCAAGCTTGGATTTCATTGCACCGCTCTGACTGTTGAGCCGGAAGGAAGGCTTCTTCACGTTGCATATCCGGCAGGAACGCAGACCGTAATTAATCGCTGGGACGGTTCTGATTTTTCTTTGAGAAGTGAATGGCTGTCTGGTGAAATGCGGACTTCGGAGCCTGTAAATATGGAGGCCGCGATTGTTTCGGCTGATTACGCCAATGCTCCAGATGATATATTTCTTAAACAACCACTTGAACTTTCTTGTGTAGGTTCTGACATGGCCGGATCTGTTTGTTTCGGCGGTGATTCAAACAGTTTTTACAGGGCGCAGCGTAAAGGAGAAGTCCGTTTTCGGCTGATCGCAGACGGACAGCAAGTTTTCGAAGGGCGGGTTAGAACAGACAGTCCGTTTATTTTGCCGGATGGATATCTGGCAAAACGTTTTCAGATGGGAATAGTCAGTGATATTCCGATTTCCAAGGTGGATATAGACCCTGCAATGGGGGATCTTTTATGAAGTTGCCGATGCTTCCTGATGTGAATGAATCCAACATGTTGCACTTTATGCGTCAGCTCCGGACCGTACTTAAATGCCGTTTATACGGAATTCCAACCCCCATGCAGCGGGTGGTGACTTTTAGTGATCTGGTTGAACTGGGACTTGTCTCCGAGGATAAGGCCCGTAAGCAGGCGGTGAAAAGATGAGTCCTTTTAATATGATTCCATATTTAGAATTTGACGGAGTGAGATCCTTTGCAGACAGCTTCATAGCCCTTCTTTATGAGCGGTGCGAGTTTGAAGGACATTCTGAAACAGTCTTTTACGAGGGAACTATTCGTAATGAAACCGAGTTTGTGAAGGCTCTGAAAAGTTCTGTTACATGGCTTGTCGTTCAAGATGAGGTGATTGTGGCGGTGATCTGGCTTACCCGTCATGAAGGAAAGTTTGCGCGTTTTCATTTCATTACTTTTCAAGCTTGTGCAAGGCGGCATCTGGTGAAGATGGGGCAATATGTTTTGAGAGAGATCATGCAGATGAAGGACAATAGCGGGAAGTTCACCTTTGATATGCTGCTCGGAAGTATTCCGGCCAGAAATAGGGGTGCTGTGAATTATGCGAAGAAATGCGGCGGAAAGGTTTGCGGTGAGCTTCCAAACGGGGCTTGGATTGAGCGAGAAGGCAAAAGTGAAAACGCAATTCTGATCGCTGTAACAAGAGAGATTTTATCATGAAAATTTATAACAGAGTTGTAATTGATATGGTTTCCGGAATTGTCGAGCAGGAAGACTCGTATGAACATTCCGGTCCGGTTGCCTTGTGCAAGGGCAGTGGCGGTGGGGGGGATTCTATTGATGAGGAATACAATGATCGCATGGCCACGATTTATGAATCACAGCAAGATATGGCTGGTGAATATTTTGATTTTTGGAAAACAGATTATCAGCCAATGGAACGTGAGCAGATAGCCGCAAACCGTGAATTAATTCCACATCAGACCGCACTTGCTAAAGATCAAATAATATCAAGCAGAGAGCTGCTGCCTCTCCAGACTGAAACCAGCAAGAAGCAGCTGAACGTCCGCCAGAACTTTATGGATGAAGCTCAGAAGGGCATTGATGTGAACAGCCGAGTTTCACAGGCTGAAGCTGACGTTAAGCAGGGATATGGTCTTGCAGGAATGCAGGCACAGCGCAATTTTTCAAGGTCCGGTCAAAATGTGAATTCCGGACATTTTGCAGGAATGCAGAAGGATCTAGCTCTTTCACAAGCTCAGTCTGTTGCCGGAGCCAGAACCAAAGCACGTAGTACGGCAAAAGATGAGAACTTTAACCGTTTGAAATCAGCCTCGTCATTCGGGCTTGGTTAGGAGGTTGTTATGGGCATGGGAATGTTTAATGTGGCGAATCCCGGAGACAGGGCATTGTCAGGAATGCAGGGGGCGGCAGGGACAGCTTCTATGATGAGCAGGAAAACTCCGACTCCCGGCAAGCCTGAAAAGACTGGCGGAGGCGCGGCAATGTCCACTTTTTCAGGTGGAATGATGGGAATGTCAGCCGTGCAAGGTATGACTGAGGCCGGAATTATTGGTGCATCGACTGCCGGAGCCTCTACAGCTGCTGCCGGAGGTGTGGCCGCCGCAGGAACCGCCGCTGCGAGTGGGGCTGCCGTAGCTGGTGGAACCGCTGCCGCCGCCGGAACTGCTGCTGCCGCAGGAACCGCCGCCGCGGGTGCAACCGCAGGAGCTACCGCTGCTGCTGGAGCTACAGCCGCAGGAACAATAGGTGGAGCCGCTGTCGCAGGTTCAATGGCTGGTCCTATTGGGCTTGGTGTTGGGGCTGCTGTCGGCCTTGGTATGTATTTATTCGGATAGGAGGTTGTCATGGGTGGATTTGGAATGGCGGGAGATGAATACGCTGGTCAGCTTGTCGGGGCAATGGGTTCATTAACTGGTATGATGAATGATTATACTGATGGCCAGCAAACTAATCGGGCATACAATTCTATGGCTTCCGGTAATGGAATGCCGAAGGACGTTAATCAAAGAAGTCAGAGTAAAGCCTACTCAATGTTTCGTGATCGCGAAGTTGCAGAGCAGTCTCAATTTAACAGGTCTGTTAGACAGGAAACTGAACGGCTTGTTGGTGAACTGCAAAATAAGAACTGGGATTTTGACGCAGTGGAAACGCCTAAAACATTGGCCGGAATTTCTGCGTTCGGTCATGCCGCAGAAGTGGCCACCAAATTTCAAGACGGTAAAGAAGCCTTGCGTAAAAAGCGCATGGGCAGAATCGACAAAGAGTATCAGAATTTTCGAAAAGTAGGCGGATCAGCTCTCAAATCGCTGAATGAAGGCAATTTTGATGCGGCAGTAATTGATATGAAAAGAGCGTCTGAAATGGCTCCTATGCCTTATCGTCTTACAGATTTTGATCCGCGCTCTAAAACATACGGCATTGAATTTCGCTCTGATAAACAGGGCGGGTGGACTGGTACGGGACGGCGACTGACAGTCGGGCAAACCGGCAATGTTATCAAAGAATTCTTAGCCGGTGAAAAGACTACTCAGGGTGGCAAAACGTATAATCCTGTTTTTGCCGGAGCCGCTGACCGATACATGGAAGCAACCCGTCAGGGTAATGCCGAAGTTATGAAAGATCCTTCGAAGTGGATCCCGATGGTAAACAAGCAAGGCCATCTCATTCATGCAGTTCCGCAGAACAGTCTCGATTACTCGCGGGGCGTTCAATACGTGGTGCTTGATGAAGATAACGGCCGCACCTCAATGGTTGATTCGCTGGAAAAGCTTCCCGGTTATGTTCGTACTTCAATTGATCTGCGTGAAAAGCGTGCAGGACTGGCTAAGACCGGGGCCGATATCGCTCATACTAAAGCCCAGACTGGTAAAGTTTATGCGGATACAGGTAAAACTCGTGCTGAAACACAAGGACTGCCGGATAAGCAGGCGCGTGAGAAAGTCGGTGATATGCGGAAAGCTCTTGGTGATGCTTTGAAACCGTTTGTAAAGAGTGGAGTAACACTTGATACGATGGCATCTATTGATTCGTGGGTTGAAGATAAAGAAAGTCCTTTTTATAACGCGCTTAATGATGCTTCTAAATTAGTGGATGATTACAAAAGTGGACATTGGGTTCCTAAGTCCGAAACCGATAAGGCAAGACTTAAATCCGCAGGACAGGCGGTAGGAGTTTATCAGGAAATATTGAAAGCTGGATCTAACTTTGTTCCGGCTGAAGATCCTGCGCACCGCGAACAGGTTGAAGAAGTGAAATTACTTATCAAGCAGCATGGTATTCAAGGCGCACGCAGGATTCTTGAAAGTAAGTCCGAGTTGAGATCTAAGAAAATTCCTTCTGGAATCAGTGAACGGGGATATGGTGGCTGATATGGATATGAATAAACTTTTCGATCAGGCTGTCAGCGAACTTCAAGCTGAAGGAAATAGAAAGAATTTAATGCCGGACTCTCCTGAAAATGGAAGTCCGGTTTATTCTTTTGAGTCGACAAGCTCGAATAGTGCTGGACTAATTCCAGCCGACTCACAAACGGATGAAACTGCCGGATATGGATTCGGAATGCTAGATCCTCTTGTCGCTCCTGTTGTTGAAATGGGGCGTGGTGTTGCTGCCGGCCAAGCCGGACTAGGTGAATCTTTCGGTGGTGGTATGCAGTGGCTGGGCAATCGCGTTGGAAGTGATTCTGTTGCCGAAGCCGGTCAGTCTATCGCTGATTATTACAAGCCTGTTCGCGAATCCTATGCAGCTCCTAAACGTTTACAGGGCAATGTTATGGATGATCCGTCACTTTTAGCCCGTGGCGACTGGTGGGGATATCAGGTTGGTAATCTTGCGCCTTCTCTTGGTGCGGCTATGATTCCCGGTGCGGCTGTGGGGAAGGTCGTTCAGGTTGGTGGTAAGGCTATGAGTCTAACCCCGCAAGTTTTAGAGCGGCTGGCGCGAATCGGTCAGGCTCTCGGAGCTGGAGCTGGCGGTGGTGCGCTGGAAGGAACCAGTACATACCGTGAAGTTTTGGAGAAAGGCGGAAGTGAAAAGGAAGCAGCTCGCGCCGGTGAAATGATGGCTTTGGCCAGTGCAGGGTTGAATGCAATTTCCTTTGGAAAAATGTTCTCCAAAGCGGGACCAGGTGTTGCTGCCAAAACTGCTAAGCATGTCACTTCCGGAGCTGTTGAAGGAATAAGCGAATGGGCTGAAGAACCGGCTGAATCTATTTCAAAGGATCTTGCTCATTACATAACGACCGGAGAAATGAAGCCCGGTGTTTTTGAGCGTGTGAAACAGGCCGCCAAAGAGGGCGTGAACGTTATTGGTCCGGCCGCACTGACAGGCGCAGGCGGTTCGGTCATGTCCGGCCCTGCCGGATTGTCGGAGGAAGCAAAAGCTTCTGATGAAAAGATGATGGCCAGCATTGAACAGGTTAAACAGGGGATGACTGTTGACCTGCTGGATGGGGAAAAGAGTCTTCAGCTAGAAAAAGCCGCTGCGCCTGATACCCGTACTCCTGCACAAAAAATGAGTGAGTTTTATGGGAAGCAGGAAAAGAGTTTAGGCAAAGAAACAGAAAAAGGTTTTGGGCTTAAAGATTTAATTGATTCTCAGCATGAATCTCCGCAGGGGATGACTGACTTGAAATCTGATATTCAGGATCGATACAGGTTTAAGCCAGAACCGGAACTTGAGGGGCGCATTGAACGAGAAATGGCAATGCGTGAAGGATGGCGGCCGTCATCGTTTGATGATTCAAGTTCGTTGTCTTCTTCAAAGGAGCCGGATGTTTATACCCCGTTTGAAGGGGCTGATATTTTTAGAAGTGCGGATCCGGAAGTTGTGCCGGGATTCAAGGGAGGTCTTGCCGGATACGCTGATACCTTCCGTGAAAAGCAGTTCCGTGAAGCTTCCACAATGTTTGATCCGATTGAGCCGCAGGTTGTTCCTCATCCAGATTTTGATCCTCAGCAGCATGAAGCAGCTATTTTTAACAGAGAATGGGACAGTTCACTGGAAGACTCATGGAACACTGCTGTGCGTGAGCTGGAGGAAGGGAACGGGGTACAAGGTTCTCCTTCTGAAAGTCCGGAAGTCATTGAAGCGTCAGGATCGCAAGACGTCTTGACGGCAAACCGTCCAGACGTCCAGACGTCAGAACTTGAAGCAGTGCCGGAGCTGGCACAGGAAGATATTTTTGATCTTGCTGTTCAGGAATTGCAGCAGGAAGAAGGTGTAGCTCAACCAGCAGATAGGCTTGCAACTGAGACAAGTGCAGATGAATTTATGGGGTTTTGGGATGAAGCCGCATCAAAAGCTGAAGAGGTGAAAGGTCGTGAGACTCGTAGCTCAAAAAAACCAAAGGAATATAAAGTCTGGCACAAGGGTGTTCTTGAAAAAATAGCTCAGATTAAAGATGTTGCAACAAGGGATTCATATACTAGAACTGTTTCTCCTAACTTTAATCCACGGATGACAGCCGACAAAGAGAAGTGGGTTCGCTTGGAAGGTTGGGTTGATGATATTCTTGCCAAGCAAGCGGCGGATGAAACTGTCGAGACCCTTACGGATGTTCAAGTTAATCCTAAAGCGAAAGCAAAGGAAGTTGCCGGACACCTCACTAAAGCAGCCCAGGCCTTTTCTAAAATTAATGATCTTCTTGGTGGGCAAAGTGGTCACCTTTCACTTAAACCGATAGAAAATTCAGATCCTCTTTGGCCCCAGATTAAGCCGCTTTTGCGAGAAGCATGGGATGAAGTTGTTGCAGCTGGTAAGTCCGGTCGCGATTTTGCTGAGTTAGCCTTGAAAACCTTGTCTCCCAAGGGACGTCCTTATTTTGAGAAGTTCGTCAGGGAAGAGATTGGAGACAAAAGCCTTCAAGAGAATAAACTTATAGAGCCTGAATCTAACGATGTAAGGTCTATGACAGTTGATATTGTTGTTGAGGAACTGAAGTCTGGACGAAATTTTAAGTCAATAACCGAGGCTCGTAACTTCATTGAAAGTGAACTGAAAAAAAGAGGGGTAGAATATTCTATTGCTCCAGGATCTCAGGCCGCCAAAGAATTCGATGAAGTTTTTGAGGTTGCAACGGTTCTAACTGCAAGACTAAAAGTTGAGGCCGGGCGTTCGGGTGAATTTTCAAATATAGAAATATACAACATGCTTGTAGATTTGTATCAGCGACAGCCGAATCTCGGAGTAAGATCTAGTACTTCTGTTGCAAATCAGGCTTACAGCACTCCTGCTCCTATAGCTTATCTCGCCTCAGAACTTGCAGGAATAAACGAGAAAAGTTCGGTTTATGAGCCAACAGCCGGTAATGGGATGCTTGCCCTGGCTGCAAGTGAAAAGAACACTGTTGTAAATGAGTTGGATGAAGAAAGGGTTTCAAGTCTGGAAAAGTTCTTTAATTTTAAGAACGTCCATAAGGAAGACGCGACAGAGTTTTTCCCAGGTAAAGATTTTGACTCTGTTATTATGAATCCCCCCTTTGGCCGGGTAAGAAAAGAAGACGGGCAGTCTATTCAATGGCGAGTTGGCGATCGTTACCGGACAAAGGAACTTGATCACGCAATAGTTTTTCAGGCTTTAAAGGCTATGAAAGATGACGGGCGAGCCGTTCTCATTATTGGCGGTAAAAAGGGAGAATCTGCAACCAGAGTTAAGAAGTACCGCGCTCAGACACAAAGAGCATTTTATGCAACTCTTTTTAATGAGTATAATGTAGTTGACCATTTTTCCATCGACGGTAAAATGTATAGCAGACAAGGTGCTGCATATCCGATTGATATTATCGTGATAGATGGGCGGGGAAAATCATCTCGACCTCAGCCTGCTGCTGAACTTCCGCATATTTATGAATCCTTTGAAGAACTTGAGGAGAAATTACATGGCCTGGCAAGACAATCCAAGACTTCCGAAGATCGGGAACCTTTACGCCGTTCCGGAGAGCTGGCCGGGAGAAAATCCGACGGACCAGATGATAACAAGAGTGTATCTTCCCGAGGGAGTGGAGATAGTGTCCACGGAAGCCTATTACTGGACTCTTCTCTCGGTGAGAATGCAGCTGATGCTGGAACGGGAGGAAGATCCGATAGAAGCGGCTCACCTCGTGGAGCGCATTCTGTTCGAGAGGTTCGGGGATACAGTGGGGAAACTGAACAAGGACAATCGATATCTTCTGGGACTGACTCTAATCGAGAAAAACGAAACCTTGAAACTTCAAATGACGGAGAACTTCTCACTGGTAGGGGGCGAGTTTCCTCTCCAGGGAATTCCGAGAGGGAAGGACGATCCGGATCCGAGGGAAGAAGATCTCAGCGCGGAGGAATGGGCACTGACGGTAGCCGGGTACGGAATGGAGAGGTAGAGACTCAATTTCAGGTTGGTTACAGTCCTGCCTCTGCCCAAACTTCCATGCAGGTTCTTACGCCTCGCAATATGGCTCAGGCTACAGAAGAAGCACTTTCCAGATTAGAAAAGAAACATGGTAATATTGATAACTTTGTTGCCAAAGAGTTAGGGTATAGCGTTGATGGTTTGGGTAAAGTTTTAGCAGCTGAGCAGATTGACTCGGTTGCGCTTGCTATATCCAACTTCAAGGATGGCAAAGGTTTTATTATTGGTGACCAGACGGGGATAGGCAAGGGGCGTGTTAACGCTGCCATTATCCGATATGCCAAACGTAATGGTATTATCCCTGTGTTCCTTACTGAAAAACCAAACCTCTATGGAGATATGATCCGTGACATGGAGGATATTGGTGAATCTCAGGATGGTATTTTTATTACAAATACCGACAAGAAAGATAGTGTTTTTGAAAAAGGTGACGGAAGTCATACTGATAAACACTCTCCTGCTAAAAAACGTAAACTCATGCTGGATATTGTGAATGAAGCAACAGATAAATATTCCGTTGTTTTCACTACTTACAATCAGCTCCAATCTCTTGGTAATAAGCCTAATCCTCGTCAGCAATTCATTAATGGTATAGCTTCAAGAGCTATGTTTATTCTGGACGAAAGTCATAACGCTGGCGGAAGTCCTGCTAAACCTGCGAAAGGCAAAATTCCTCGTTCCAAACTTATTCGAGATATCCTTCAAGTTAGTCCTCATGGTGCTTTTTATTCAAGTGCCACATACGCAAAACGTCCCGATGTGATGGATCTGTATTTTAAAACGGACATGGTTAAAGCCGTGGATGATATCTCCCAGCTCGGAGAAGCTATCGCAAGTGGTGGCGTTCCCATGCAGCAGGTTGTTGCAACAATGCTCACAGAATCCGGTCAATATGTTCGCAGGGAACGTTCTTTTAATGGAGTGACTTTTGATACGAAGTCGGTTCCTGCATCAAAGGATCTTGCTGACGGAGTTGGCAAAGTTATGCAGGGGATTATTGAATTTGATGACCTTAAGTCCGCATCTCTCGAAGTTATAGATAACGGTTTAAAATCTTCCGGAGAAAATGTTCTTCGTGACGGTTCAATAGGGCAGGCCGGAGCGGACAGCACTAACTTCACCAGCCTTATGCACAATGTCATTGATCAGATGCTTCTTTGTCTCAAGGTCCAGGCAACTGTTGATATGGCAAAAGAGCATTTAAAACGCGGGGAAAAACCCGTTATCGCCTTGGCAAATACCATGGGGTCAATGGTAAAAAACTATACCGAAGATAACGAAATTGCTCCCGGTCAAATTATAGATATTAATTTTGGAGATCTTCTCGAACGGTATTTGTATCGTTCAAGGCAGATTGTTGTCGGTGATCCTATGGGAGAAAAGGTAACCCGTAGCCTGACGGACGATGAGCTAGGCCCGTTGGCAACCAGACATTTCAATTCAGTTCTGAAAACAATTAAAGGTATTGATATGTCCGGTCTGCCCATGAGTCCGATTGATTTCATTCGCCAAGAGCTTGTGAATTCGGGATATGTGGTAGACGAAATTACCGGACGTGAACATGCCATAGATTATAGTGAGGCGGATGCACCGACATATTACCGGCGTAAAAAACCAGCTCCGCGAACCGTGATTGACGGTTTTAATGACGGATCGATTGATGCGGTTATTATCAATTGTGCAGGTTCTACCGGGCTATCTCTTCATGCAAGCGAGAAGTTTAAAGATCGCCGGCCGCGCAGAATGTTGATTGCTCAGGCTGAGAAAAATATTGATACATTTATGCAGACTCTCGGCCGTATCCATAGAACTGGACAAGTTGAGCTGCCGGGATTCACTCTTCTTAACGCAGACATCCCCGCAGAAAAAAGACCTGCGGCCGTTTTGCAAAAGAAAATGGCTTCTCTAAATGCCAGCACAACAGCCGATAGCGATTCTGCTGTTTCTTCAAGTGAAACTCTCGATTTTATGAATGAGCACGGTGACAAAATTATAGCTGAGATGTTGTCTGAAAACAGGGAGCTTCACCGCAAGCTTGGCGAGCCTTTGAAGAATTTTGGAAAGGAGGATTTAATCGGCGGAGCCAGAAAGGTTACCGGTCGAATCCCCGCCTTGCCTGTTAAGGAGCAAGAGGAATTCTACGACCTGTTTGAATCAGAGTATCGTGAATACATGGAGAACTTGGAACGTAGCGGTGTTTCGAGCATGAAGGCGTCACACTTAGAGCTTGATGCAATTCCTCTCAGTGAAAAGAGCCTTACACCGGGGAAAGGTGGTTCTTCTCCTTTTGAAAGAGAATCTAAACTTATCCGTATGGATGTAAAAAAGATAGGGAAGCCATACTCAAGCAAGCAGGTTAAAGAGCAACTGGCTTCTGCCAATAATTTAGAAGACACTCTTAGTGTTGCTGATTTGGTTAAGCACGCAGTAAGACAGACGAGGGAAACTCTTGTTACATTAAAGGAAGAGTTTTCAACCTATACTGACCATATAAAAAATACGGTAACGAATTCAGACGTACAGGAAAGATCTTTAGATCGCGCTCAGACTGCATATGATCAAACAATCAGGATGGTAACAGGGTATACGCCTGGATCAATTGTTGTTTTATCCAATCAGGAAGGCACTCATACTGGGGTTGTTCTCTCAATTGAGCGCAAAGGAAAATCTGACAACCCCGCAGCGTTAAGCCGGTGGAAAGTAAGAATAGCTCTTACCGATGCAACCAGATTGTATTCTGGATCTCTTTCCAGACTGTCTTCCGGTGTACAGGATTCTGCTTCCAGTAAGATTCAGATATCTAAATTGAGTTATAGCTTGGAATCCTTTCTTCCTAATTTCGATATTGGACAGAAAGAAACAAGAGAAAAGAGACATATTGCAACTGGAAATATTCTTGCCGGCTACGCTGCCCTGGGAAACAAAGGCAAGATCATTACTTTTACGGATCATGAAGGTCGCAATCAGCCTGGGGTTCTTTTGCCGGAAGATTTCAAGGCAGAAGATTTTGAGCGCAACAAGCCTGTAGCTCTGGCAAGCCCTCAAAGTGTCCTTGCCTTTTTTGATGAAACAGACGGTGAAGGGATTGTCAAAAGTTTTGACGGTATGCTGCAAGTTCAAAAAAGAGGAAGTTCATATGAGATGTTTACACCAAAGGCAAAAGGATCAGGTGGTAAATATTATCTCAACAGTTCGCTGCTTCAAGCCATTGGTGGAGATTTCTATTCTGTAAGTAATCGGATGAGAGCTACAATGAGTGCGGCCAAGCTGTCCGAAGGGCTGCAAGTTCTCATGGATGGCGGGACTGGGTTTAAGGTTGATTCTCATAAGGTAGAAGCTCAAAAGATAGCTCAAGAACTGGATAGACTTCCGGCATCACTCAGTGATAAAAGAGGTTCAATTGATCCAGTAGACCGGAGTACCTATGAAAACCCCAGAAGAACCGATAGAGCTGATCGTCTCCAAAGAGGACTTCAAAAACAAATTGGAAGGAGCTTCCCGGAGGGAAGCATATTTGAAGTTGACCCGAAGGGCGATTCAGTCAGGCGCAAGAGTATGTCTGGGGCCGAATTGGAAACCGGGGGACCGTCCGATGATAATTCATCTGGATTGCGAGGAAGACGACAGAAGGCGGGAGGCCAAGGCCGCAGCGGAAAGACAGAAAACAGTGTTAGCCTGCCGCAAGAAGCAAAAGGCGTTCAAGCCAGAGAAGATAATAGGCAAGGAACACAGCAGCAATCTTCGAGAGGAATTTCTAAAGGCTTACCCGAACAGCTCTCAAAAATAGCTTCTATTTTTGGAAAGGAAGTCGCTTTTATAGCTTCCGATGAAAGAATACTCCACGGTGAAGGGTATGCGCCTCGTTGGAGTAATACTGTTTTTCTACGTCCGGATGCAAATCAACCACACCTTCTTATACTTGGTCATGAGATAGTTCACTATCTGAAACGAGACGCGCCTGTCTTATATAATAAGTTGTCCATGATTGCTCAGACTCAGCGTAAGGGCAATTCTTGGAAACAATATCATGATGAAATAAATGAACTGGCGCGTAGTACCGGTGAAAAAGGTCTTACTTCAAGTCAGTCCTACGAAGAACTTCTCGCTGATTTTTCAGGCGAACAGTTCATGGACCCTGATTTCTGGCTTGAACTGGCAACTGAAGAACCTACGCTTTTTAGCCGTGTAGCTCGTAAAATTCGCCGCATGATTGATAAGGTTTTGGCTGTGTTTGGTAAAAGCGATCAGTCCAGCCGTTACTTCCGAGATATCCAGAAAGTCCGTGATTCCCTTGTTTCCGTACTTGCTGAGTATGGCAGACAGCAAAACGGCAAGCCGTCCAGCCGTCAAGACGGTAAAACGTCAGGACGTCATGACGGCAATCCAATCCATTTTTCCAAGACATCTACTATTCGTAATCCTACTTCTGTCAGATCCGTGCGCGGAGCTGTGCAGGAATTACAGGCACGAGCTGAAAACGCGTTGCCTCTGGAAGTGGTCAACACTTTCGAAGATCTTCCGGAACATATCCGCACGGCATTTGATGCGCAGGGTGGCGGCTATTGTGAAGCTTGCAATGATCCTAAGACTGGAAAGGTCTGGATGGTTGCGGAGAATGTTTTCTCGCGTAAACGAGCTGTTGAACTTTGGATGCACGAACAGGGAGCGCATCACGGGTTGCGCGGCCTTCTTGGTGATAGTGACTATGTGCAGCTGCTCCGTAAGGTGGGGAGAGCCGCAAAGCACAGTAAAGAATTTAAAAATATAGCTTTGGATTATGATTATGACCTTTTCACTGATTCAGGCAGAGATCTGGCCAGTCATGAATACTTGGCCCAGCTTGCTGAAAAGGTGGATCAGAATGAAGTTCTGACGCAGCGTGAAAAAAGTGTATGGCGTAAGGTCGTTGATGCCGTCATGAAATGGCTGGCCAAACTTCGTATACGTCTGCCAGGTTCGCTGACTCGCCGTGAAATAAACAAGCTTGTAGCGGATGCTGTTTTCTGGACAGTTCACGGCGATGGTTCAACTTCTCCTTCACCGAAAGGGGGAGCTGAAGCCGTTTCTTATTCCCGTTCAAATCCTGTTCGTGAGCCTGCTATGGCCAAGATAGGACAAGCCAAAGAAAAAACTACTATCAGCGATCGCATAGGGCGCATTCGTGATTTCATGGCCACTGAGTTTAGTCAGGGTATGTTTGACCGTTTTGCTTCGCTCAAGGATCTGGATAAGGCGGCCGGAGTTACAGATTTAGAAGAGTCCGCTTATGTGGCGGCTAGAATGTCCACTTCTCATGCTGATCAGATTGCGGCCGTCATAGAGCATGGCGCACCGATTTGGCGAGAAGGGGCTATGGATGTTGAGGGCGAAGGACTGGCAACTATCTTTGAGCCGGTTGCTCATGAGCTGGATAGATTCACTGGTTGGCTGGTGGGGCTGCGCGCTAAAAAGCTTATGGCGGAAGGGCGCGAGAATCTGTTTACTGAAGAGGAAATAGATGAACTTTGCAGTCTTAATTCTGGACGTGAAGCGCAATATGAAGCGGTTCAGCAGAAGTATATCGCATTCAAAACTAAGGTTCTGGATTTTGCTCAGGATGCCGGAGTTATTAACGCAGCTGGCCGTACTCTCTGGGAACATGATGAGTATATTCCTTTCTATCGTATCAATGAAACAGGTGAAGAGAAGTCCAGCGTTAAGTCTCCACACGGTAGCAAGGGAATTGCTAATCAGTATTCAGGTATTCGCCGGCTACGGGGTGGAACTTCGAACCTTGGTGATCCGTTTGAAAACATCATTCGCAACTTTTCGCATTTGATCGACAGTTCCGTGAAGAATAGAGCCATGGAGCTGGCCATGGTCAATGCTGAAAATATCGGGGTTGCAACCAATGCAGAATTTAAGTGGGAAGGGCTTCAACTGAAAGGACAGGCTTTGCGATCATCCTTAGTGAAGGTGTACGGGGATGCTGACGCTGTTGCTAAAATGACCAAAGCGCAGAGCGATTCCTTGCAGACTGTTTTCAGAATGGTAAAGCCGGATGCAGTAGATGTTGTTTCCGTGCTGCGGGATGGCAAGCCTGTTTATTACCACATCGCTGATCCGCTCCTGCTCAGGGCTTTGACTTCCGTAAACTTGAAGACCTGGAATAATTTCGGAATGAAAACAGCCCGGCTGTTTAAGCGGATGCTGACAACCGGAGTTACTTCCACTCCTGATTTTATGATTCGCAATATTGTGCGTGATACGGTTCATGCGTGGGGTGTGGATCGCACTGGAACGTTTGTGCCTGTGGTCGGTTCATTTAAGGGCGCAATCAAAACTCTTAGTAATGATGAAGACACCGTTAAAATGATGGCCGCCGGAGCAGCTTTTCATGGAGGCTATGCCTTTGGGCATGATCCTGCGGCCGCAAAGCTGTTGGTTGAGAAGTTGGTAAAGAAGCACAAAGTTGATCCTGACTCTATCCTCGACACTCCGAAAAAGTTGGCCAAGTTTGCTAAGTTGGGCTGGATGAAGTGGCAGGATTTAGGTTCTGCATTTGAGAATGCAACCCGCGCACGGCTTTATGAAGGAGTTAAGAAAAAAGGTGGAACCCATCTTGAAGCTGCTTATGAAGCCAAGGACATCATGGATTATTCCATGGGCGGTGATTGGCTGGCCACACGATTTCTTTGTGAAACTGTTCCGTTTTTCGGTGCAAGAATGGTCGGGCTGAATCGACTGGGCAGAGGGGCTTATGAGAATCCGTCCGGATTTATGACCAAGGGCGCAATGGTCGCGCTGGCTTCTGTGCTGCTCTATCTTAATAATCGGGATCGGGAAGAGTTTAAGGAGCTGGAACACTGGGACCGGGACAATTACTATCACTTTTTTGTGGAAGATAAGCATTTCAGAATGCCTAAGCCTTTTGAGATCGGGGCCATTTTCGGGACTCTGCCGGAACGGTTAACCGAGTATTCGCTGAATGGTAAGGATGGGGATCTGCTTCGTGACCGTCTTCAGTTTATGCTGACGCAGACATTCTCTGTAGGCACTCCGCAGATTGTAACGCCTGTTCTGGAGCAGTGGGCAGACAAGAGTTTCTTCACTGGCAGAGCGATCGTTCCCATGCGTTTGAAAAGGCTTCAGGCCGGAGCACAGCGCGATCATCGTACCAGCGAAACCGCAGCTGTAATCGGAGAAAAGACCGGAACCAGTCCTAAGCGTATCGAGCATCTGGTTAATGGTTATTTCGGAACGCTGGGTGTTTATGTGATGAGTATGGCGGACATTGTTACCCGCAAAATGGTGGATGCACCGGAATTGCCGTCCAGACGTCTAGACGACATGCCGATAATCAAAAGCTTCTACAGGTCTACACCATCAAGGCATAGCCGCCACCTGACAGAATTATACGACATGGTTCAGGAAGCCGATGAACTTTATTCTACTGTAATGAACTACGCAAAAACTGGCGAAGCGGCTAAAGCCAAAGCTCTGGTGAAAGATCCGGAGAACAGAAAGATTCTTGCTAAACGCCAGCCTTACAATCAGCTACGCCGCGCACTCGGCCAGATCGAAACTGCCATGCGCCAGATTCATCGTTCTCGGAAGCTTACTCAGGATGAGAAACGGGCGAAGATTGATGGGCTTTTGGAGAAGCGGAATTTGGTTGTTAGGCGGGTGATGGAGAATTAGTTGTCTTCTTTGTAATATTATAATATAATTAATATTATTTTTAAAAAGGAGACAACATGTTAAGTGACGAAGATTTTAGTTCTGATAATCTTATGTTTTCTTATTTTATAGTTTTAGAGAGTAAAAGCTTGAGTTTTTATAATGAATACGTTGTTGAATTGATAGAGCGGGCAGATGTTATTAACAAGGTTTTAGAGTTACCTATTGATTGCTATGAACTTTATGACTCGAAGGAGAATAATCTTTGTAAAAGAATTAATGGGCATACTAGTGGGTATCGCATTAAGTTTATTCAAAGTGTTGATGAATTTATTCATTATAAATCACAAATTAATTGTGTGATAGTTGATTCTTTGAGTTTCATTACTGAGATTAATTCAATGGTTGATGCTCCTGTCTTATATATGTCTAATACTTTGTCAACGCGTAAGGATTTAGATTTATACAACTTCTCTGATGTTAATGCAATTTCTTTTCGAGATATTATTGAGAGTTTAGTTTCGAAGATTGGTGGAGTTTGTCAAGATGCTAAAAATGAAATTGAGAAATTAGTATCAGAGGCATCTCGCAGTGATTATATTGGGACAGATTGTGAATTTGTAAAAACTCTTTATACTCATTCAAATTTAGTTGTTTTAAAATCAATGAGAGTTCTTTTTAATGAGGTTAGCAACAGTGCGGAATGGAGTGAATCAAATGTTGTAGGATGTATTAATCTCATAAACAATATTCGTTCTAAAATTATATCTAATGTCTCGTTTGGGGATAATAAAGCGCCTATTTATGACTTTATTCTTTCAGATCTATCTTATGATGTTAAATTTCATATAAATAAATCAAATTACAGCAAAAAGAAGCTTAGAGACAATGATTTAGATGATGTAGATGGTTTAGATGCTGCTATTAAGAATCTTAAAAAAGATAGGCTTCAATATTCTGGAACCACAGGAGATGTTGAAAAGGATAAGTATTTGTCCGAGCGTTATTTAATTGAGAAATTAATTGCTGTTGGTGCTTCTAGCTATGCTGTTCCAAATATTAAGTTGCCATTATTGTCTAGAGATTACTATCCGCTATTAAAAATAATAGGCCAAATTGATAGGGGCCGTAGTTATAAAATGAATGAAGCGTTTAAGTTACTAATATCTAAGTTTGAGGTAGATATTGATGACAGGCTTGATTATTTTAAAAATCATCATACCTGCTCTTTGAAGTTAATTTCTAATTTGCCAATAGAATGGTTAGATCGCAATGGTTTACCTCTTATGATAAGGGATGAAGTCAGTCGGGTTAATATCTCACCTGGGGTTGTAGCGTCTAAAGTTTTACTTGATACAGAGAATATAGGTCTTTCTCCTCAAGCATTTAAGAAAATTCTTGTTATAAGTTCGTTTGACGATTTTGATCCTTTGAAGAACCAGTTTAAAACTTGTTTAGAAACGTGTGGTTTTTTAAGCTCTAGTTCAGGAATTATAAATCATGAGGAAGGAATAATTAATATAAAAGTTAAGCATGTTGAAGTAGACAATTGTAACGAACTTATCAAAGTGTTAAATGAAAATAGCTGTGCTATCACTATTTTCAATATGCACGGGGGGCACGACGATAATGGCGAGGGAGTGTTGGCACTTAAAGATGAAAAAGTCTCTGTATCCGATCTAATTGGTAATGTGCAAGTTTCTCCAATAGTTATTCTAAGTGTTTGTGACACATGCCCCATAGACAACAATCATTACAGTACCGCTAATGCAATGTTCTTGCTTGGTGCAAAGACCGTTATTGGTAGTGCTTTACCAGTACTTGCTCGAGAGTCAGCCATTTTTGTCTCAAGACTGCTTATTCGTATTTCATCATTTTTATATATACATCTATTCAAACTTAAACAGGATATTAGGTGGTCATCATTTGTTTCTGGTTTATTGAAGATGTCTTATTATACTGAATTGATAGATTCAATGAAGGAAGAGTACGAGTGGACTTCGAACGAAGTTGAACAATTGAGATTTTTCGTAAATATGAAAATTAATCCTTTGCATCCAGATTGGCACGAAAAAATTCTTCAACATTTGGCATGCACCGCGGGTATTAGCTTTGATGATATTCAAGAGTATATTCGTAAAGAGTTTATGTTCCCTGAGTGTTTAAAATATACTCAGTTAGGTAATCCAGAATTGATCACTATCACTGCTGATAATATTGAATAAAGACTGAAGCCCGTTTGCAATGAGCAGCGGGCTTCAGTCTTTGTAGCTACGTTATGTAGTCTCGGACGCTCTATGCGGAGACATTTCTGATCTGAGTGGAAAAAAATCGTGGGTATGAAGAAGATAATTTTTCGAAAAATTATGATTTTCTGAATATTCATTTTGGATGATGACCTTTTACATAAATCGATACTCGGGTTGAACAATTGACCACGTAATTATTTTCTTGGCAATGGTTTCCCATTCCTTTTGAATGTTTTCACGTAATGAATAATGTTCGTTTTTATTGATATTCTCAATGGAGTTGTCTAAAATCTTATTTCCAATCCCACCCCAGTATAACTGCCTACAGCTTTTATTTGGGCACTCGTTGCAGATCCCGGTACAATTTGTAGGGTTGTCATTAATGTTAGAAAAAATTTGTTCAGCATTATTATCAATTCCTTGAAGTTCTTCTTTCCAAAAATTTAATTTTTTGGTGTCTCTAGTTTTTATAAGAAATTTACGATTAATTCCTTTTTTGCAGTCAAAAAATTGTGCGCCTTTGTTGCTTAATTTCTTATAAATATCCAAATTATCAATTAGCTGAGGGGCAATTATTTTATCAACTACCTCCTGTGGGATTAAATTTTCAGCTTCTTTTACTTCCAGTATATAGTAATCTGATATAAATTTAGCTATATCTGAATTATTATATTCAGTTACAACAGCTTTAGCAGTTTCCTTGCAATTACATTCGGGATGAGATTTATCTGAGTCAACAATGCATAAGCAATTTTTATCTTTATTGCTAAAAGTCTCGTTAAAGACTGTTCCAGTGGTATGGCCTCCACCATGTTTTAGTTCAAAATCAAAATCGATATTTTGTCCGCAATTATTGCAATAGCATTGTGTTATTCTTTTATAAAATTTACCGTCGACCAGATTTTCAGTCAGTAGTACGCTTTTGCCAAAAAAAGATTGATCAAGTTTAGAAATAGGTAATGTTACTATAGTATGGTTTTTGTCATTAATAATGATTTCGGGTTCACATTCTAAAACAATTTTGATGTGTCTACTTGTTAATTCTATAAATGATCCTGTAGATGCAAAGTTTTCTCTTAGGTATTCAAGGAAATAACCAGTCGGTTCTGAAAATTTTCCGCAGTCAATTAATGATTCTATAATTTCAATATCTTCAAAAAAGATAACATTTTTTCCATCGCTAGCATTTAATAGAAGAGCCTCGACCTTCTTTAAACATTTCATGGTTAAATCACGATTTCCGGTCTCATTTTTAAGAAAATTGGATATGCTGGAGTCAATTTCAAAAATCATTTTAAAACCGCTCCGGAAGAAAGAAGTTAGCAGGCCAGTTTTTTAACATTCCTTTATCATTGAATTTGGCAATGTCTATGTTTGATTCGTAGCCGTTTTTATTGTCGAATATAACGACATTTACTGAGTCAGGAGTAATATTTTTTTTAGCTATGTGCTGACCAATTCTATTAATAAAGGATTTGCTATGAGTTTCGATAATTAGTTTAATATTGGATTTTTTGAAACGGTTTGAAGATATAAGTTTTACTAGTAAGTCTGTAAAATGTCCTATCATTTTGGGGTGTAAGTGTAACTCTGGCTGCTCAATAGCGAATGTTTCGTATCCAGTATTAAAGCTTATGTCTTTATTATCTTCAGTTGTTTTGAACCAAAGTTGGATAATAATAGGCAGAAGTTGAGAATATCCAAATCCTATATCGGCTATATTTATATAAAAATTAGATTCATTCTCTTTAAGTTCAATAGAAAGATGACCTGATTTGTATGTTGTTTTAAGTTTTATATTAAAATTGTTGTCGGTCCATTCTTCTAATTTCTTTTTTTGGCTTGAAGTTAGGTTGTCAAGGAATATTGCTGTATTTTTACCTTGCGGATCTATGTTATGGACAGCTAACTCTTGATGGCGGTAGTATCTTTCTGGAGAAGCTCTAAAAGGACTTATGTAGTTAATTCTTTGAGAGTATGATTTAAAATGGTTGCCAATAAAATTTACTATACTCATAAAGTTTTCAAATAATAAGGCATTGTTAACACTTTGAAAATCTTTGGATTCTGTAGTCCAAGTTTCAGCTCTTTTAAGCCAAGTTTTAGTTTTTAGAAAATCGTTTTTACAGCTCGATAATGTGTAAGATTTGGAACCTATTGATATGGAGCGCACAATGTCGGCAATATTTTCATTGCTAGTTGTATTATAGACGTGTTTTTTGATTATTTTCAATAAGCGTTCATAACGAGACTGTTCTTGGAATTGCGGAAACATCGTGCTTAGAGAGAATAAGTAATTTTTCTCTATTGACATTTTAGTTATAAGATTAGGTACTAATCCAGAATTTGTACTATATATGTCATCTATAAATTTTTTAAAGCTTTCATTGTTGATATTAAGATCAATCAATTTCGAGTCTTCGTTAAATTTAAAGTTTAAATTTTGATCCGCTATAGAAATTTCAAAAGATTCTAAATAAGTATTACGGATATTTTTTACTTTGTTTTTTATTTTAGATATGAATTTTATAGGAAGAATTTCATTATCATCTCTGTTTATGAATTTGCTATAGTTAAAGGTATATCTATAAGCATTGTTTAGTAAAGATGCTTGTTCAATTTCTGATTCAATAGTGAATATTATAGAGTCATTTTTAGTGCTCTTATTTATGATTTCAGAAAAATCACCAAAGTCCACATCGTTTCCACAAAAAAGTATTGGGGCTTTTATGTTTTCTTCAACGCTTTGTTTAAAAAGAGGAAAGGTTCTCAGGAAGGTGCTTTTTCCACTGCTATTTTTACCTACCAGAATAGTAATAGGTTTAATTTCTATCTTAGGTGTTTTGACAAGACTTTTTAAATTTTCAATTTGTATTGATTTCATAGTATTTGTGTGTGTTAAAAGGTAAAAAAGTATGATCTTGTCAAATTATGAATGATAATATTCAACATTTATTTGTAATTTCAATGCTGTTAGAATTATTATATCTATAGTTGTCAATGTTAAATTCATATTACAATCCAACCTTCGACATCCAATTCCTAAAAATCCCATTCAGGTCCAAGCAATCCTTTGAACTAGACGAGAAATTTATTTAAAGAGCGTTCTTATAAACAGCCTGTATTTTTTCTTCCTGAGTCATTTCTCCGGGGCTGTAGCTATAGGTAATTGGTTCTGATGTTTGTCTTTCTTGATCAACAGTAGTCTTTATTCTTTCAAGCAGTTCGAGATCTTTTGCTGAAATGATAGCGATTCGCCTTTTCATGGGCGTTTCAACTATGACCTGTTCGCCTTCGTCTGCAACCTGTAAAATTATTTCTTCCCATATGCGGTGTGAATTCATAGAATTGATTTCTTTCAGGGTGTCACTCCATATTACAATCCAACTCTCGATATTAACCCGCTAAAAAATCTCCCCATTCGGTCCAAACATTCCTTTGAACCAAATGGGGAATTCTTTTTTCTTTAACTCGCTTTCTTTTTCTGCTCTTGGTCGATGCTCGAATTTCCCGAAGTTATGTTTTTGATAACCTCATAAAGTACTTCGGGAGGTGCATCTTTTAAAATGCTTTTTGCTTCGCGCATCCTTCTTATAATGGGATCTTCCTCATCTATATCACCAGTAGTTCCGGAAACAAGCATTTCCCCTTCACCAGTCAAAAGCCAATGCCCATTTAATCCAAAGGTTTTAACCCATTTAGATAAAGTTACCATCGAAGGCTGATTTTCTTGTTTCAAGTATGCCGACACTGTTGGACGGCTTATATTCGCAGAATTACCAAGGTCTTTATGCTGTAATTCAAGCTCTTTAACAAAAGCTTTTATTCGCTGTGTGTGTTCTTCGAGTTCAGGTTTTAGTTTATTTGACGACAATTTTTTTAGCCTTATATGGAAATAAAGTTGACTTTATGCAAAGAAAACCTTTAATGCTAAATTTAGATTAAGAAATTCAGCTAAACGATTTTCTATTTACCCTCGACTAAACTACTAATTTAGGAGGCTTTATTTTGTCTTTATCACTAAACGCAAATACCTGATCCTGCTACAATATTGTGGACACACGGTTAAGCCGCTATCCTGACTTTAACAGGAGAAGCAAATGACTAATTC